>NZ_JBHTLM010000002.1:0-534886 GCF_042678945.1 Paenibacillus puldeungensis | reverse complement strand
AGCGCTGCCGGCAGCGCCCACGTCGCCAGCCCGCAGCCCGCGCGCAGCGCGGCTTTGGCGGCGAGCAGGCCGGCGCCGCTCATCGGCATGCTGCCTGCGGCCAGCAGCACGTGCCCGTACGTGCCCTTATGGCCGTCCGCCTCGCGCGGCCGGTCCGGGTTCACCCCGAGCTCACCGCGCAATGCTTCCTCGGTGAGCACAACACCTGCTTCCTCCATGCCTGGCGGAAGCAAGCGCGGAATGCCGATATAACGCACGATGACCTCCCCCGCCGCCTTCGCGCCCGGATATTGCGTCAACCCCGCCTTCAGGAAGGCGAGGCATACCGTGATCCGGGCCTGGATGCAGGGGGCGTTCACAGCGCCCGTATCGGCGTCCAGCCCGCTCGGGATATCGGCTGCCACAATCGGCAGCCGACTTTCATTCGCCTCCCGAATCAGGGAGGCGTACGCACCCCGCGGCGCTCCCTTGGCTCCCGTGCCAAGGAGCGCATCGACGATCCCGGTCACGCCCCGGGATCGTGCATCGGCCACCTGGCCGGGCGCATACACTGCCCCCGCCAGGCCCAGCGCTTCGGCGATCCTATACTGGATCGCCGCATCCCCGCCGAGTCGCTCAGCAGACTCGGCATATAGCAGGCTTACTCGCACGCCTGCATCCGCCAAATGACGGGCACACACCAGCCCGTCCCCGCCGTTGTTGCCCTTCCCGACCAGGATGAGCCAATGCTCGCCATGCAATCTGCCTTCATGCTCCCCACCATTCGTTGTCCGGTCCCAGCCATACCCGGCTACCCGTTCGTAGATTCGCTCTGCCGCAACATCCGAACCCGACCCGCTAGCCTGTTCACCCATATACCGAACTCGGCAGAAACGCAGCACCTCTTCCGCTATAGCCCGACCGGCATTCTCCATCAACGAGATTGCAGGAATGCCCGTCTTTGTAATCGCATATTGGTCCAGTTCTCTCATTTGCTCAGAGGTCACAAACTTCATCCGTCCCATCTCCTCTTAATCCCTTGCCTGTAAGCTTAAAGGCAACACAGCTACACTTTCACGCCCTGTCTTCCGCCTTTATTTGATTAATAAGCGACTGTAAACCGCGCCCGAATAAACTGAGGATCCTCCGCTTCATCCAGCAATGCGGCAGCATAATCCTCTATTGAAATCCGGCTCTGATCGCGCTCATCCGTGATAAGGCGATCCAAGCCGATTCGAAATTGCCCGGTGCGTTTCCCGGGTTCAATGACCGCCGCCGGACTAAGCACGGTCCAGTCGAGGTCCGTCTCCTGATAAATCGCAAGCGCTTCGCTATGTGCTCGCGCCAAGGGCAAAATTTCCTCAGGAAACTCTGCCGTATCCATCAGCCGAACGCCTGGCGCCACTTCAAGTCCCCCTGCCCCTCCTACGGCGATCAAGCGGTGGACGCCTCCACGCTTGGTTCCCTCAATCAGAGAACGCGTAGCCTCCTGCATTTCATCTTCTTCTCCAAAGCAGGGTCCGTAGGCACTAATAACGACATCGTGCCCCTCAACCGCCCGAGCTATCGAATCAGGTACGAGAATGTCTCCGGCTACGGCACGAAGTTGTCCGCGTTTTCCTTTCTTTACAAGTCCGCCCCCCGTTTCGTCCTCCACCGCTAGACGGCTCTCATTACGCACAATCGCTGTCACATCATGGCCGCGGAGCAGCGCTTCCTCCGCTATTTTTTTACCTATTGTCCCCGTTGCTCCAATCAATGCGATTTTCATCATCCATACGTCCTCTCTATAGTTATCGTTGATAATCCGTAATCCTTACTTTCTGCTCTATATTATAATTATCACAAATGGACAAGTCCAAAACCGGAAAACGAAGTTATCAGACCAGTATCGGTTCATTCCACATTTGCCTGCCCTTTACTAGCAAAGCAGCGCCACTTCTTGTAGTTGCATCTCCCGAAAGTCCTTCTTGGAGACCAGTTCTAACGGTGGTCACTAAGGTGTTTATATCGAATCTTGCTCGTAAAATTATCATCCGCAACCAATAGAAGCTTCTAACAGCCGTCTTGCGCATGTTATCCCTACCGGCGGATTCGGACAGCTCCACGCAGGTACACTCACTCTTCCCCCGAACATGCTTTTCGTATCCGATAGTACAACGCAATAAAGTACAGTTTTCGTTATCAACGCTTGAAAATAGCTGGCATCGTGTGCCATAGTGGTATAAGGAATATGGAAAGGGTGATTACGGTGTCACTGTCGGATTGGGTTACTTGGCTTCAGCTGCACGAAAAAGCAGCCTTAACCGCCTTCCTTGCGCTCGTCGCTTTTCTCGGTGTGTACATGGCATCCCGGCGCAAAACGGCGAGAGAAGAAAACTCCCGACTGGAGCATCTTAGAATAAGCCTGGAATTGTACGCGTCGGCCACCGGACCGTTAATGCTCGTAACGGACAAGCCAAGTATCCCGGTTTCGGAAAAAAACAATTTGCTCAAAAAGCTGCTAGCTTGCCGAGCAGCCCCCTATGCGACGGATAATGTACTGGCTCAAATTGCGGCTTATGCCGCAGACCTTGATGATGCAAGACTTCCTCTCCTGCTTAAAACGCTGGAGCGGGAAAGCGAGCGCCTCATTGCCGAACGTGAAAAACTGCTGCGGCATATTGAGCAGCCAACCTGGGGTGGATTATTTTGGCGTTGCATTCGGCCGGCCTTGTCTTTTCTGTTTGCTGCAGTTTTATTTTTCTCTTTGCTTCGACTATTCCAGCTGCTTAATGATTCAGTAGCATCCGGCAGTCAGCAGTTCTGGAGTCTTCTATACTCATGGATTCAATTGGTTTCGGTATGGTTCTCCCTACTTCTGCTTTATCCGGCGCTTCTTGGTGGATACCGAAAAAATGAGCGCTCTACGCTGCTTCGAGTCCTAGCGATAACGATCTCTGCCATTACGCTGCTACATTTAGCTGGATCGTTCCTGGCTCCTTATATCCTTGCGGCTCAGCTGCTGCTGTTTGCAGGCGGCTTTCGCCTTGATCGAGCCAAGCCGCGGAAATCCCGGCCTTATGTCGGCTACGCTGTGGCAGCGGCCACTGCCAGCGAGGATCGGCCCGGGGAAGAAGCAGAGCCCTAAGATACACTGCCAATGCTTGCTGGGCGGCGGCCTAAAACGAAAGGACCTAGCGGTAAGCTCCCGCCAGGTCCTTTTTGTGCGAATCGATCGCTACTTCACCGAAAATTTTCTCTTCATCTACATCCTCAAGCCGTAATCCCGTAATAAAAAAATTTCCCATGGTTTAGATGTAAATTGCACATCTATTTTACTTGATTTCTCTAATTGATCCATTTTAATTGTAAAATGTACATCTAAATCCAACCCTTATCGGTTCAATCAGCTCACTAGGCCCGTTTAAATGTACTTTTTTCAACTATTCCCCTAAACTCTGGAAATCACTCTAAAGTAAATGTACAAAATGCAACTAAATTCCAAAGCTCGGTCCCCCCGAGCGCAGCTCTAGCGTATTTAAGACAATAAAAATGTTCGCACAGTCCCTAAAGTCCACCTTGAGCATTGAAAAACTTCGTACGGAATTTTTTTCGGAAATACTTCGATCCCGACTAACGCGCTGGTTTGGACGTACGGCGGGACGATCCGGATGACCTGGTCGTACTCGACGTACTGGAAGTGCTGGAAACACCGAGCTCATAACGCTTTCGTTCCGTGCGCTCCACTTGAACGATTTGCCCTTCATGGACGACGATGTTGAGCGATCCGAACTCCATTCCACCCAGCAGCTCTGCGATCCGCTCCAGCCATATCTCATCTACCTTGAGTGGTTTTGCCATCTGGTCGCCTCCTAATCATAAATCAGATTTGAAATGAACCCGCCTATGATAAACTTTGCGCATACCGGTTTTTATTCTTGTCATCTTTATTTCCCCCTAGTGCTGACTCTTGCGGGTGAACCAGCTTTTAAGCAGCAACGTTACTAGCGCAAGCAGCAATAGCAGTGAAGCAACCGCAAAGGAGGCGGCAAATTGATACTCATTGTACAAAATTTCCACATGCAGCGGCAGCGTGTTGGTTTCTCCGCGGATATGACCGGAAACGACCGACACCGCCCCGAATTCTCCCATCGCTCTCGCATTGCACAGGATAATGCCGTACAATAAGCCCCATTTGATATTAGGAAGCGTCACTTTCCAAAAAATGCGGAAACCGCGCGCGCCCAGCGTGACGGCTGCTTCCTCCTCCTGCTGGCCCTGATCCTCCATAAGCGGTATCAATTCTCTAGCAACAAACGGGAATGTGACGAACAACGTGGCAAGGATGATCCCCGGTAAGGCGAAAATCACCTTGAGATCGTGCTCCTGCAGCCACGGGCCGAACCATCCGTTCGCACCATATACAAGGACATATATTAAGCCGCCGATCACCGGTGAAACAGCAAATGGAAGATCAATGAGCGTCACGAGTACCTGTTTGCCCTTAAATTTAAACTTGGTAATGACCCAAGCCGCCGCGACGCCGAATACAGTATTGAGTGGGACAGTTACGACAGCGACCAGCAGCGTCAGCCGGAGTGCGGATAAAGCATCCGGATCCCGGATGGCTTCTAAATAAACATCCCAGCCCTTTTTAAGTGCTTCGGTGATAACGACCGCGAGCGGGAGCACGATAAGCCATAACAGGACAAGTGTGGCAAGCGTGATCAATACCCATTTCACGATACCGCTCTCTTTCCCGGTACGTCTTCCTATAGAAGCCGATTTTTTTGTTGCAAGCGGCACAGAACCGGCCATCATGTTGTTCCCCTTTCGCGTAAAATCAAAATTCTTTCTACCTGTCAGCAGCTAGCGTTAACGTGCCGTTTTTCGGATGCTGCGCTGGAGCAGGTTGATGAGCAGCAGCAGCACGAAGGATATGAGCAGCAGGATGAGGGCTACGGCTGTAGCACCGGCATAATCAAACTGCTCCAGCTTTGACATGATGAGAAGCGGAGCAATTTCCGTCTTCATCGGCATGTTGCCGGAGATGAAGACAACCGAGCCGTACTCCCCGATTCCCCGCGCAAAAGCGAGTGCAAAGCCCGTAATGAGCGGCGGCAGCAGCTCGGGTAAAATGACGGAGCGGAATGTTTTGAACCGTCCCGCCCCTAGAGTAGCTGCCGCTTCCTCCACCTCGGCATCAAGCTCCTGAAGCACCGGCCCAACCGTTCTTACAACGAATGGAATTCCGATGAACATCAGCGCTAGTGTAATGCCGACCGGCGTAAAGGCAATTTTGATGCCCAGAGGTTCAAACAAGGAGCCAATCCAGCCATTCCCGGAGTAGATCGCCGTTAGCGAAACGCCAGCCACCGCGGTAGGAAGCGCAAAAGGAAGATCAATCATGGCGTCGAACAGTTTTTTGCCTGGAAAATCGTATCTGACAAGAACCCAGGCAAGCAGCAGACCAAGAAACGCATCTATAAGTCCGGCAGCCGCTGCAGTCATAAGACTTACTTTATAAGAGGCAAGTACCCGTGGATCGGTTGCAATATTCCAAAATTTCTCCCAGGTCAGTCCTGTAGAGTTCAACAGCAGTGCGGAAAGCGGAATCAGCACGACCAAACTGAGATATAGTACGCTGAACCCCATCGTCAGCCCGAACCCGGGCAGCACTCCGCGCTTTGTCGTGCTACTGCGCATGCAGCTTCATCCTTTCTCCATCAGCCTCCGTGAGGTACGGTTGGTTATTTAGGTACATAAATCTGACTGAATATTCCACCATCGCTAAAATGCTTCGTTTGCGCCTGTTCCCAGCCGCCAAACGCCTCATCGATCGTAAACAGCTTGATCTTCGGGAACTGATCGGCAAATTTCGCGCTTACGCTTTCCAGCGTCGGACGGTAATAATTTTGTGCGGCAATCGTCTGGCCTTCCTCCGAGTACAAATATTTCAAGTAAGCTTCAGCTACCTCACGTTTCCCGTTTTTGTCGACGTTTTTGTCAACAACGGCCACAGGAGGCTCAGCCAAAATACTTTCGGAAGGGTAGACGATGTCGAATTTGTCCGGGCCAAGCTCCTTCACGGATAGCCAAGCCTCATTCTCCCAAGCCAGAAGCACATCCCCGATTTCCCGTTCGACGAAGGTTGTCGTTGCGCCGCGCGCGCCGCTGTCCAGAACAGGAACATGCTGGTACAGCTCCTTCACAAACTCCTGAGCCTTGGTTTCATCGTTATTGTTGTGATGCAGCGCATAACCCCAGGCGGCTAAATAGTTCCAGCGCGCCCCGCCGGAGGTTTGTGGATTAGGTGTGATGACCGCTACCCCATCCTTAAGCAAATCGTTCCAATCTTTGATTCCCTTCGGATTTCCTTTACGGACCAAAAATACGATCGTCGAGGTGTAGGGGGCACTGTTGTGCTCGTATTTTTGCTGCCAGCCCTCTTTAATCAGGCCGCTCTTTTGAATTGCATCGACGTCATAGCCCAGAGCGAGCGTAACGACGTCGGCCTCCAATCCATCGATGACGGCGCGGCTTTGCTTGCCGGAGCCGCCATGGGATTGTTTAATCTTGACCTTTTGTCCCTTTTCCTTCTCCCAATATGCGGCAAATGCTGCGTTGTATTTTTCGTATAATTCCCGGGTCGGGTCATAGGATACGTTTAGAAGCTCGATATCCTTTCCACCGCCGGATGAAGAGCCCTCTGCGCTGGCCGACTCGTTTTTTGTATTTGCTGAGCAAGCTGCCAAACTCAAGGACAACACCACTACCAAACCGACAAGAATCGTTTGCCTCCACCATCTGCTCATCGTATCACTCCCCAACTCACATGTTATTTCGCTTCATCTGACCCAAGAAAGCTACCGTGCTCACCCCAAAATACGGGAAAACGGAGGACACGCCCCAAAGCCCCACGGTCAAACCGAGCCGCACCCGTGTCTGCCAAGGCAAGTAGAGCGTTCCTCCGTCGGTACGGCGAGAACAATATTTAATTATTCCTACCTGTTTAGTATGCTATGGTGATATTTTATATGTGCCTATGCGGTATTGTCAAACGTTTTATTTAAAATAAATAAATTCGTCATAAGCTCCCCTTATAGTCCAAGTTATCAGGACTTATGGCCGTAGTTCCAGCCAGTACTCCTTTCCGAATGCCGGGCGCTGGGCAAATGTCAATGATTAAAGTATGTTGGGACAGAAGCATTGGTTCTTAACGGGTGGGGGATTAATTACAACGTAGAATGGATTTAATTAGCGCGGTTTTACTAAGGAATACAGTGGAGTTTTGAATAAGTGGGAGACTTGTCGCCTCAAGTGAAATAAAAGCCCCGCAGGAATGCCAAACGCCGCTCTCTTTACCGAGGACCGTCTTGTCGAATGTCTGGCGCCCCCGCGGGGCTGCTGAATCTAGAACTTTGCTCATGCTATCGGGCAGATTTCTAGCCGTGTTATATGTATGGCTCGATACATGATGGCTGGCTTATGGCTAGCTGATGTCCGGTAGATGATAGCATCCCGGTTTCATCATCCCTATGAAAAGCTACCAAATTGTTTCCAAATTGATTGGCTACAATCACATAGTCTTCAAATACGGCGAAATTCCGGGGCCAACTCCCACCGGTTCCTATCCATTTCGGATCATCCAGTCGTCCGGTTTCGGGATCGATGGTAAATTGTACAAGGCTGTTGTGGCCCCGATTGGAGCCGTAAACGAATCGTCCATCCGTAGAGAAATGAATGTCCGCAGGATAATTTTCTCCCTTGAAACCCTCTGGCAGCGTGCTGTAATGTTCCTTGATCTCCAAGGCTCCTTCAGCAGGATCATAGGAATACAACGTCATCGTATTGTTTAATTCATTGATTCCATAAGCAAAACGTTCCGAAGGGTGAATGACAAAATGTCTCGGACCGGAGCCGGCCGGAAGCTTCACCTCGCCATGTTTGACAAAACGGCCTTCCTGGAGACGGTAGGTGATAATTTGGTCGATACCCAGATCGGAGACATAGGCATATTTTCCGCTTCGACTCGGAATAATGCTGTGCGCATGCGCCGCTTCCTGTCGATCCGGCCATAGCCCGCTGCCTTTATGCTGAACGATACCCTTCATTTCAGCAAGCACTCCATTTTCGCTAAGCTCGAAGCTATTCACATGCGCGCTGGTATAATTAGCGACTAACAAATGCCCTTCTACTCCATGCAAAACTGCAAGGTGACAAGGATTAGAACCAAGTGTCGGCATTTCGCTAAGTATTGATAGCTTGCCATTTGCCGGGTCAATCGCGTAACTTGCCACACCTCCATTCTCCTGCTCGCTCACTGCGTACAACCGACCCGCTTCCTTGTCCACAACGATAAAGGACGGATTCACAATCCCATCCATGTCCAGACGGATCCGCAGTTTCCCCGATTGTCGGTCAAGCTCGCATAAATAAATCCCCGGCTTGTCACTTTGAGCGTAAGACCCAACAAAAAACGACCATGTCCCTGATTCCTTTTGTAAGCTCATTTTCAAACTCCTCTCCCTATTGTTCAGACAATTTCTGAACTATCTCAGAATCACACTGCTGTAGCAGCTTTGTAACGTCCGATAGGTGAAGCTCATCGAAATAAGCCTCCAAACGCGCCTCACCTTCACTGAATATCTTATCCATGACGTTATGGATATTAGACGAAATAAAACATGAGGATTTCTCATTACCGGAACACCAGCCCGGATGCAAGGAACCGCGGGCGAAAATCCGATACAAATCGCCGAGTGATATGTTATCTATATCTGTCGCCAGTAAATAACCTCCGCCGACACCCTCCTTTGTAGTAACGAAGCCGTGTTTACGAAGCAGGCTAAGAACCTTACGGACACGCGCCGCATGAGTAGATACGCTGCAGGCGATTTGCTCGCTATTCGCTATCTGTTCTTCCTTACTACTCAGAAACAAAAGGCAATGGATGGCGACCGTAAACTCGCTGTTCAATTTTATTCCCCCTTTCCCACACAGGTTGAACCATGGTGGATGGATTGTGCTATAATGATCTTGTTTCTTGATAACATTTATTATTTAGTATCTATTATAACGTATTTACATCCCATATTTATGAAAGGAAGCTTCTATGAACTTAATAAGCCCCTCTTATATGCAAATAGTGTTTACCTTCGGCGCTATGGCAATGGCGGTAGGAGCCTTGTTTATTCGGCTAAAAGCCAGCCGCCGCCCGGTTACGATTAAGAAGATCGTCATTCCGCCACTTGGCATGACGACAGGATTATGCATGTTTGTCGCCCCTCAAACGCACATCCCCGTACTTTGGGGAGTCATTGCCTTTGCGTTTGGTTGGTTGGTGTTCTCCTATCCACTGATCCGGACGACGCATTTTGAAACGGTAAACGGCGAAATTTTTGCCCAGCGTTCCCGCAGCTTTGTCTTTATCTTGATCGGTCTGCTCGCGATCCGAATGCTTCTCCATGAAGCCGTAGAACAGTATGTCTCCGTACTTCAGACCGGCGCCTTGTTCTTTCTGCTGGCCTATGGAATGATCATACGCTGGCGATTGTTCATGCTCAAGCAGTATCGCGTCATGACGGCCGATCAAGACTCCTGATAATGCCAGCAGTTGTATTCCTCGACCAGCCCTGAACAACGGATTGATTCCGCCCGGCATCTTTGGCTTTATATAGACAATGATCAGCCCGGCGGATCAAGTCCTGCTGGTCCATCGGATCCTTCGGAGCCAAGCAATACCCTCCAATGCTGATCGTCACATGGCTCGCAAATATGGACACCTCGTGTTTTATGGCCAAACCGGCCACCGCTTTCCGTATCATTTCTGCCACCTGCCTGGTTTCCCCGGCGTCACAGTCCGACAGCACGACGACAAACTCCTCCCCGCCGTAACGCGCTGCAAATCCATGAATTCCCTTAACCCCATTATATATCGTTTGAGCGATCATTTTGAGCACTTGATCCCCGCCCTGATGACCATAGTGGTCATTATATGATTTGAAGCAGTCCACATCGATAATCAGAAGGGACAATGAAGTAAGCCTTTCCTCTGGACAGACCATTTCCCAAGCTAAAATTTCGTCAAATCGCCGGCGATTCGGTATTTCCGTCAGCCCGTCCAAATTCGTTAGCTGTGTCAGCTTCTCATTTACCTGCTCCAACTGTCTACCAGACTCCACCAGCTGCCGATGCTGCTCTGATAACCGGATAAATAAGCGGTTCACCTCGCTTAAAGCAGAGATGATTACAACCGTAGCCGCAAAGGCTGAATTCACCTTCGCCAAATACCAACCTAGCGTAAACCGGGTACCCGCGAATAACGTAAGGGTAATGTCCGTTAAGAGCGCGAGGACGGCTACAGTGAGCCATAAATTCAAGACAGTTTGTCCCTTCGTTCGGTATCCCATCGCAATTAGAGCAAGGAGATTCAAAATCCATATGACAGGACCGATTCCTGAAGTATTTAGTTTTCTGTAATCCCCATTATGAATGATGCCAGGCAGTAAATCACCGCTTGCCATCGCTAATTCTAACATTCCAAAGACGGTCAGTAGTGTAATCACAATCCCTGCCGTGCCCAAATTGAAAATTTGCTCCACGGTTTCCAGGGGCTTTGACCAGCGTACTTTTGTGAAAATATATAATAATATTCCTATGGCAAAGCCGCCATGCCAAAACGCCCACAGCCAAACCGCCGTCTGGCTTTCTGGACCGAACTGCAACATATTTTTCAAAAGGCCGGGAAAGGTGACAATGTGCATCGTTGTCATTAAGCCAGTGTACAGGTAGGTACAGGACAACACCAGAAGACACGGAAGCCCCGACGCGCGATATTGGCTATACACAATATACGAGGTTAACAAATCGCCAAAAATAAGCCATGCAGTGGAAGCGGATAGGAAGGGGTCAATTTCAGGAAGCGATCTCATTCCATGAGGAAGTGCGATCGTCGATATGATCATTATGATAACAGCAACGATGATGGCAGCCTTTTTTTGCTTGCCGCTGGAGGGAATATCAAATACCTGGGATGCTACCTTAAAATGATCTTGCATAGGCGGGTAGATCCCCCCTTCTAAGTTGTAGATTCTTCGTAGTAATTCCAACATATTAGATTTCCAATTGAGATGCAATCACTTTCTCCATTTTTCGACATCTTTCTCAACTTTAAACTCCATCCCACCACATCCCTTATGCATAATGTCAGATAAAAAAACAACCGCATTTCGCTCAAGCGCGAAAGCGGCTGTCTTAAGTATGTGGTATTAAATGGGTCTAACGATCAGGCTACTCCTTGTCTAGCGATGACTTCTGCTCAAAGGTGGGATTTACCAGCTGTGGTAGCATCCGCATCCCCTTCTCCATTTCAGATGAGCACAGAGGGCATACCGGACTAAAGTCAAACGTGAAATTATCCCTCATCCATCCGTTGCAATCGTCGCTAGTGCAGGTCCAAACTGGTGTATTCTCCTCAGGAATTTCCTCTAACGTTTTTTTACGGTAGTTCATAATTCCCCTCCTCAAAAAGAGTTTTCAATTCAACCAGGTAGGCAGCCAAAATCTCTGTCTGAAAAGATGTCAAGACCATTCCACCGTTAAATGCTAAGTATATGTATAACAGGGCCTACCCCCACGTATACTGCTGCTTCATTGCCATTTAGTGCCAAAAATTGAATAAAAACTGCCCTTAATGCGAAAAGAAAAACGCATTAAGAGCAGCTTTGCCTGCATTACAGTTTTACAACGTTTTCGGCTTGCGGTCCGCGGTTGCCTTGAACAACGTTGAATTGTACGCGTTGGCCTTCGTCAAGGGTTTTGAAGCCTTCGCCAGTGATAGCGCTGAAATGTACGAATACGTCATTTCCGCCTTCCACTTCGATAAAGCCAAAACCTTTCTCAGCGTTGAACCATTTTACTGTTCCAGTTTCCATGAAGGTATACCTCCTACCTACAGATTAACATGATCCTTTTTCTACTTGTCATAAAAAAAATTCACATATTGAAAAAAGTTCCAGTTTTTCAAAGTG
The DNA here is from genome assembly GCF_042678945.1 of Paenibacillus puldeungensis. Taxonomy (NCBI): domain Bacteria; kingdom Bacillati; phylum Bacillota; class Bacilli; order Caryophanales; family Paenibacillaceae; genus Paenibacillus; species Paenibacillus puldeungensis. Next base: position 522,893 of record NZ_JBHTLM010000002.1, on the reverse strand, counting down.
ATACTCTTTTCAATATGTGAATATCGCCTTTAGGAATCAGTTATTTACATTATAACTTCTTGCCAAGAAAAAAGCAAATCCCCTGTATTTAGCAGGGAAGGAAACCGATTGTACTGACCAGTTCTTCCTCTTCACACTTGCTCCAGCACTAGACAGAACGCCAGAGGGAATCTATAATGACAGGTGTAACTGCAGTTAAATAGTTCAGGGGTGCTGGAATCGGCCGGCTGAGATTGTATCCCTTCAAGATACTGACCCTTAAACCTGATCTGGATAATGCCAGCGTAGGAAGCCATAAGTGTATGGAATATTATTTCCATTTACATTGTACCTATGCGTCCCGATCCGGGGCGCTTTTTTTGTGCCCGGCAAACGGCATAATAACGGTACAGCCATCCAGGGTTGAATAATGAACAGGCTGCGGAAATCTAAGCAAAAAAAGGAGAGAATGATGTATGAAGCAACAAACCAGAACCCTCTTTGCTATCGTCCTGTCCTGTATGCTGCTGATTTTGGCGAGCTGCAGCGGCGGTGCCGATGGAAGTGCAAGCAACCAGACTACCAAGGCCGAACCGGACAAACAGCAAAGTAAAGAGCTGAAGCCTGTCAAAGTCGTCCTCGATTGGAGCCCGAACACGAATCATACCGGCCTTTATGTAGCCAAGGAACAAGGGTATTTTGCCGAGGAAGGACTTGATGTAAGCATTTCACTGCCAGGTTCGGGCGGTTCGGAGGCGATGGTCGCTTCGGGTGAAGCACCGTTTGGCGTAAGTGTGCAAGAGAACGTTACTCAAAGCCGGACACAGGGTGTTCCGCTCGTCTCTATTGCTGCGATTATTCAGCACAACACATCGGGGTTTGCCGCTCCCAAGGATCGCAATATCAAGTCGCCCAAAGATTTTGAAGGTAAATCATACGGCGGTTGGGGATCTCCGGTAGAGCAAGCGGTGATGAAATCAATTATGGATCTACAAGGTGCTGATGTTAAAAAGGTGAAATTTCTTAATATCGGGGATGCCGATTATTTTACAGCCGTGAAGCGTGATATCGATTTTGCGTGGATTTTCTACGCTTGGACGGGTATTGAAGCCGAACTGCGGGGCGAACCGCTGGATATGCTGTACGTCAAGGATTATTCCGACAAGCTCGACTATTATACACCGGTCATCGTCACAAATGAAAAGACGATTTCTCAGGATCCAGAGCTGGTTAAAGCCTTTATGCGGGCCACGAGTAAAGGATATCAATATGCGATAGAGCATCCGGAAGAAGCGGCGAACATCCTGCTGAAGGCTGTCCCTGAGCTCGATAAAAAGCTTGTTGTCGCCAGTCAAAAATGGCTCAGTCCGAAATACCAAGACGATGCCGGCCGCTGGGGTGAGCAGAAACGGGAGGTATGGCAAAATTACTCCGACTGGATGCATGAGCGGGGACTGCTCGATAAACCGCTGGATACAGACAAAGCGTTCACAAACGATTTTTTACCTGAAAAGTAAGTGATGATCAAATAACCAAGAAAGGATGTTGCACTATGCCAAACGCATTACTCAGCATTCAAGTCATTCCGAAAACACCTAACGGAGAAGATGTCATACCCTATGTTGATCGTGCGATTGAGGTAATTCAAGCCTCCGGCGTCAAATATCAGGTGAATCCACTTGAAACGACGATGGAAGGCGATCTTGAAGAGCTTCTAGCCATTGTGAAAAAAATGAACGAAGCCGTAATCGACTTTGGCAGCACGGGGATCATTTCCCAAATCAAAATATCGTATAATCCAAAAGGCGTCAGCATGGATAAACTGACGGAGAAATACCGCCCATGATTTCCCGCAAGCTGTGGAATAGCATATGGCCGCCCCTTGTGGCGGTCATCTTGTTTTTGCTGATATGGCAAGGAGCGACGACCCTGTTTCATATCGAGAAATGGATACTACCCAGCCCAGTCGACATCGGGCGTCAATCGGTAGCCGAAGCAGCCAGTCTATGGGAGCATACGCTCGCTACGCTGCGCCTGATGCTTCTGGGCTTTGCGATCGGTACCCTTTTTGGCTTAGTCGTTGCATTTGTGCTTCACTTAGTGCCGTTTTTGAAATCATCGCTTTATCCGCTGCTCATTTTAAGCCAGAATGTGCCCACGATCGCCCTCGCTCCGCTGCTCATGATTTGGTTTGGCTTCGGCATCCTTCCGAAGATTATTGTCATTACGCTGGTCTGCTTCTTCCCCGTCGCCGTGGCGGCCATGGATGGACTGACCCGGACGGATCGCGTCATGCTTAACTATATGAAAATGATCGGAGCGTCAAGGGGGGAGATTTTTCGTAAGCTAGAAGTTCCATTTGCACTACCAGCGATGCTCTCCGGCGTAAAAATATCAGCCACCTACAGCGTAATGGGAGCGGTTATCGCGGAATGGATCGGCGCCGACAAAGGGATCGGCTACTATATGATGCTGCAAAAGTCTTCTTTTCGAACGGACAATATCTTCGTTGCGATTGTGATCATCGTAGCCATCAGTTTGATGATGTTCGCCTGTATCGCATTGCTGGAAAAATGGTTGATCCGTTACAAACCGGAAAAATGAGGGGTTAAGTTTCCATAACACAAAAGGGGGTACTATTCTTGAGCATAGAACAACCGCACACCTCTTCTTCCCCGGCTTTGGAGGTTCGCCATATCTACAAAACGTTCCGTGAACGACGCCGGGATGTCCCTGTGCTTCGGGATATATCGCTCACCGTGCCAGCCGGAGAGTTCGTCTCGATCATCGGTCCATCAGGTTGCGGAAAAAGCACCCTGTTTCATCTAATCGGTGGCTTAACTGCTCCGGATCAAGGAGATGTGTATCTTCAGGGGCGGAAAGTGACCGGAGAGCGGGGGAATATTAGTTACATCCCCCAGCAGTCGGCCCTATTCCCTTGGCGAAGCATCGAAGACAATGTGGTACTCGCCCAGGAAATCGCCGGGACGAAAAACCTTATCTCACGTGATGAGGTGCGTGAGTGGCTGATAAAAGCAGGCCTCGGCGGCTTTGAAAAGGCCTACCCCCATATGCTCTCCGGCGGTATGCAGCAGCGGGCTTCATTCCTGCGGGGGCTCTTGGCTCCACAGGAGGTCATGTGCCTTGACGAACCCTTTAGCGCACTCGATGCCCTGACACGCAGCGATATGCAAAACTGGCTACTGGAAATGTGGGAGGAAAACAAGCGCTCCGTGCTGCTTATCACCCACAGCATTGAGGAGGCGCTGATGTTGTCCGATACCATTTACCTGTTCTCTGCCAGACCTGCTGCCGTCCTGCATACGATCAAGGTTCCGTTTTCGCGACCACGCCGAAGTGAAATCACCGATGATCCGATATTTCTTCAGCTAAAGCGGGAAATATCTCTTCGTATGGCAGAGCAGCAGCATAGAACATGACGGGTGTTATAAGCGGTACCGAATTATCTGGTAGTGCCCCATCAGTGGCATCGGTATGTGGTATAAATGTATTTTGTACATTTATTTCTAGCTTTTGTGCGTACTTCAAGGAAATAGATGTATAAAGTGCAGCTAAATCAGGGTAAATTTATGCACCCCTTCGTTTTTAGTTCATTTAGATGTACCTTATACAATTAAACGAGCAAAAATGGAACTAACCGCAATATTAGATGTACAAAGTGCAGCTAATCTGATCTCTTAGATCTTAGGCTATCGTCAAGATCACATGTACCATAGGTTTCATGCTTTAACATCCGGCAGTGCCGCGTCAGTGGCATCGGTGTCTAGTCGAATAAGGGGCTGCCTTAAGGTCCGATGACCTGAAAGGCAGCCCCTCTAATTTTCGGAGTCACAGCATATGTATGCCCATCTAAGTTTCCCTTTGATTTTCTTTATAACGTAGAATATATAGTCAGCGTCTCTTCCGGAAGGTCCATTAATGCATCTACGATTTCGGGATCAAACTGCCTTTCCCGGTATCGCACCAGTTCTAACTTAGCCTCACTAATCGTCAGCTTCCGCTCACGGTAGCTCCGTTCCGAAGTCATGGAGTCAAAGGCATCGATAACCGCACAGACACGCGCTGCAAAAGGAATTTCCTTGCCCTTCAAGCCATCGGGATACCCTGTTCCATCCCAACGTTCATGATGATAACGAACGATATCAAGAATGTCAGGACCGAATGCGGGATTTGCTTCCACCAACTCTGCCCCGAGCACTGGGTGAAGCTTCATAATCTTCCATTGCTTTAAAGACAAGGGTCCAGGCTGGTTAATAATATCCCATGGAATCATCGATTTTCCAATATCGTGCAAGAAGCAGCCCCGAATTAAAACGCCCTTCTCCCTTCTGCTTATGTTTAGCGGCTCCGCAATTTTTTCAGCCAGCATAGCTACCCGCACACAATGATGGTAGGTCTCAGGATGCTTATTCATAAGCATATTGAACCATTTTACCGCATCGGGGTCTTTTCCAATATACAGCTCGTCGATGAAGTCATTATAGCCAGTCAACCGTTTTGCCCCCTAAATATCCTGTTTCGTCACTTGCCCGGTCAAGTTCCCCAATGGGTGTTACTTTATTAGCGATGTTACATAAAAATTCACTATTCCGTAGCTCATTTATGCACTTTTTCCGTTTCTCCTCAGGGCAAACGGTTTAAAAATGAACAAATGTCGTACAATAACAATTATGCGACATATATCAGTAAAATTTGTAATAAATGTGGCAAGGTTTGTAATACAATACATGTTACATTATAGGACAAAAGATGCAATTTTGCATTAAAATCATATTAAATAGTAGCTTAAAAGAACTAACGTTTTTTATTTAATAAAATCAATCAAGCAGTCCTGGACAAAGTCAGGGGCTGCTTTTTTCATTTGCTCGACGGTATGTAAATAACGCTGTGTCGTATTGATATGCGAATGTCCCAGCGTTTCTTGAACCTGCTGCAAGGATGCCCCCTGTAGCAGCGCTAGCGTTGCATTCGTATGTCTTAACCAGTGTGGGGTCGGCTCTTTAGTGATCCCGCTCTGTTCTGCGGCTCGTTTTATAATCCGCTCAATTTGACGTGTGGTTATGGGGAATAGCTCTTGATTGGCTTCAGGCTCACCGGATTTAGATATATTACTAGCATGTTCCTCGTACATTTTCCACAGGAGTGGAGGAATTTTAACCTCACGGCTCTTCCCTCGCTTAGCCTGCGTAATCGTTAACCACATGGACGTTTCCATCAAATCCGTATGGAAATCCCTCCACTTGATCCCTTTTAGCTCCGACACCCGCAACCCAAGCAAAACTAGAGACAAGCCGATCAAATAATTTCTAAGGCTTTGTCTACGTAAACTATCCAGCAGTTTTCCTACTTCATTTCGGGTCAAAAAGTGCTTTCGGCTAGTAACGGTCGTCATTGGAATTTTAATGTTTTGGGTAGGGTTATGCTTAAAGATTCCGATACCTTGATCACTTCCCCATTTGTAAAACGACTTCAATGGAGCGATGAAGGCAGCGACACTGGCGGGGGCTAGCGGTTTTTGGGACTGCCTATAGAAGCCTTGGGTCAAGTAAATTTTGTAGGCTTCAATTTCTCGCCACGTCACATCCTTGAATGCCATGCCGGATAAAAAACTTCTAAATTGCTCTAGTGCTCTATAGTAATTTTTTCGAGTATTCGGTGCTTTGGTACACATGGTCAAAAACATCTCAATAATCTGTTCGTCATGATAGCCTTGGGTTTGAGGTTGAAAGGGGTACTGCTCAGTGACCGCTGTTAAATAGTCTTGTAGCATATGATTAATGAACCTCCTGTTGACTGATATATGTCGCATAATTGTTATTGTACGACATGAATATTTTGCCAATAAAAATTTGCACAAAAATACTAGAATCTGTATGGTGAAAAGTTCACCTAACCCCTTTATCTTCCTGACAGAGCCGCCGAAAAAAAGGTATAATTAAAAGCAAATGAGCCTGCCTTGAAGGGAACTGATGAAATGTCCTCAAAATTAATGGGATGGCCGCTGGAAGCTCCACTCCCGCTAATCGATGCACACATTCATATGGATCTCTATGATGAAGTAACCCGGGAACGTCTGCTGCAGGAACTGCCTGGCTTCGATTTGGAAGCTGTTATAGCCGTGTCTATGAATCTTGCATCATGTAAGGTCAATCTTGCTTTAGCAGAGCGGCACCAAGGGCTTGTGTATCCGGCGTTTGGCTTTCATCCTGAACAACCGATCCCGCTGGAATCAGAAATCACCCGGCTGCTGGATTGGATAGGACAACATGCAGGAGAAATGATTGCAGTAGGTGAAATCGGGCTTCCCTATTACGCACGGAAGGATTCTCAGGCACAGGGGATTCCCTTCGATTTGGAACCGTATGTTGATTTAATGGAAAAAATGCTGCTAACCGCCAAAAAGTATGACAAGCCCGTCGTCCTGCATGCTGTATATGACGATGCGGACCTCGTGTGCGATTTACTCGATCGTCATAACATCACCAAAGCCCACTTTCACTGGTTTAAAGGGTCAAAAAAAACGGTTCAACGGATGGCGGACCGTGGGTTTTACATCTCGTTTACCCCGGACATTCTATACGAGCCGGAAATTCAGGGGCTCGCCCGAATGTATCCGCCAGACCGGGTCATGGCGGAGACGGATGGACCTTGGCCGTTTGAGGGACCATTTTGCGGACAAATCACGCATCCTCGAATGGTCGGAAATGTCGTAAACGCCTGGGCTAACCTTCAGGGAATGAGCCAAGGTGCTTCAGCTGCGACGCTTTATCACAATACCCGGCGCTTTTACGGAATTTAGCGCATTAAAGCAAAAACGGGGCCTCATGTTTAGGCCCCGTTTTTTTTAGAAATGTAAGTTGAATTTCCGTATCACGTTACTTCAATTCGAAGCCTCGTCGCTGCAAAAACTCCCGCATATGAAGCCGGGACGGCTGCGCCAGCTTCTCTGCCATCAGCACAGACCACGGCGTATCCTTCGCTCCGCCGCTCCGCTTGCGCAGATAATCCGACATAACTTCATCGTACTGATTAACGGCAGCGTTGGAGCATTCGCTATCATATTTATTCCAATGCAGCACTGCTTCAAGCGGAAGTCGCGGACGTTGCCCCGGTTCTTGATCCGGATAACCGATGCACATGCCGAAGACAGGGTATACAAGTTCCGGTAAACCTAGCAGCTCAGCGACTTCCTCGATCTTGTTGCGTATCCCGCCGATATACACGATGCCGAGCCCCATCGATTCAGCAGCAACCGCCGCATTTTGAGCTGCCAGAGCGGCATCAATCGTAGCCACCATAAAATTTTCCGTCGTTCCCTCATAAGTCTCCCGATCCTGAAGATGCCGCTCTGCCGCCGACTTCAGCCGGGATAAGTCCGCACACCAGACAAGAAAAACAGGGCATTCCGAGACATAAGCCTGATTTCCGCAAAGCCCCGCGAGTCGCTCCTTGAGCTGTAGCTCGCTCACCGCAATCACACTATAAGCTTGGACATTGCTTGAAGTGGAAGCCATTTGCGCCGCCTGGATAATCTCCTCCACCTGCATCGGCGTAACTGGCTGACTGCTATATTTTCGGATAGAACGATGATTTTTAAGTAATGATAGAACCTCATTCATTCCTTGACCACTCCTAAACCTCTCATAATAGATATTAACCGTTTGCTCAGGAAAAGTATCTGTAAAGTTCCCTTCAATATACTAGTCTCATTATGGAGCTTCCATACCCGATACGCAAGCAAACACGGTACCAGACGTGGGTGGGATACCGACAAAAACTCAGTTAAAAAGCTATTCCAGTAAAGAGCAAATATGCTGCCATCGCCCACACGACGAACGCCGATACTTGGTTAATTCGTTTTATCAGTCCGCCGCTGCGGTTTAGCTTCAACGCCATCCGGCCAGCTATTGCCAACCCGGCAAACCATATCCATGAGACGGCGATTGCCGCCAGTGCAAATGCAAACTTATCATTGCCATTATAATGAAGCGAGCTTGTACCTATGACGCCGATCGTGTCCATAATGGCATGAGGGTTGAGCAGGGACACTGACATCGCAAACATAATCTGCTTTTGGACTGGGAGTCCTTCAGCTTCCGCAGCATCACCGGACGGAGCACTGCGCCAGATCGACCAACCCATATAGATCATAAAGCAAGCCCCCACGATAAAAAGAACCGTTTTTAGCCATTCCAGCGATAAAATGATCATGGATACGCCAAGTACCGCTAAAGTAATGAGTACTGTATCGCAAAGCGCCGCTGTCATAACAGCGGGAAGCGCCCGGCTCCAGCTTCGTCCGGCAGCCCCCTGGTTAAATACAAATATATTTTGTACGCCAAGCGGTATAATGAGTCCTACAGCGAGCACGAACCCATGTATAAAAGCCCCTATCATTCGATCTCTCCTCTACTTTGCTTCGTTAAACTTGGATTTACCAGCTATATATTTTCGTCGCGACTTCTGATCTTTATTGTAGCGTGACCTTGACTCGGTGGCTCCATCCATTTGGATGGTTATTAAACCAACCAAATTATATAATGTATAAGCAAGCAGTTTTACATAAAAATCATAATCAGTTAGGAGCGGATGTTCCTATGATAGACAAACCAAAATGGCGGCCGAATCGCCTTTCCCCCGTTTCTCTGCATATTCAGATAACGGAGTATATCCGAGACAAAATCGTCAGCGGAGAGTGGCCCGTCGGAACCCGGCTTCCCTCCCAGCGCGACCTGGCAAAAAGCTTCAGTGTCAACCGCAGCACTGTCGTCGCTGCGATGGACGAGCTCACCGCGGCCGGACTGATTGAAGGCGGCCGTGGCGGCGGAACCCGGGTCGTGAATCAGACGTGGGGCGCGCTAGCCTCTGCACCGCCCCCGGACTGGAATGCCTATGTCCGCGGGGGAATTCACCGGCCGAACCTGCCGGCGGTGCAGGAGATCAACCGGGCGGAATTCCGCCCAGGTATTCTTCGCCTCGGTACCGGTGAATTGTCGCCGGAGCTGCTGCCGCGGTATGGAATGAGCGAGCTGCTGCACCGACTTGCGGACCATGTGCCAAGCTTGGGATACGGAGAACCCAACGGTGACCTGCGACTGCGCGAAGAGATCGCCTCCAGAATGAAAGGGCTCGGCGTATCTGCTTCCCCCGGCTCGATCCTGGTCGTATCCGGCGCGCTTCAGGCGCTGCAGCTTATCTCCGTCGGACTGCTTCAGAAAAGATCGACCGTGCTGTTGGAACGCCCTTCGTATTTGTATTCTGTTCCGGTGTTTCAATCCGCCGGCATGAAGCTGCAGGGCGTGCCGATCGATGAAGAAGGCTTGCGGCCTGAGCTGGTCGTCCCCTACGCTAAGCAGTACGGTGGCGCGCTCCTTTACACCATTCCAACCTTTCATAACCCCTCAGGGACAGTGATGAGCGAAGTGCGCCGGGAGCGGCTGCTGACAGCGTGCCAGAAGGAAGGGCTTCCGATTCTGGAGGACGACGTCTACCGCGATTTATGGCTTGATACGCCGCCGCCCGCTCCGCTGAAGGCGCGGGATACGAGCGGCAGCGTCCTGTATATCGGCAGCCTGTCAAAAACACTCAGTCCCGGCCTGCGCATTGGCTGGATCACCGGTCCCCAGCCGGTCATCGAGCGGCTGGCCGACATCAAGATGCAGAGCGATTACGGCTCCAGCGCTTTATCGCAGCAAGTAGCTGCGGAATGGCTGGCCAGCGGCATGTACGACCGCCATGTAGAGGAGCTTCGGGGCCAGCTAAAGTATCGCAGAGATAAGGCGTTATCTGCGCTGCAGAGGCATTTCGCGGAATTGGCCAGCTGGCAAGCTCCGCAAGGAGGATTTTACATCTGGATAAAGCTCCGTAACTCCCCTGCTCCGCGGAAGCTTTTTGATGCTGCGCTCAAAGAGAACATTCTGATCAACCCGGGCAATTTGTACGACCCGGAAGCTATCGATCGGATCAGACTCTCCTATGCCTACGCCTCACCTGAGCAACTTGAGGAAGGCATCGCTCGTTTGGCTGAAATTGTAAGGCGCCTATGCAAGTAAAAACGGACCGAACAGTATAAGGGCATTTATGCAAATGCCCCCTCCTTAGATTCATCCTTCTCATCACCTGATCAGATCACGGACAGAAATAAGGGAAAATAATGGTCCTATTTCAGCGATCTAGCCGTTTTTTTAAAAATAGGTACAAATAATGGTCCTATTCACCGCTTCAAGCCCCAAAAGCCACCTTTTTTCTACTATCCGCATGAAATAGGTCCAAAAAATTCCCCTATTTTGCTCAAAACTTTCTGTTCAGCAAAAATAAGGCCATTTTTTACCCCTATCTTACTCGTGCCCGTTAAAGCACCGCATTTCGCCTTATGTTCACACATTTGCAAAACAGGCTGAAAAGTAAGCACTATTTTAGGTCGTACGTATTTACAATATATTCTAAAAGTGATATCATAACAACATCAATACAATATGAATAAGAAGGAGTGCCCTCACATGTATAAGGAAAAAGAAATATCGTATCTGAACGGATTTATCGCCATGTTGTTTATTGCCGGCTTCACCGCCGTAGGCGTGTACTTGCTGACACTGACCGACGTGCTTCCGATGGTAGCCGGAATCGCGGCCCTCGTTATTGCATTTATTCTGCTGACGGGTCTAACGATCGTGCAGCCGAATCAAGCCGCTGTCGTTACTTTTTTCGGCCGTTATCTCGGCGTCATTAAGAAAAGCGGGTTTTATCTGGCTATCCCGTTCTCCACTCGCAAAAAAGTATCGCAGCGCGTTCGAAATTTCAATAGTGCTAAACTGAAGGTCAACGATGTGAACGGGAACCCGATCGAAATTGCTACTGTGGTCGTTTTCGCGGTTGTCGACTCTGCTAAAGCACTTTTTGAAGTGGATGAGTATGAAACCTTCGTTGAGATTCAAAGTGAAGCTGCACTACGTCACGTTGCCAGCAAATATCCTTACGATGAATTGAATGATTCGGGCAGCTTCTCACTACGTGCAAATACCGAAGAAATCGCGTTGGAGTTAACCGAGGAATTGCAAAAACGTCTTGCCATGGCCGGAGTTAAAGTCATCGAATGCCGCCTGACTCATTTGGCCTATTCGACCGAAATTGCCAGCGCTATGCTGCAGCGCCAACAAGCCGAAGCGATTATCGCTGCCCGCGAAAAAATCGTCGACGGGGCGGTTACGATGGTACAAATGGCTATCGAACGTCTGCAGGCTGGTCACGTCGTGGAATTGGATGATGAACGCAAAGCCGCTATGATCAACAATCTACTCGTCGCCGTTGTATCCGACCGTTCCGCCCAGCCGGTCATCAACTCAAGTACGCTGTACTAAGATAGGCTCAAAAACACCATGGCCAGCAAAAAAAGCTTCCCACTTCGCCTTGACCCAATTCTTTATCAAGCTTTGGAACGCTGGGCAGCGGACGAATTCCGAAGCGTGAATGGTCATATCGAATACCTGCTACGAGAAGCTCTGCGCCGGGAAGGCCGCCTGCCTTCCCCCCATGGACTTCGCAGGGAGGAGGAAGAGAAGGATGCAGACTAAAGCGGTTCGCAAGCGTTGGTGGGAATCTAAAACCACGGTCCTTCTAAAAGAATATGAAAAGATGTACGGCGGAAAATTTGTAGCTGCGAAGTTCAAAGACTTCAAATATACCGGCCAGTATGTGCGAGTATTGCTTACCAAGGGTCTTGGAGAATGCACCATTACCCTGACGGAGGCCAGCTCCGATTCATCCAACAAAAACCTTGTCATCGGCATAAAATACAGCTTCCGGCCGCGCCGTAAGTTGGAGTTTGATCTTTTTTCCGCCAAGCGGCCTGCATTTGCCTTGTTCCTGCATGGACGGAGACCAACCACTTTGCCCACATCGGATATGAACAAGCGGTTCCAGGCTAGGGCATCTCATCCCAGCGTATTCCGTTCTGTCTTAAAACAAGATGGACTGGCGGAAGCGCTCGATCAGCATCCAAGCGCTTATGTGAGAACCCGCGTTAAAGAGAATAAAGCGACGCTCACCTTTACGGAAAGCTGCAAAAATCCGGATGTCCTAAAAATTGAGGACTGCCTGAAGCTGGTGAATCTGTTCATAGCGGGACTGCAAGAGCAGGGCGTTATTTACGTAACGCATTAGCACGAAGTGATTATTGTAGCGATAATACTAGCGGGTTTAGTGACGATCGTTGCAGCGTTAATAGTAAGCTAAAAAACAAGCCTTCAATGTCGGTTCCCTATTCAGGAACTCATTGAAGGCTTGTTTGCGGTTTTAGGGAATGCTGTTCACGCGGTTGGAAACTAAGGTAAACTTTATTTCCTTCTTATAGTTTCACTCGCTGCAGCCTGAGCGCATTCAGTACGACAGACACCGAGCTCAGAGCCATCGCCGCGCCGGCCAGCCATGGGGCAAGAAAACCTGCCGCTGCCACCGGAATGCCAATGGTATTGTAAGCCAGCGCCCAGAACAGGTTCTGCTTGATGTTGCCCATCGTCCGTTTACTCATGGCGATGGCATCCGGTACCCCGTGAAGGTCGCCGCGCATCAGTGTCACATCGGCTGCCTCCATAGCGACATCGGTGCCCGTGCCAATAGCGATGCCGACGTCGGCAATGGCGAGTGCCGGAGCGTCGTTGATTCCGTCGCCGACCATCGCGACCTTGCGGCCTTGCTCCTGCAGCTTTTTCACTTCCGCCGCCTTGCCTTCCGGCAGTACCTCCGCAAGCACCTCATCGATGCCCACCTCGGCGGCGATTGCTTTCGCGGTGCGTTCATTGTCGCCGGTGATCATGACCACGTGAAGCCCCATCTCCTTCAGCCGCGCCACGGCGGCTTTGGATGTGTCCTTCACGGTGTCGCTCACCGCGACCATCCCCGCATAAGCGCCATCCACGGCAACAAGCAGCACGGTGTTGCCGCCTTCCTCGAGCTCCGCCATCGCCTTAAGCGCGGCGGAAGCGTCCACGCCTTCACGCGCCATCAAGCGGCGCGTTCCGGCGAGCACTCGGCGGCCCAGCACGACCGCCGAGATGCCGTGCCCCGGCGCCGCCTCAAAGGCGGTCGCCTCGGGCAGCTCGAGGCCGCGCGCTCTGGCGCCGGCCACCACCGCTTCCGCCAGCGGATGCTCGGATCCGCGCTCGGCGGCACCCACGAGCCGGAGCAGCTCCGCGTCGTCCACGCCTTCGGCGGGAACGACTTGCCGGAGCTCCGGCTGCCCCCGCGTGATCGTGCCCGTCTTGTCGAGCACGATCGTGTCAAGCCCTTGGGCGGTTTCCAAGTGCTCACCGCCCTTAAACAGGATGCCGTACTCCGCGGCTCGTCCGGACCCGGCCATAATCGACGTCGGCGTTGCTAGGCCCAATGCGCAAGGACAGGCGATGACCAGGACCGCAATCGCCTTTTCCAGCGCCTCTGAAAAGCTGCCCGGCTCGACGAGAAAGAACCATACTAGAAAAGTGACGATAGCGATCCCGACCACGATCGGCACAAAAATACCGGAAATGACGTCAGCCACGCGCTGAATCGGAGCCTTGGAGCCCTGCGCTTCTTCTACAACGCGGATAATTTGCGCCAGTGCCGTTTCGCTTCCTACTCGGGAAGCCTCGATGCGCAGCACTCCATGTTTGTTCACGGTCGCGCCGATGACGGGGTCGCCTTCCTTCTTCTCGACCGGAATGCTTTCCCCGGTTAGCATCGATTCGTCGACAGCCGACAAACCGCCAACGACTACCCCGTCGACTGGAATTTTCTCACCCGGCTTGACGATCAGAAGATCGCCCGGCACAACGGTCTCAATCGGTACGACGGTCTCCACTCCATCCTTGACCACAAGCGCAGTCTTGGCCTGCAGTCCCATCAGCGTTTTGATCGCCTGGGAAGACCGTCCTTTCGCTAGTGCTTCAAACCATTTGCCGAGCAGGATCAGTGTAATGAGGATCGAGCTCGTTTCATAATACAGCTGGGGGGTATGCCCGTGCGGCATCGACAAGGCATCCAAGCTTAAGTACAAACTGTAAAAATAAGCGGCTGACGTGCCTAACGCTACAAGTACATCCATATTGGCGCTGCGGTTTCGCAGCGCTTTATACGCTCCAATATAGAAGCCCGCCCCAATCACAAACTGCACCGGAGTTGCGAGTATGAGCTGGAACCAAGGATTCATGAACAGCTCTGGCGTCCAAATCCATGAAGTGAAGGAGAAGTGTCCGGCCATCGCCCACAGCAGAGGAAAAGACAACACTGCCGATACAATCAGCTTATGCTTCTGTCGGGTAATTTCCCTGGCCCGAATATCCTCCGATTCCTGTTCTGAGGGCTTCAGTACCGCACCGTATCCGAGCTGACCTACTTTATTCATAATCTGATCCAGAGATACTTGCTCCGGCTCGTATTTCACCTGTGCGGTTTCCAGCGCCAGGTTGACGTTGGCCTGCTCTACGCCGGGAAGTCTATTCAGCCCCTTCTCAATCCGGTTCGCACAGGCCGCACAAGTCATACCGGTAATTTGCAGCGTCGCCTGATCGGCGGATGCCGACAGCGCTTTTTCCATAACAATCCCTCCTAATCTCATCTATCACCGCTAAATACCCCATGGGGGTATATTTTAGGCAGCAGAAACGGAGTTCTGCCTTTAAACAACGTCATATCCTTGTTCTTCAATCGCTTCTTTAAGCTGATCAACCGTCAATTGGGTTTCATCATAAGTGATGGAAACCTTTTTAGCCGCCAAGTCCACTTTTCCCGTAGCGCCCAGTCCGGCAACAGCTCCTTCAACCGATTTCACACAATGATTGCACGACATTCCTTCTACATTCAACGTAATATTTTGCATATTTAAGTCCTCCTAAAAAGTTATTTATAAATTAGACCAGCCTTCTGACTAGCTTTTATTTCATAAGCTTATTGACCGTAACGAGCAATTCGTCGACCACTTCCGTCTCGCCAGCCTGAATGCGCTCGATGACACAACTCCTCATATGCCCTTCCAGTAGCAAACGCCCAACACTGTTCAGCGCCGATTGAACGGCAGCTATCTGATTGAGCACATCATCACAGTAAGTGTCTTTCTCTATCAAGCCTTTGATTCCACGAATTTGCCCTTCGATACGGTTCAAGCGGCTTGTCAAATTGCTCTTCATCACTTCGGAATGGTGACTGTGTCTCACCGACTTGGAATGCATGTCATTGTCAGTACAACCGCAATTCTCATCCTTGCAGTGTTCCGCATGGGAATGTTGATTCTCCTCTGGCATACCCCTCTCTCCTTCCCTTGCCTGCTGGCTTCGTTTCTGATGTCATTATAATATACCCCATGGGGGTATGTAAAGATGTTTTTTGATAATCTGGCTAATACAAGTAAAATATCCGCCAATGCCTATGAATATTCGCCTCCGGTACGTGGTATCTGCTATAAAGCAACGTAGAAATGAATGAACGAACGGTTCAACCTACATTTTTACCTTCATCTATGTATGGCCCCTCCAAGTAAATGTAAAAAATACATCTAAATCAGCGGTAATCCCCGTTTCACTTCAAATAGCTGCATAACCTACATCTAATCTCGGCTCCCAAGCGCCTTATCCCTGAAATCCGAACTTTTAAATGTACTTTTTACAACTAAACGACCCTCTTTCGATTTCTAGCCAAAAATAAATGTACAAAATACATCTAGCACAACAAATGGACTACCTCGCCCTAGCTTGACAACACCTAACACAGCTCTCTACATCGAATGCGCAGGGCCTAGTATCTCACCGCATCGGTAGTTGCCTGTACAGAATTTATTCAACTCCGCCGCTAAAAGCTTACAGACTCTATCATTCAAAAAAAGCCCGCCGCCACATTTTATGTGACGACGAGCTTTTTGCAGCTTCCAAAGGTGGGGACGATTCGCCTCCACTCTCGCCCTAACTTATTGATATCCCCAAATCATCGTAAACAGCGTACCGAACACGGTTACGAGGCCGACGAACAGCGCGTAGGCCAGGTTGGTGAGGAGCGCGGTTTTGCTGCCATTTTCGCCGATATGCATAAACATAAAGAGCTGAAGTGACATTTGAATGACCGCGCAAATCACCAAAATGAATATTCCGGTCGATAAAGACAAGTCCCAGAAGATCACGGACAGCGCGACAACCGTAAGGATCAGCGAAAACACATATCCCATGACGTGTTGAACCGGGAATAGCTTTTTCATGTCACATCAGTCCTTTCAAATATACGAAGCTGAAGATGAAGATCCAGACCACGTCGAGGAAGTGCCAGTACAGCGAGAAAATAAACGATTTGTTCGCCGTATCGAGCGAAAATCCTTCCCGTTTCACCTGAATCAACAGCCCGCTACCCCATAATAAACCGAGTGTGACGTGAGCGCCATGCGTGCCAAGCAAAGTGAACAAACTCGAAAGGAACGCACTGGTTTGCAAGGTCGCGCCTTCATTGACATAGGTCACAAACTCGGAAATTTCTACCCCGAGGAACACGAGTCCAAGGAGCAATGTGATCAGGAAAAACGCCATAAACGGCTTTTTCAGTCCCAGACGCATACTGTTTATCGCCAGCCCCATGGTGAAGCTGCTGGTCAAAAGAACGAAGGTTTCGATCAGTACCGGTCCGATTTCAAAAATCTCATGCCCGGAAGGACCGTTGCCGGTCCGATTCCAAAGTGTTAAATACACCGCGAACAACGTAGAGAAGAGAACGATTTCCGCACCCAGGAAAATCCAGAACCCGAGAATCCGATTGCTGTTTTCTTCCGAACGGTATTCAAGCGGCAGCGAATGATCTAATTTCATGCGTGTTCACCCCGCAATCCTGCATCAGTGTTGTTCCGATTTGCAAGCGCTTGTTCGGTCTTCAAAATTTCCTTGACCGGAATATGATGACCATGATCCCGCTCAAACGAACGTACGGCCAGCATAATCACAACGCCGATGCCGGCGATAATTGCCGGAACCCACCAGCTGAACACCAGGAAAAATCCGAGGAAGAAGAAGATCGCGCCCAGGATCACTGGTTGACCGCTGTTATTCGGCATGTGAATCTCTTCAATTTTATCTTCAAAAAGTGGTTTTCCACCTTTTTTAGCTTCCCAGAACGGATCATGTCCGTGCACTTTCGGAATGACGGCAAAGTTGTACTCCGGAATCGGGCTGTGCGTGCTCCATTCCAGCGTCCGTGCATCCCATGGATCACCGGTCTTATCTCTCTCAGCATAACGGAAGCTCCAGTAAATGTTGTACACCAGAATTCCAAAACCGATGGCGAGGCCTACCGCACCGATCGTAGCGATCATGTTTAGCGGACCAAAGCCTGTGCTCTCTGAATAGGTGTACATTCTCCGAGTCATCCCTTTAAGGCCGAGGAAGAATAGTGGCATAAACGCAACGTTAAAGCCGATCGCTATGAACCAGAAGGCCAATTTGCCTTGACGTTCATTGAGCCGGAAGCCGAACAGTTTCGGGAACCAGTAGTAGAGACCGGCGATAACCCCGAACACGGTACCCGGAATGAGCACGTAGTGGAAGTGAGCGACCAGGAACATCGTGTTATGGTACTGATAATCGGCACTCGCCATCGCCAGCATAACCCCGGTTACACCGCCGATCGTAAAGATCGGAATAAACGCGAGAGCATACAGCATCGGGGTCGTAAATACGATTTTCCCCTTACGCAGTGTGAACAGCCAGTTGAATATTTTTACCCCTGTCGGTATGGCAATAGCCATCGTTGTGATCGAGAATACCCCGTTCACCATCGCGCCATGGCCCATCGTGTAGAAGTGGTGCGCCCATACGACGAACGAGAGCAGTGAGATGACAACCATACTGAATACCATCGACTTGTAGCCGTACAGGTTTTTCCGTGAAAACGTCGAGATAATTTCACTGTAAATCCCGAATGCCGGCAGAATAACGATATATACTTCCGGATGACCCCATACCCAGAACAGGTTCGCCCAGAGCATATCCATCCCGCCGTTGGCCATCGTGAAGAACTGTGAGCCAAACAACCGGTCGAACATCATCAGCGCCAGCGCAATGGTCAATACCGGGAATGCGAAAATGATGATAACGCATGTGATCAGTACCGACCAGGTAAACATCGGCATTTTCATCAAAGTCATGCCCGGCGCACGCATTTTCAGAATCGTTACGAGGAAGTTGATCCCCGTCATTAGCGTACCAATCCCGGCAATTTGCAGTGCGATAGAATAGTAGTTATTGCCCACCGTCGGGCTAAACTCGATGCTGGCCAGCGGGAAATATGCGGACCAACCTGCGTCCGGGGAACCCCCGATGACAAAGGAAATGTTGAACAGCATCGCCCCGGCAAAAAACAGCCAGAAGCTGACTGCATTCAGCCGTGGGAACGCAACGTCCCGTGCTCCAATTTGCAAAGGAATAACCACGTTCATCAGACCGATGATAAACGGCATCGCCATGAACAAAATCATGATGACCCCGTGCGTAGTAAAGATTTCATTATAGTGCTGCGCATCAAGCAGCCCGTTTTCAGGCACTGTCAATTGCGCCCGCATAAGCAGCGCATCCACGCCACCGCGGAACAGCATCAACAGGGCAGAAATAATATACATGATCCCAATTCGCTTATGGTCAACCGTTGTTAACCATTCGCGCCACAGGTAGCCCCATTTTTTAAAATAGGTTAGACCGATGAGAATCGCCAGCGATACCACGACAATGCTGACCATCGCGCCGTAAATCATCGGCTCGCCCGTGACGAAAAATTCGTCCCATTTCATGTCAAGCTACTCCCTTCCCCTTCATTAGTTGCCGCCCGAACCTTGCTCATTATTTGCGGAGTGATCCATGCCTTCCATTTTGGAGTGGTCCATGCCCTCCATATCGGAGTGATCCATGTTCTCCATGTCAGAACCATTCTTTGTACCTTCCGAGCCGCCATGCTGATGACCAGCATTTTCACCTTCAGGTGCAGGTTTAAACGCCAGGTGTGTGGAAGTATAAGTTTTACGGCCGACATGCTCCGCCTTCAGAAGCGAATCAAATTCCTGCTCCGTCAGCGCCGTTGCCGACTCTTTAACTTCTTTTACCCATTTGTCATATTCGCTTGGTTTCATAGCCAGTGCTTCAAACTCCATATGTGCAAATCCTTTACCGGAGAAGTTCGAGTTCTTACCCATATAGGAGCCTTCATGTTCAGCTACGATATGAAGCTTGGTTACCATGTCGCTCATGGCATACTTCTGTCCGGCTAATTGCGGAATCCAGAAGCTTGATATCGGGCCGTAAGAATACAAGCGGAACTCGACTGGACGATTCGTTGGGAAGTTCACATAGTTTACCGTTTCGATGCCTTCCTCCGGATAGCTAAAATGCCATTTCCAGTTAGAGGAGGCGGCATAAATAACTAGCGGTTTTTGATTTTCATAGCCTGCAGGCACTTTTTCTACCGCATAGGTACTCCGTACGGTAATTACCGACAGAATTACGACGATCACGACTGGAATTGCCGTCCATGTGAATTCCAGCCATTTGCTTCCTTCATCATGAGGCGGTTCGTAATCTGGAGCCGCTTTGGAAGCACGGTATTTTGTCAGCATGTAAATGTACAAAATATAAACAACTAACAGGATCAACGCCATTGTTAGAATCGAGAAAATAATGACGTCTGACTGGGTCTTGGCCACCGGACCTTTCGGATTCAACACCGTTAGGGAGTTACAACCGGTCAGGAGGACAAGAAGGGCTGAAAAAGCAACTAGCAGCAACCCTTTCCTTTTCATAGGATACCGATACCCCTTTCTTCATTGTGAGCGCCATCATGATAAATCAGGATGACGTTATATTTCAGCTAAAACTTATGTTATGGAAGGGGCGTTCGAATAACAATTCATACAGATAGGTATATCTGTTAATTTATGTAAGATAATAGTGTGATAATTATCCTTTACAATACGGTAAAAGTCTGTTATCGTTCATTTTCGACGAAAATACGCCAAATTTGCTGATTTTGATAAATGTTCACAATAGGTGGTCAAGACGTCAAAGTTCGCAGAATTGTCATATTAATAACACATGGTTGTGACTTTGTTCACTTACTTTGGCTTGTTGAATTTCATTTTTTGCTTGCATGTTAACTCGATTATTACAAATCATGCTGGAACCACCCGGTCTGTGGAAGTCACTCCTAACCACTCGCACCCACATAAAAAAACCGTCCGAAAAAAATCTTCGAACGGTCCATTATGATGGAATCCCATACGTTACCTATCCCTCTTTTATTCTACGTTCTGCTCCCTCAAGCGCTTTAATTCTCACCAAACTTCAATCCGGTAGATCCGGTAATCATGTCACCATTCACCACTAAATGTATTTAGTGCAGCTATTTCCGGGCAAAATGTTGATTTTTGGATTTTAACTGCAAAATGTACATCTAAATTGGATCAATTTGTATTGATAGGGGTAATTTATACCTTTTAGCTGCACTTTTTGCATTTATATGCTCAATACTTCCAATAAGGCGATTTTTAACTGTACTAAATGCATTTAATAAGTTTACGGAAACGTATTTCAAAAAGAACCTCCTAAGGTCCGCCACACTGGAGGCTGGAGCTGCTACTCCGCCGCAAACGGCAGCTTCGCCTCTGGACCTTGCCCTGCGGATTTTCTCTCCGAGGAAACGCCAAGCAAGCACATCAGCGCGCACAGCATTCCGAGCGAAGCGCTAATGAACAGCGCCTTATAGCCGAATACGTCGATCAGCCAGCCAAGCAGCGGCGGTGAGGTGATGGCAGCCAGTGAGGACACGAAGTAGTATATCCCTGTCCGTGTACCGATGCTTTCTTCCCGGCCGGTGGCCACCACCCAGGGATATGAATTAATGTTGATGCAAGCCCAGAAAATTCCCCCGATGATAAGCAGCACGCGGAGCCATAACACGGATTCAACAAAAATGAGTGAACCGAATATGAGGATCAGCCCGGATACACCAATGGATATGATCGCTTTTTTCCCGAATTTGGCCCCGAGCCAGCCGCTTGGCAGTGCAAAAACAAGGAATGCCAGCGAAAAGAACGTTAGCGAAAAGGAGGCTTCCCCATCGCTCATGCCGAGATGCTTTGTACCGTACAGAGTAAATAGCGCTTCAACCCCTTGATACGACACAAACCAGAAAAAGATCGCGCACAGAATGAGTACCGTCGTTTTATCAAGCTGCTCCTTGATCCGAATTGGCTGCTTCGGTTCCGTCTTCACTCCAGCTTCCAGGGCCAGTACAGCTGGCTCCTTAATGACGGCTTTCAATACGAACATAGACGCCAGCATGATGATTCCCGCGAACACAAATGGCACATAAGAACCGATCCCATACAGCTTCGAACCGATGCCAAAGGCCAGCACGGACCCGATCCCGCCCATAAAGTTGATGACGCCGTTTGCCTTCGTCCGCAGGTGCTCCGGAGTAATATCAGGCATTAAAGCAACTGTTGGGGCTCGGAATAAGCTCATCGACAGGTTCATCAGCACCATGAACAGAATCAAAGTAACAAAGCCGGTATGTAAAGGAATTAAAGTTGCAAAAATAGCACCAAGCGGCATACCGATCAACAAATAAGGCATCCGCCTCCCGTACTTCGTGTTCGTCTTATCGCTGCGGTGTCCAATCCATGGCTGCAAAACAATGGCGAAATAATTGTCGATCGTCATCATAAACCCGATCATGGCGGCATGCTTCAAGTAGTCGTCCAGAAACAACGGGACGAACGCGTTGTACAGCGCCCAGGTTAAGCTAATGCTGAAAAAACCGAGTCCCAGCAGCCATGTTTTTTTCATCCGTCACACTCCTTGTTTGGACAACAGCTCGGTCAAGCGGTCGGGATAATCCGTAATAATACCAGCTACACCCGCCTGAAGCAAAGCCTTCATGTGCTCCGATTCGTTGACCGTAAATGGATGATACACAACCCCCGCCTGCTTGGCGGCAGCCACCAGCTCCGGAATCAATGCGTATTTATAGGCGTGCAGCGCGTCCGCTCCGATTTGCTTGGCATAATTCCAAGGCTCATACAAGCCTTCCATGTACAAAATGCCGGTGCGAATTTCCGGGGCAATTTTCTTGCACTCCACCAGAGAATAATGGTTGAAGCTGGAGATAATGATCCGCTTCTCCATACCAAAACGGCGCACGGCTTCGATCACCTTAGCTTCAATCCCGGGATACATGACGACGCCGGTTTTCAGCTCCAGATTGACGATCGTGTCCGTATCCTTCACAAGCTCAAGGAGCTGCTGCAGCGTCGGAACGGTTTCTCCGCGATAATCCTCATGAAACCATGAGCCCACATCATGCGACTTCACTTCCGCCAGCGTAAGATCCTTAATCCACAAAGAAACTCCTCCGGTACGGTCCAGCGTCTCATCATGAATCAGCACGAGCTCCCCGTCCTTCGTCATTTGAACGTCTGTCTCGATTCCAGTAGCACCAAGCTCCAGCGCCCGGGCAAAAGAAACCATCGTGTTCTCGGGCCGATGACCAGCTGCTCCACGATGTGCAAAATTGATGATTTCAGTCAATGTATTTTCCTCCTTGAGGGTTATTTAAAATTTATATATTATCCATCCATCTACTATAATCCTGCAATGTTATTGCTGTGTAAAAAAAGAGATTCACTGTCAACGATTCGACAGCAAATCTCCGATATTTGACGAATAAAATTCACTCGGACTTGCGGATTATTCCCCACGCACTCGTGCTCTAAGCTCGGCATTTAGCGTCTCCGCCTCCCGTATCGCCCGGGTATCCTGGATAATGTCACCTGGCTTGCTTGCCTTACCAATCACATAGCCTGCAAATGGCAGCCCGACAAATTCAAACGAATACTTCAACTGTTGAATAAGAGGAAGCGCCTTAATACGCGGATCGTCTCCCCCTACAATAACGGCATACGCCGTTTTCCGAGCCATCAGCTCTTTAAAATTGTACCGTGAATCCCGGAGGCTTTGCGACCAACGGTCCATAAAGTTTTTCAAGAGGCCGGAAATACCATACCAATAAACCGGCGAAGCAAAAATAATAATATCATGCTCCAGCACCTGCCGAATGACCTCGTCATAATCATCCTCGACTGGATCAAACCCGCCCTCCATATGCCGCTGATCATGAATTGGCAAAATTCGTTTTTCCCGCAGAACGATTTCCGTGCAAGGTACGCCCTCCAGTAGAACTTTGGTTAACTGCTCGGTATTTCCTCCATCCCTTGTACTACCTTGTAAAACTGCGATGCTCATAGCTCGCACTCCTTTCCCTACCGTATTTTTCCGAAAAAACGGCTACTATATTGTTATACGATACTTTGCCCATTTTATGCTAATGTCGCCCACATCCCAGACTTCAAGACGAGGCCGCAACCCGACCAAGGTCCAGTTCACAAACCGTCTCCAGCCCGTTATCCCACCCCAAAAATCCAGGTAGAATAAAACCATGAAGAGCGGATGATAAACGCTAACCCGATTAAATAAATTTTAGAAAGAGAGTGTTTTACATGAGAAAACTGTATCGTTCAGCTACGGACAAACAAATTAGCGGCTTGTGCGGTGGCATCGCCCGCTGGCTCGATGTGGATGCAACCGCGGTCCGTCTGGTCGCCCTAATCGCCGTCTTTTTCAGCTTTGGAACCGCCGTTGCCTTATACCTCATCGCCAGCCTCGTCGTACCGAAGGAACCGATCGGCGTCTTTGGCTACGATGATCCATTCTCAAACTATTAATTCACCAAAAAACAATTGATAAACCAAAGGAGAGATTTGAAATGAGTCTGTTTGACAGAATATCCAATTTAGCAAAAGCATCTATCCATGAAGTATTAGACAAACTGGAAGATCCGGTCCTGATGACGGGGCAATACCTCCGAAATTTGGAGGATGACCTGAATACTGCAGAAAAAATGCTGAAGGAACAACAAATGACAGCAAACATTCAGGAACGCAAAAGCGCGGACATCGCCCATCTGGCTAAGCAATGTGAAGTTCGGGCGCTAACCGCACTACAGGATGGGGATGAAGC
The DNA here is from genome assembly GCF_042678945.1 of Paenibacillus puldeungensis. NCBI lineage: Bacteria > Bacillati > Bacillota > Bacilli > Caryophanales > Paenibacillaceae > Paenibacillus > Paenibacillus puldeungensis. The sequence goes on along the minus strand of NZ_JBHTLM010000002.1, from coordinate 498,831 downwards.
TACAGCCCGCCATGCCGCGGCCGAGAAGCTCCGCTATGAGGAACAAGCCCAGCAGTATGCCGCCGAAGCTAAGGAAGCCCGGGATCGGGTAGCCGAGCTGGAAATTCGCCTTAAGGAAGGCAAGGAAGAGTTCACCCGCTTGAAGGAAAAACGGAGTGAACTAGCTGCAAGAGCCCGTAAAGTCCATGATCGGGCCGACATCGAGCGTCCTAACATCAGCTATGGCATTAAAAGCGGCTCCGCTGCCCGCGGGTTCGAACGTATGGAAGAGAAAATTTTGGAATGGGAGGCAAGCAAACAGGTTTCAGGCAGCACTTACGGCTTTAAGGCAGAAAACGATGCAAAACGTGCCGAAATTGACGCCGAATTAAACCGGCTGAACAGCAAGCTGGCGGATTCCAGTAAGGCTGACGCGTAAAGCGTAAGCCCCCCCTCTTCCGTTTTATAACTTACCAGACCAATGAACGACTTTCCGATCATTGGTCTTTTTTTTTCGAGAAACAATTAATCTGATAGACTATTTACGCTCTTAATTATAAAGTAGTATAACTAGACTACGAAGATTTATTTACACAAGCATGTAAGGTCGGAGGCTCTTATGTTTAAAAGAATGACGGTGGCCGGCATCATTATTGCCTTTATAATTATTGGCTTGGTGTTGCAGAGCACCTTTTATTATTACCCTGAGCTTTCTTCCCCTTGGAAGAATTCTAGCATTAAGATCCCTGTGTTAGCCTACCATTCCGTCTCAAATAGCGGAATCAAAAATAGATTCACCGTAAGTACTGCGGAATTTCAGCAGCAGATGAAATTTCTGCACGATGAAGGCTACAAAACGATTAGCCTAGAACAGTTTCGCGCGATTCTGCAGGGGAAAGTCAAGAACAACGGGAAACAAATATTGATTACATTTGATGACGGTTATGAAAATACGTATACCGAAGCCTACCCCATTATGAAGCAGTACGGCTATATCGCCACTCTGTTTGTCATTACCGATTGGATGGATGGCCACAACTATATCAACTGGGACCAAGCGAAGCTGCTGCACCACAGTGGGTGGGACATTATGCCCCATACGAAAAACCATAAGTCGCTGCCGCTACTGACCAGAGAGGATCAGCTTGATGAAATTAGGTCCGCTAAGCAAACCATTGAAAAGCATCTCCGTTCCAAGGTTCGGGTATTTGCCTATCCTTACGGATTTAGAGACAAGACTACGGTGGACATTTTAAAAGGCAATGGCTTTGATTACGCTTTTACCTTTGAAAACGGGATTACAGACGCCTCGCAAGACCCCTTGCTGATGAAGCGATTAATCGTCTGGGGGACTAAAAGTTTGATGTCGTTTGAGGAAGAGTTGCAAGCGGCAAGCAAGAAAAGTTAATAATCACAACTAAATGTAAAAAGTGCATCTATCTTCAGGAAAATTGTGTATTTTTCGATTTTAATTGTAAAACATACATCTAAAGTTGAGTAATTTTGCTTAGCAGAGGCGTTTTGTTCCATTTAAATGTACTTTTTGCATTTAAATGCTCGAAATGTCCAATAAAGCCATGTTTAACTGCACAAAATACATCTAGTGAACCCCTAAAGTGACCGTAAATCCTAAGGTAGCAGTAAGCTCGACGATGCCTATAGCGGTATCTATCAAAGAAAAAGCGCGAGGTAGGAACCTCGCGCTTTGTCATGCCTATTTATCAGCCTTGCCGCTCTTAAACATTTCGCCGATCGCACCGAGGCTGCCGAGTGTCTCGATGGCGTTGGAAGGAATAAATACTTTGTTAGCCGGTCCCTTGGCCACTTCCTTCAAGGCGTCAAAAGATTGATATGCCAGCACCTGTTCATTCAGTGCAGCATCACGCAGCATTTCGATCCGCACTTTTTCGGCTTCTGCGACTGCTTCGATCGCTTTCGCGCGACCGAGCCCTTCCAGTTCCTGCGCCTGACGCAAGCCTTCCGCTTCACGAATCCGCGCTTCCTTATCGCCTTCCGCCTTCAGGATCTTACTTTGTTTATCCCCTTCAGCCCGAAGAATCATGTCCTGCTTAGCGGCTTCCGCTTCAAGCACGATCGCCCGTTTGCTGCGTTCCGCCTTCATTTGCTTATCCATTGCTTCTTGAATATCGAGCGGAGGTTTGATGTCGATGACTTCTACCCGTTCGATCCGAACGCCCCATTTCTCCGTCGCTTCATCAAGCGCAAGCCGGATTTCCGTCGAAATCTTTTCCCGGCCGGACAGTGTTTCATCGAGCTCCAGCTTACCGATAATTTGCCGCATCGTTGCCGTAGTAATGTTCCGCACCCCATATACATAGTCGGAAATACCATAAGTAGCTTCTTCCGGGCCAACGACCTGATAGAAAATAATCGTATCGATCTGCACCTGAACGTTATCCTTCGTAATTACGGTTTGCGGCGGCACGTTAGTCTGTTGAATCCGCAAATCGTGGTACAAACGCACATGATCGATAATCGGGATCAAAATGTTAAGCCCCGGCGTCAGCAGCCGATTAAACTTACCAAGCCGCTCGACAACCCCGACTCTTTGCTGGGGCACGATCTTGACCGTAAGTGAAATAAATACAACCACAACGAAGATAATGATCGCAATAATTGCCCATTCCATTAATAAATGTCCTCCCATCGTTCTACCTCGATAATTGTACTGCTTCGTTTCAATACCCGTACCAGTTCATCCTTGCCGATCGGTGCTGCAGACGTGGCGGTCCAGGTATCCCCGCCGACCTTCACGATCCCGTTCTTCCCCTCCTCAATCGGTTCGACGACTACCCCCTGCTTACCTATAAGTTCGGTACCGATATCCCTAAACCCTTTCGACCCGCGATATTTACGGACAAGCGGTTTGGTAAATACGGTCAGAACAACAGCAACCAAACAGCCTGCGACAACCTGCCAGAAGTAAGCTTCAGGAGCTACGAAAGCAACAGCCGCTCCAACGAGCGCCCCGATACTGAGCCAAAGCAAGTAAAACGTAAGCGAAAGCATTTCACAGATCAGCAATATTCCTGCGATGATCAACCAAATCGCCCATGCATCCATCCTGCAGATGCACCACCTTTCCGCATTATAATTATATATACGTCGGTCAGACCAAAAAGTATCAAGGAATGATTAACCTCTACGGCTTGGTATGAGATGTGGTAGTGTTTAGGGGCTCTACAGACAAAAAAACCGACCGCTTACGCGGACCGGTTTTTATCGTTGATGCGATTATAGCAGTACTTTATTTCATCGACTCGGCGATTTGGATCAGTTCGCTCTTGTCCAGAGCTTCACCCACTTCTTTGGCATCGACACTGTAGAGTACTCCATCCGCTTCCCAGTCGATCGAATGTCCATCCGTAATTACGGCATCCACACCATTAACTTTTGCCTTTTCAACTGTACCGGTTGTAGAGTATTCATATGCGGTTTCATCATCGGCATACCGCTCCTGAATAGAAAACTCCTTATCGGCATCGCCGTTGCTGAAATACAAATCGATGTATTTAGGACTAGCTCCCCCCTGCTCATCGACATATTGCTCAGCGCGGCTAAACGCATAACCTTCAGGCAAATGAGCCGGCAATTTCACCTTGAAATCGGTATATTGACTTAAGCGATCCAGATCTGTCAATGTCCGGGTACGGACACCTTCCTGTTTGTCCGCTTCTGCCTTGGTCACAATTTTCCCGTTTTTAATGTCATTGATCTCCTGACCATCTACCGTATAAAGCGTTCCCGTATGCTCATTCACCTTATTAACCGGATTGCCATCATGGTCAAATACTTTACCCTGCAATGCTTCTGGAATCTGATACGTCAAATTTTCATTAGAAGACGCAACCTGGAAAGCCGTAATATGGCCCAGCGTCACAGTAGTGATAATCCGGTCCAGCAGCCCGCTTGCAAACGACGGCTGAGTAAACAGGGTGCCAAGCAAAACGGCGAATGATGCGGCCACGGCCAAGCTTCCGGCTAGCTTCCGGTGAGAATGTGTACGAACCGGTTGCCGAGAGTTAGCTCCCTCGGAAATCTGACCTCTAACAGCCTCTTTATGACTTGCGGCTCCTAAATCGGCGGCAGCCAGTATTTTGCCCATATCAAGCAGGTCTTGGTATTCCTTTGTTTCACTCATTGAATTCACTTGTCCATTTAGATGGGCGTCCAAATCGCTATTAAACTGACGAATACTTTCACGGTTATTCATCTTTATCCATCCTTTCCATTTCATGCTTCAATTTCTGCATAACTCGAAATAACATTACACCGACGTTGCTCTCGCTGATTTCCATCAATTCGGCAATCTGGACATTTTTTAATCCGGCTCCGAACTTAAGCGCCAGAATATGCCGTTCCTTGAGCTTTAGCGATTTCATCGCCAGGTTTAAGTTCCTTTCGGTTTCCTTGACGATAGTTCGGGATTCCGGCCCCTGATCGCGTGATGCTGCGTCTTTGAACAGGTCCAGAGAAAACAATCTCTGCCGCCGCCGGCTTCGAAAATAATCATTTACCGTATTGCGGGCAATGGTAATCAGCCATACCTCAAACGGAGATCGATCGGTCCGATAAGTACTGCGTTTGGTCAGCATCTTCTCAAAGACCTGGCTGGTCAAGTCCTCGGCCGTATATTCGCTATCTACCCGGTAACGTATATATTTAAAAATTCGGGTATAGTAGGTCTCAAAAATATTGCCAAACTCTTCGTCGGCTGACACGGCTTCCGGCTTTGCTCGATTTTTCTGCTTGTCCTTCTCCGTCAGGGGTGGATACAGCGCGCGCTGCTGTAGCATGTCTCTCGCCCTCCTTTCGCTTACTCGGACGATTCTTTGCGAATGCCTTCTTTTTTCTCTCATCTATCGGCTAATTTCTTGCCTTTGAATCATCCGAATGTTAATACGCTGGTATGCTCTTTTCATTACATAATACCAAAACAACGCAGAAGAACCCCCGAAGATGCTTCATCCGGCGGTTCTTTTGCATTATTATTTTATTTCTACAACCTATGCCTGAACAGCATCAAGGTCTACGTTTCGGTTGAATACCTTCTGATCGTTCTCGCCCAGCACCTTGCTCGTAATGACGCCGGCTGTAATGGAATCGTTGACATTAAGCGCGGTGCGCCCCATATCGATCAACGGCTCTACGGAGATCAAGAGGCCGGCGAGTGCAACCGGCAGGTTCATCGTCGACAACACGATCAGCGAAGCGAAGGTGGCGCCCCCGCCCACACCAGCTACGCCAAAGGAACTGATCGTGACGACCAGGATCAGCGTCAAGATGAAATCCCAACTCATTGGGTTGATTCCGACCGTCGGCGCGATCATGACAGCCAGCATCGCCGGGTAAATCCCGGCGCAGCCATTTTGCCCAATCGTCGCTCCGAACGACGCCGACAGATTAGCGATCCCCTCCGGTACGCCCAGGCGTTTCGTCTGCGTCTCGACATTTAGCGGAATCGTAGCTGCACTTGAACGCGACGTAAAGGCAAACACGAGCGTCGGCAGCACCTTCCGTACATATTGCACCGGATTGTAGCCGAACAGGGCCAGCAAAATCAGATGGATGATGAACATGACGATCAAGGCAACGTAGGAGGCCCCTACGAACTTGATCAGCTTCATGATCTCCTCTGCGTTTGTCGTAGCGCCTACATTCGTGATGAGTGCTAAAATCCCGTATGGCGTAAGCCTCAAAACGAGCGTCACAATCCGCATGACGACCGCGTACACCGCCTCCACTAGTTTTCGGAAGCTCTCGGCTTGCTCGGGTTTCTTTTTATCAAGACCAAGCACCGCTACCCCGATGAAAGCTGAGAAAATTACGACCGCCAGTGTGGACGAGCTCCGCGCCCCGGTCATATCTGCAAACGGGTTGGTCGGAATGAAGTCGAGCACCTGCTGCGGAATCGTTTTGTCTTCGACATCGACCAGCTTCTCCTCCAGCTTTGCACCACGCTGCTGCTCTTTTTCACCAGCCTGGATTTCAATTGCCTTCAAGCCGAAGCTAAGGCTCGTAACGATACTTACGGTCGCAGCAATCGCCGTCGTAATGAGCAGCACTGCGATGATAAGGGCAGTCATTTTGCCTAGATTTTGCTTGCCCTTAAGCTTCATAATTGCCGATATAATCGATACCATGATAAGCGGAATGACGATCATCTGCAGCAGTCCTACATAACCGCGCCCCACCAGATTAAACCAGTCCGTTGACTTCGCAATAACCTCGGAGCCTGCACCATATGCCAGTTGAAGGATTACCCCGAATACGAGTCCGAGCCCGAGTCCGGTGAACACCCGTTTTGTAAAAGAAATATGCTTCTTCTGCATCCATAGCAGAGCACCGATCAGCACAAGCATCACGGCTACATTCAAAATAATACGCAGCGTATCCATCTACGATCTCCCCCTATCGTGATTTACGTTTGTAATCGTACCCTCTAAAACAAGGCGTCCTTATGAGTTACAGACGTAATATTATCATAAATACAAGTATTTTGATAGGATTAATTTTATTCCAAAAAAATGCTTGCACTCATGCGTACAATATAGGGGGCTATTCCCTTAAAAAGGACTTCCACTTACCGTATGACCGCTGCCGATCAGTTCCATGCTTTCCCAACGTCTTGATTTCCAGCGCCGCCGCAGCAGCCAGGTTTTCAGCCATTCGTCGGCAATAAACGCGAGGTATACGCCTACCATTCCCCACCCCACGAGCACTCCCAGTACATACGACAGGAAGACACTAACGAGCCACACGGACGAAACGCTGATATATACCGGGGTTTTCACGTCTCCCGCCGCGCGGAGCGCATTGACCATAATCAGATTCCCGGCACGGCCGGACTCGAGCAGGACCGAAAGCCAAAGCAGGTACATCCCCTGCCGAATAATCAATTGATCGTCCGTAAAGAGGCCTATCAGAAAACTTGAGCCTAGCGCAATCAATAGCGCCGATCCTGCGGAAATAAGTGCAGCCATCCTGACATAACGCCTACCTTTTTGAAAAGCCTCATCAAACAGCTTCGCCCCGATTAACCGGCCAATGACGATTTCCGTAGCCAGCGCCAAGGACAATGTAAACAGGTTGTTGAACATACCGATATTTTGTGCGTAAATTTTGGCCGATAACGCCTGCGTACCTAGGAGCGCAATAAACGAAGTAATGCAAAGCTGTGCCATCGTGGAAAAGAAGCTTTCCCCCGCTGTAGGAATACCGATTTTGAACAGTCCGCCGGCATAAGCACGGATCGACCGGGGACTTACCATATTCCAATGCCACGAAAATCCGGTCTTCATGATCAGAAGTAAGGTCAGTAAAACAAGGCCGGCAATGCGGGCCGTCAGCGTAGACAGCGCTACCCCCGATACTCCGGAAAATGGAGGCGGAAATGAACCGTACAATACGAAATAATTGCCCACCAGATTGATGACGTTCATGCCAAGCGCGACATACATCGTAATACGGGTCATCCCATAGCTGCGAAGAATCGTCGCCATCGTCAATCTGACCGCTTCGATAAAGGCAAACCCCCCGGTAATTTGCAGAAAAGTCGAAGCATCCGGAAGCACCTCCACAGGAAGGTTCATGAAGCGGAATAGCACCGGGCCTCCTGCATAGAGCAGCAAGCTAATGGCTAGACCGAACAGTAAATTCAGTACAATCGCTACCGCGGCCACCTCTGAAGCCGACTGCTCACGCCGCGCTCCTATGTACTGTGCAATCAAGATACTGGTGCCTGCGGACACGACATTGAACATTAAATTGACGAAAAAGATGATTTGATTGGCCACCCCTACGGCGGCAACGGCCTGATCGGAATAATGGCTGAGCATAAACGTATCGATGTTACCCATCAGCATTCCGAGCAGCATTTCCACAAATATCGGCCAGGTTAGTGCGAATAGGGACAGCTTTTTTCCGGCTTCGTTCACAGAGCAGACACCTCCTAATTATCCTAAAATTTCAATTCTATCCTGATCATATAAGATAATAAGGAAAAATAAAACGTTTGCACATTAAAAATACTGCTTATTTTCTAAAAAAAGTCCGAGTCCTGATACAACAGATGAATTTTTGAGTTGTTCTGCATTGTAATAGTGGATAATAGCAAGTAATCATTAATATTACGCTGATATTTGTTGATTTTCTCAAGTAAACCGAGTGAAAAAGCAATATTCATCTATTTTCGCTTGTGCAAACGTTTTAATTATTAAGCGTAGTCAGGTATGATGGTGAAAAGACGATACTTTTATATAAAAGGATGGATTGCATATGCGCGTACCCAAAAGCCCCACCCTCCGGCCGTTTTCAAAACGGATTGGAAGCGCTATCCTGGCACTGCTGCTCCTTGCCGGATGTACAGGAGAGCCTGGCAGAAGCAACGCCCCTGCAGGTTCAGCTGCGGATTCCGGCCATGCCTCCAACAATCAAGCACAGGCGAATTCGGCACAGCCGGCGTCCCAAGCTGTGGACACGCAGCCGTCCAGCGTGTACTATGAGGTCTTTGTCCGCTCCTTCTATGACTCGAATGGAGACGGCATCGGCGACTTTAAAGGACTAACGCAAAAGCTCGATTACTTAAATGACGGCAACCCCGATACGAATGATGACCTTGGTGTTGAAGGGATCTGGCTCATGCCGATTCAGCCTTCTCCAAGCTATCACGGCTATGACGTGAAAGATTATCGCAGCATTAATCCCGACTACGGAACGATGGAAGACTTTCAAAAGTTTCTTGACGAAGCCCACAAACGGGGAATCAAGGTCATCATGGATCTGGTCGTCAACCACACTGCTAAATCGAACCCTTGGTTCGTAGAGTCCGCCAAGAACAAAGACAGCAAATATCGTAACTGGTATATCTGGGCGGAAGATCAAAAACGTGGCACCGGCGGCACGAGCGCTGCAGGTAGCGGAAGTCCGTGGCATGCTCTGCTTGGCAGCCACTATCTCGGTATTTTTTGGGACGGAATGCCTGACCTCAACTTCGATAACCAGGAGGTCCGTGATGAAATGAAGGATATCGGGCGTTTCTGGCTGAAGCAGGGTGTGGATGGCTTTCGGCTGGATGCGGCCAAACACATCTATGAGGATTTAATGAGCGATAAAGGTAAGAAAACAACGGAGAAAAACGTAGCCTGGTGGCAGGAATTCCGCAGCGGTCTGAATGAAGTGAATAAAGACGCCTACCTCGTCGGGGAGATTTGGGATCCTTCGGCCACTCTCATCGCACCGTATTTGGATAAGGCACTAGACTCCGGATTTAACTTCAGCGAAGCCGAAACGATTGTCCAATCGGTAAAAAGCGAAAAGGACGGCAATCTCGGTTTTACCCTGGAGCGAATCTACAAATTGTATGGTGAAAAATCAGGCGGACATTTTGTCGATGCTACGTTTTTGACGAATCACGACCAGAACCGGGTCATGAGCCAGCTGGACGGGGACCTTAATCATGCCAAAATGGGGGCCAGCCTCCTGCTGACGCTTCCCGGAAATCCGTTTATTTATTACGGAGAAGAAATTGGTATGCTTGGCGTTAAGCCGGATGAGCATATTCGCGAGCCTATGCAGTGGCAGCCTGGAGGTGCCCAAGGGCAAACGACCTGGGAAATGGCAACAAACAATCCTGGCAAACCTGGCTCTACCGTTAAAGAACAAATCGCAGATCCAAAATCGCTGCTGTCCCATTACCGCAATATGATACGCTTAAGAAACAGCATTCCAGCTTTAAAAGAAGGAGCTATTCGGGAATATACGACTGGTCTTCCCGGGATTACCGCCTTTGTTCGATATACCGAGAAACAGTCGGTGCTCGTCGTCCACAATTTGACCGGGAGCAGTCAAACGGTTCCATTAAGCTCCGAATCCAATCAGGATGGCAGCTTTAGCAAAATACTGAAATCGACCGATGCGAGCGCTGCCCTTAGCGGGGATAAGCTGACGATCCCGGCTTATACTACGGTGATTTTGGAGTAAATAAAAACAAAAGCCTTAATAGCACTAAGCATAAACAGCAAAAGAGAATAACGACCTCGGGCCGCTCTTGTCCGCCACTTGTTCCTGATTAGACTTGGATGTTGACAAGTGGCTCCCAAATGCGGGCGTAAACTCCCTCCGGTTCGTTATTCTCTTTCTTGATGCCTAAAAAAAGATGCTGTCCCTCGAAAAGATCGAGGGACAGCTTGAAATTTATGCAACGAACAGTCAATCGGGTTAGGCCAAGTCTACCTGGAATGCGCCTAAGGACTCCTTAAGCGATGCCGCCAGCTCCTCGAGACGATTGGAAAGCTGGACTAGCTCCTCGCTTACTTGATGTTGGTCTGCCGCCATGGATGCGACCTCTTGGGTTGATGCATTTGTTTGCTCAACAACTGAAGAGATGCTGGTCAGAAAATCGCGCATTACCGATTGCGAATGGTTCAGCTCTTCAACCGAGGCTGAAGATTGATGAATATGCAAAACGAACTTTTCCATCTCTTGCTTAACATTTTTGAAAATGGATGCCGCTTCCTTTACTGAGTTCAACTGCGCCGCAAACATCGGCGAGATGCTTAAAAGCACTTCTACCGTATTCCCGATCGTCTCCTGAATCTCCTCGGTCACTGCGGAAACCGTCTCAATGGAATGGCCTGACTGGGTAGCAAGCCGACGGATTTCTTCGGCGATAACTATAAAGCCCTTCCCGGCTTCCCCGGCCCTCGAAGCCTCGATTGAGGCATTGAGCGACAATATATTGGTCTGCTTGGTAATGTCCACCATCGGCGCTAATATGCTTTTTATCGAATCAGTACTTTTCGTCAGCTTTCCGGAATTTTCTTCAATTAGCCCTGTCAATCGGGAAACAGCCTCCGTTTTCTCAACAAGCTGCTCCATGTACTGCTGACCGGTTTGACTTACTGCGATGATGCGGGCAGCAGATTCGTTCATTGACGTGTTCGAAGCATTAACCTGACTCACTCGTTTTCCAACCTCTTCAACAAGCATCGTACCGTTCTCCGCTTCATCAGCCAAACTAGCTGCTCCTTGGGCAATTTCACCTGCGGCTCCGGCCATTTCCCCGGCGGCTGAGGAAGTATCTTTCGAAGTACGGGTAAGCTGCTCTGCCGTTACCAGAAGCTCCTGAGTTGAACCATTTGTACGCTCCACCAGCTTCGAAATTTGCTCCAGCATACTATTGAAGCTGTGACCCAGTCGGCCGATTTCGTCTCGCCCTTTAAAATGGGTTCGTACGCTTAAATTCCCCCGTTCCCCCTCTTCCATAAGCCGGCACAGCTTGTCCAATGGCCGCCCAACCATTCGCAGCAGGATATATCCGATTAAGACGGCAACGATGACGGCGCACCCCAGGACATACAACGTCACATAGATCAGCTTGTCCGCAGCGCTCAGGAAGTCGCTCTCGGGAGCAAAGCCCATGATACGCCAATCGGCAGTCTTCAGTGGCTTATACACGACAAGTTGTTTTACACCATGTTCATCCTTTGTACGGAATGATGAGGAGCCACTGCTCTCCTGAAGCTTCTGAGCAAGCTTGATCGTTGAAACAGATTCCAGCAGATCACCGTTCACAGCATGAACGATTTTGTTATCCGCCGTAAGAACTCTTACCTCCCCGGATTTTCCGATTTTCAAATTGGATAAAATATCGCCGAACGATTTCTCTCTAATCTCGAACAGCAAAAAGTATTCTGCTTCCGGATGCTTCATGTTTCGTAGCAGTCTGCCCATCGTGACCGTCGGTTCCGTGTAGGCGTCGAAAAAGCCCTTTTTTAACGCTGGAAACCATACAGGGCGACCGTCGGCTTCCAGTATTGTCTTTACCCTACTCTCAACATTGGCATCCGTACGAATCCCGCTCACGCCGGAGGATTTGTACGATTCCGCCTCCTGAACACTTTTTGCAACCAGCCTTACCCCCTGCAAACGTTCATCCGATCCCTTAAGGGCATCCAGCTTTTTACGAATCCGATCCTCGGCCTGCACTTTTTCAACGGTCCCGATTCCCGGCTTGTTAACGGTTTCCAGATCACTTTTTAAAGCCTGGTCAACCGCCAGCTGCCTTGAGAGCGACTCATACTCCGCAAACATAAAATCAAGCTTGTCCGCTGCCTGCTCAATCGCCTGTGAAGAAGCAGAGGCAACCTGCTCCCGTATAATCTCTTTGGACATCGAATAAGAGCTAAATCCAAGCCCCCCTGATAACGCCACAACTGTCGCAAACAGAATAACAAATAGTTTCATCCCTACCGAATTCATCCGAATTAGGCCACGAAACTTCATTGATGTTCCCCCTCTATATATGTACCATTAGCTTCCTCAACCCTATTTTTGGAACAAAAAAGGTATAGACGCTCAGAAAAACTGAGGCTATACCCAGATGTCTCGTTCAATTTTCCAAAGACAATCACCGTTATCCTTTGCTTGCTCCTGAAGTCAACCCACTGACAAGTAGCCGTTGCAGGAACATGAACAAAATGGTAATTGGCAAAGCGATCAATACAGCACCCGCGGCAAACAGTGTAAAATTCGAGTTCTGGTTACTGCTGACCATGTCCCACATACCTACCGCAAGCGTCCAATTTTCCTTCGTGCGCAGCACCAGCCGAGCGAAAATAAAGTCTACCCATGGACCGACAAATTGGGTTAACGCCATATACGTCAGCATTGGCTTGGACAGCGGAATAATAATTCGTCTGAAAATCATAAAGTTGCTGGCCCCGTCAATACGCGCTGCTTCGTCAAGTGACCGGGGAATCGTATCGAGGAACCCTTTAGCGATAAAGGTTCCTTGCAGTGGTGCCCCCGCTGCATAAACGATGATAAGGGCAATATGGGTATCCAGCAGGTGCAGTTCTCTGAGAAGCAGATAGATGGCAATCATACTCATAAAGCCAGGGAACATGCCCAGGACCAGCAGTCCTGACAGTGCTGTCTTCCGTCCGCGGAACCGGAACCGGGAGACCGCGTAGCTCGTGAGGAGCGTCAGCAGCACGCCCAGCAGCATAGAGAACGTTGCTATTTTCAGCGTATTCATGTACCAGTGGCCAAACAGGTACGTTTCCGAAGTAAACAGTTCATGATAATGCTCTAAAGTAAACTGTTCCGGAATCAGCGTATCACTGTAGAGCGATTTGCCTGGACGAAATGAGCCAAGTACGACCCAAAGCACCGGATATACGGCACAGATGCAGAGAATGACGAGCATAATATAGCTCAACGTCAACCGAATGTTTTTTCTTATTTTCATGCCGCTCATTGGATCATATCCTCCTCTTTAAACGACTTGGTTCTCCGGTAGTTGTAGATAGAGAAAGAGGCGATAATCAAGAAAATGATGATCCCGATGGCGGAAGCCATGTTGTATCTGTTCTGATTAAGTGTCAGTTTGTATAGCCAGGTAACCAGCAGATCGGTTGCTCCAGCATATTGGTAATCCCCTTTGACCGGATCTCCTCCTGTCAGCAGGAAAATCGCGTTAAAGTTGTTGATGTTGCCGGCGAATTGCATAATGAGCGTTGGCGCCGTAGTGAACAGCACCATCGGAAGCGTGACGATTTTGAATTTTTGGAAGCCGGTAGCCCCATCTACCTCGGCGGCTTCGTACATATCCTTCGGAATCGTCGTCAATACACCTAGAATAAGCAGCATCGATACCGGAATACCAACCCACATGTTTACTACGATAACCGTTACCTTCGCCCAGAAGGGATCGGTTAGCCACGGTAAACCGTCAAGGCCGAAATATCCTAAATACTGGTTAATCGGCCCGAATTGTCCGTTAAACATATTTCTCATAACGAGCAGCGAAATAAGCTGTGGAACCGCGTACGGGAGAATTAGAATCGTTCTCCACAGCCCTTTGAACCGGACGCCCTGCTGATTAATGAGCAAAGCGACCAATAGTCCACCGAAGTAAGTGGTAACCGTCGACAATATCGCCCAAACGATCGTCCAGGTTAATACTCCATAGAACGTATGGCTCCACGTTTTGAGCGCGACCAAATTTTTAAACGTTTCAAATCCGACCCAATCGACGAGCATGGCCGGCGGAATATGCTTAGGTGCCGAATAGTTGGTGAAGGCCAGCATAATCATGAAGATAATCGGCATTACGGTAAAGAACAATATCCCTATTGTAGGAATGGTTAAAAATGCAACCGCAAATTTATAGTCAAGCACATAGCGTATAGACTGCAAGAAATTGTTCGGCTTCTTGCCAAGGTCTCTCTCCTGACCAATTTTGCGTGCATCTCTTACATTCATAATGTAAATAATGACAAAAACAGCCAAGAATAATATGGTTATTAAGCTTTGAATCATAATGAAAATAGAATGATCCCAGTGTCCATTCATATTCTTGGGCGTTCTTGGCGTTTCCCCGAGCGTCACGATACCCCAAATCGCTTTATATAAGTTGTTAATAAAATAGGTGAGCCCTAAAGCCTCGAGCAGTAAAAATATCAATCCCTTAATGTACTGGCGATTATATACTTGACCAAGTCCCATACATAGAACTGACAAAATCGTGGCTTTATTTTTATGTCGGTCCATTTGTCTTTCTTCTCCTCTCCCTTGGGAACTTGAGGAATTACCCGCCGCTTTAAGGAAGCGGCGGGTAATTCCATCCCATCTGGGTGATGACAAGCGCGATTACTTGCTAGCCCCGTTGTTCAAATCCTGAATTTGTTTGATTGCTTTTTCCATAGCTGTTTTCGGATCTGCATTGTTGTTCCAGATTTCCGGCAAGGCAGCGTTCAGAGGAGCCCAAACGTTGGCCATTTCAGGAATGGAAGGCATTGGCTGAGAATTTTTCGCTTGCTCTGCAAAAGCGGAGACAAAAGGATCATTTTTAATTTGATCGGATTCCAGTGCTTCCAGGTTAGTCGGAACAGCGCCAACTTTAGAGTTTAGCAAAAGCTGTGCGTCTTTCGAAGAAGCAAAGTTTGCAAACAATTTTGCCGCATTTGGATACTTCGTAAAGGAGTTAACGACCCAAATTTTGATACCGGAGAACGTAATAGCCGTTTTACCGTCTACAGATGGATATGGAGCCAAGCCCAGCTTGTCGCCAAGAGCTTTCTTATAACCAGCAAGTTCCCAAGGACCGTTAATATCCATCGCAGCATCGCCTTTATTGAACAAGCTGCGTTTGATATCCGGAGTGATATCGCCAGTATTGACTGGAAGAATTTCCTTCAAGCTTTTATACACGTTCAAGCCTTGAATTGCACCGTCGTTAGCCAGACCCATGTCGTCTTTATTTGTACCGTTGTCGCCGAACATATAGCCGCCGGTGCTGGCAATGAACGGATAGTTGAAGTACAGGTTCCCGGTTTCCCACATAATCCCGTATTTGTTTTTCGCTTTATTGGTGAAAGTCTTACTGAAGGCAATAACATCTTTAAAATCCTTCGGTGCTTCCTTCACGAGCGATTTGTTATAGAACAATGCCATCGTTTCAGCGGCCCGAGGGTAACCGTAAAGCGTGCCGTCATATGTAGACCCTTGAACGGCTGCTTCCGTGTTTTCCTTCTTCGTTTGTTCCGCAAACACATCGTTCGCTAAGAGCAAGCCCGATGTTGCCGCATTCCCTAAGTGGTCATGTGGAATGACCAATACGTCAGCAGCAAGTCCGGACGGACCATCTTGCGTCAGCTTACCAACTTGATCCGGAGGAGCTACTTCCTCAATTTTCACTTTAACGCCATATTTATCAGTAAACTGCTTTGCAATCTCATCCGTGAACGCTCTTTCGTCTTTACTTTCCCAAATTAGCAACTCAGCGCCATCTTCAGGTTTGATTTCATCGCCTGAGGCCTTGTCATTCGTGCTTGCATTTCCTTTATTTTCGGTTTGGTTTGTTGTTGCAGGTGTGTTCTTACTGTTGCCGCTGTTGCTGTTATTCGACCCGCAAGCCGTAATGGAAACAACCAGCGATAGTGCAGCGATTAAAGTCAGTATCTTTTTGGACTTCATAACAGTTAACCCCTCCTTGATTTGTATAGAAGTGCCTTCAGGCGTTGCGCAAACGATTTCAGAAAAAGAACTGAAGCTTACGTTATTAGTGGGATTTTATGCCTTTACACTCAGCTTTTTCGATTCGTAAGCGCTTTATCTACGCCTTCATAATACAACATGGTCGAGTCCTTGTAAAAACGTTTGCACATGATGTTTTTAGAGTATTTTGACCACTTTTCTTAAAAAAGCTCCTTTTTGCTCCCTCAATCGCAATTTCCCTTCATTTCGTATTTTGCCGAAGCTTGTCGTTTTAGGGTAACTTGTACCTTTTTTCTCTTATTCATTAAGCTCCCATTCATACTTTACCATCGTGCTTGCCTATATTCAAAGCTGCATGTTTTTAAGAAAAAACAGACAACTTGTGCAATGGTTTGAACAATGTTATAATCCACGAAGTTGAAACGAATACTATGTTTGTTTCGGTTCAAAATTTGAAGGCACTGTTATCGAAAGGTACATCCTCTGCCACTTCTTACTGGCCCGGGTGTGCTTTTTTTTCGATACAAGGAATTCCTTTGCGAGATCCACAAAACTTAAGCCTATGCTTCCGAAGCAAGTTTTGTTCGATGCTTTTCTTTGGGGCCTAGGCTCACAAAACTTAAGCCTACGCTTCCGAAGTAAGTTTTGTTCGATGCTTTTCTTCGGGGGCCTAGGCTCACAAAACTTAAGCCTACGCTTCCGAAGTAAGTTTTGTTCGATGCTTTTCTTCGGGGGCCTAGGCTCACAAAACTTTTAGGAGGTTTCACATGCTGCTAGAAGCGATTTATCATCGTCCAAAGCTCAATTGGACTTATGCTTACGATTACAAGACGCTTCATATACGGTTGCGTTCCAAGAAGAACGATCTAACGGAGGTTTACGCTTTCACCGGAGATAAATATATGTGGGACGAAAGCAAGGAGCTAGTCCCTATGCACCTTATGATCAGCGATGAAATGTTTGATTATTGGGAATGCGCCATTCAGCCCCCGCTGCGCAGAACTCGTTATGGATTTCTGCTCAAATCCGGCGATGAGCAAATTTGGATGACCGAAAGTGAATTTACGAAGGAACGGCCGGAAGGCCCTGAGCGTTTGTTTGAGTTTCCGTTCATTAACCCGATAGATGTGTTTACACCGCCGGAATGGGTGAAGGACGCGATTTTTTATCAAATCTTCCCGGAACGCTTTGCAAACGGCGACCGCAGCAATGACCCGGAGGGCGTACTCCCCTGGGGCGGCAAACCGGAGCGCGACAACTTTTTCGGCGGAGATCTGCAAGGGGTCATAGACCATCTTGATCATTTGAGCGAGCTAGGGATTACAGGCATCTATTTCACGCCGTTATTTGAGGCAACGACCAACCATAAGTACGATACTGCCGACTATATGAAAATCGACCCGCATTTCGGGGATGTAGCGACGATCAAAAAGCTCGTGAACGCTTGCCATGAGCGCGGAATTCGCGTTCTGTTCGACGCCGTGTTCAACCATTCTGGGAAAACCTTTGCACCGTTCGTCGATGTGATGGAAAAAGGTGAAAAATCCCGTTACAAAGACTGGTTCCATATCCGCGAATATCCGCTGCAGGTCAAAGACCATGTGCCGACTTATGACACGTTCGCCTTTGAACCGCTGATGCCGAAGCTAAATACAGAAAATCCCGAAGTGAAACAATATTTGCTAGAGGTTGCTGAATATTGGATCAAAGAAGTTGGCATCGACGGTTGGCGCCTTGACGTGGCTAACGAGGTGGATCACCATTTTTGGCGTGACTTCCGAAAAACCGTTAAAGCTGCTAACCCCGACGCCTATATTTTAGGAGAAATTTGGCATGAATCCTCCGCCTGGTTGCAAGGGGATCAATTCGACGCCGTCATGAACTACCCGTTCACCGAAGCCGTTCTGGACTTCGTCGTTCGCGGCAAGCTGGATGCCGAAGGATTTGCCAATGCAATTGGAAAACAGCTGTCGCGTTACCCTCAACAGGCTAGCGAAGTGGCCTTCAACCTGTTGGATTCCCATGATACGCCGCGTTTGCTGACCCTTTGCGAAGGCAATAAGGACAAAATGAAGCTGGCCGCGCTGTTCCAATTTACATATAGCGGGACTCCTTGCATTTACTATGGCGATGAAATCGGCCTGGATGGCGAGCAGGACCCGGACTGCCGCAAGTGCATGGAATGGGAACCGGAGCGTCAGGATCAAAACCTGTTCAAGTTTTATCAGAAGCTGATCGCTATTCGAAAGGAACTCGCGCCGCTGCGTACCGGTGCTTTGAAATTTTTGAGTGCTGAATCGGGTGGATCGAAGCTCGCATATGAACGAATTCTGAACGGTGAACGCGTGCTCGTCCTGCTCAACAACTATGATGCTGGGCAAACCTTTGAAATTTCCGTAGACGGTCAAATCTGGAAAGATGCTCTTAGTGAACAAACCTATAAAGCCGCTGAAGGAAAATTATCAGTTAAACTTTCTGCTTACGAGTATGCCGTGCTGACTGCGGCGAACTAAGATATACCGGGCTGTCCCTCTTGGGGTTCAGCCCCCTCCTACTAATAAAAAATAGAACGAGTACTCGGTGTGACATCATCTTTTCTAATCATGTAATGGCTATGTAAAGTCGAAGCGATGAATTTTGTCAAAATCGTATCGACAATTTCGCTTAAAAAGGCAAATCACCGTCTAGAAAAACGTTTGCACTATTTACTTTCAGCTATCTTTCGATTAATATTACAGTGTAAAGCAAACGGTTCCACAGAGGAGGTTTTTTATGGCTGTTACCATAAAGGATGTTGCCAAAAAGGCCGGAGTATCGCCCTCTACCGTGTCCCGGGTGCTGTCCAATCATCCAAGAATAAGTGCCGAAACTTCGCGAAAAGTCAAACTGATTATGGATCAGCTTGGATACCATCCGAACATGATGGCCAAAAGTCTGGTATCCAAAACGACAAACAGTATATGCATCATGTTGCCAAAGTCCGCTGAGGAGCTTTTCTCCAACTTCTTCTTTATGGAACTGATTCGCGGGATTGTTACTCAAGCAAGCCGCCTCGGTTATGACGTCCTGATTAGTTCGGGAGCCAATGAAAAAGAGGAAGTCGAAAGCGTATCCAGACTTTTAAACGGACGCCGGGTTGACGGGGTGATATTGCTATATTCGCGAACAAACGACCCTGTTATCGATTTTCTTCATGATGGCGGTCATCCGTTCGTACTTATCGGACGCAGTGAGCAGTATCCTGATATTTTGTCGGTCGATACGGATAACATCCAAGCTTCATATGACGCCACAAAGCATTTAATCGCTTTAGGACATGAGCGCATCGGATTCGTCAGTGGACCTCCGGAGCTCGTTGTGTCGAAAGACCGCTTAAAAGGTTACCAAGACGCCTTGAAAGATTCCGGGCTGGAATGTCGGCCTGAATGGATCGTTGAAGGCGAATTTTTGCAAGATAGCGGGTATCGGGCAATGTCATTTTTTATGAATCTCCCGGATCGCCCTACAGCGCTAGTGATGATTGATGACGTCGTTGCATTTGGCGTTTTGCGAGGCTTGCATGAACTGAAATATAAAGTGCCTGAAGATTTATGTCTGGTTAGCTTTAATAATATCCCGTTGTCTGAATTATCAACACCGCCGCTAAGCAGCATGGATATCGGGATATACAATCTGGGTTACACAGCTTCTCAGGTGTTGATCCAGTCTGTCCAGAACAACAGCGACAAGGTGTACCCGAAACGGCAAATCATTCCACACCGCCTCATGGTTCGTGACTCGTCCATGTACTCGGTGCCAAGGAAATAACCGCAGAGTAACTTTTATATCTGCAAAAAATAACTGAAGCCTACTGCTTCTTTTATTTTTTGAATTTTGTTCAAACGTTTGCGCTAAAAAGGGGGAGAGGTCATGACCTTAATCAAAGCATGTATTTTTGATCTAGACGGCGTGCTTGTTAATACCGCCAAATATCATTATTTAGCCTGGAAACGGCTCGCTGCCGAGCTTGGTTTCGAGTTTACCGAGCAGGATAACGAGCAGCTGAAAGGCGTGAGCCGGATGGCTTCCCTCGACATTTTGCTGGGGATCGGCAAGCTTAATCCGGATGAATCCACCAAACAGGAAATGGCCGAGCGAAAAAACAACTGGTATGTCGAGTCCATTTCAAAGATGGACCCTTCGGAAATTCTTCCGGGAGCTTTAGAGTTTTTGAATGAATGCCGGAGCCACGGCCTAAAAACTGCTCTCGGTTCGGCAAGTAAGAATGCAATGACGATTTTGAATAATACGGGACTTACCCCTTATTTTGATGCCATTATTGACGGCACCCGTACCTCAAGTGCCAAGCCAGATCCAGAGGTTTTCCTTCTCGGTGCAGAAGAGCTAGGTTTCTCACCGGCAGAGTGCGTCGTGTTTGAGGACGCCGAGGCGGGCATCGAAGCCGCGCGTCGTGCAGGTATGCGATGCGTAGGTATCGGCGGAGCGGAAACCTTAGGCAAAGCCGACCTCCTCATCTCCTCCCTCGAAGAAATGTCGGTAGACCGACTGCTTCGCGAGCTTGTTGTTTCCTGACAGACCGGGCATTTAAAAGGGATAAGGGTATTTTCCTAAATCATATATTTATTTAGAATCACCTAAAGGAGCCGGATATGATGAAACAATATTTAAAAGTGGATGAATGGTCAATCATTGAGGAATCATTTGATCCTACTAATCATGAAATCTCGGAAAGTGTTTTTAGCATCGGTAACGGATTTATGGGGCAACGTGCCAACTTTGAGGAGCAATACAGCGGTTCCTCCCTTCAAGGTAGCTATATGGCCGGGGTTTATTATCCTGACAAAACACGCGTTGGCTGGTGGAAAAACGGGTATCCAGAGTATTTTGCCAAGGTACTGAACAGCACGAACTGGATTGGCATTAACGTGTTTGTTGACGGTACGGCTTTAGATCTGGCGCAGTGTCAAGTTAAGGACTTTGTCCGGGAGCTTAACATGAAAGAAGGCTATTTGGCCCGCCGCTTTACCGCCGTACTCGCTGACGGCAAAGAGCTCGCGGTAGATGCTCTCCGTTTTGTAAGCATTGCACGCCATGAGATCGGTGCTATCCGCTATTCGGTCACCCCGCTGAACTTCTCTGGTGAAATTCGGTTCGTCCCTTACCTTGACGGGGATGTGAAGAACAAGGACTCCAACTATGAGGAGAAGTTCTGGCTGGAAGTCGAAAAGGCTGCAGGCGCTGACCTTTCCCACCTTACGCTCAAAACGAAAAAGCTCGACTTCCACGTCACTTCCGTAATGGCCTACGATGTTGTCAAAAACGGACAACGCTTGGAACTCTCGCCAGCCTTAACGGAGAAGGAAAAATACGTAGCCAGCGAAGTCGTAGTATCCGCCGCTCAAGGCGAAGAAGTTACGCTATACAAATACGTTGCTAATGTGACTTCCCGGAATCATGGGCTTGGCGAGCTGGTGGAGGCTGGTACGAAGGCCCTGCTCGAAGCGAAGCAAGCCGGGTTTGATCAACTGCTCGGCGAACAGGCGAATGCTTGGGCGGAGAAATGGAAGGAAAGCGACATCATTGTTGATGGCGATGCATCGGCGCAGCAAGCGATCCGCTTTAATATTTTCCAATTGAATCAAACCTACAGCGGCGAGGACGACCGTCTAAATATCGGACCGAAGGGCTTCACTGGGGAAAAATACGGCGGCAGCACCTACTGGGATACCGAAGCGTACTGCGTGCCATTTTACCTCAGCACTGCCGAGTCAGACATCGCTCGCAACCTGCTGATCTATCGCTACAAGCAATTGGAAAAGGCTAAGGAAAACGCCAAAAAGCTTGGCTTCTCCAAAGGCGCTCTTTATCCGATGGTAACGATGAACGGTGAGGAGTGCCATAACGAATGGGAAATTACGTTTGAAGAAATCCACCGGAACGGCGCGATTGCTTATGCTATTTTTAACTATGTAAATTATACAGGGGATAAATCGTATTTGGGCCAATACGGTCTTGAAGTACTCGTGGAAATCTCCCGTTTCTGGGAAGAACGTGTTAACTTCTCGGCGACTAAAGGCAAGTACGTCATGCTGGGCGTAACCGGTCCAAACGAATACGAAAACAATGTCAACAATAACTGGTACACGAACCGGATCGCCTCCTGGACGATGGAATATACGCTAGAGGTTCTGAATTACCTGAAAACGAACGAAAACAGCCATTATACCGCTCTTATCGATAAATTGCAGTTGAAGGACGAAGAGGTTAAGAAGTGGCAGGACGTTATCGAAAATATGTATTATCCGTATGATGAGGAACGCGGGGTATTCCTGCAGCAGGATGGCTTCCTGGACAAGGAGCTTATCGCCGTCAAGGATCTCGCACCGGAAAACCTGCCGATCAACCAAAACTGGTCATGGGACCGTATTCTTCGCTCCTGCTTCATCAAGCAAGCCGACGTGCTGCAAGGGCTGTATTTCCTCGGCGACCGCTACGATCTGGAGACGAAGAAACGCAACTTTGACTTCTATGAGCCGATGACGGTGCATGAGTCCTCCCTCTCCCCTTGTTTGCATGCAATTTTGGCCTGTGAGCTGGGCTACCAGGAAAAGGCTTATGAAATGTACCTGCGCACGGCCCGTCTGGACCTGGACAACTACAACAACGACACCGAGGATGGCTGCCATATTACAAGTATGGCCGGAACCTGGATGTCCATCGTCCAAGGCTTCGGAGGACTGCGCGTCCAAAATAATGAACTCGTACTGCGACCGTTCATTCCGTCGCACTGGAAGTCCTTCTCGTTTAAGGCGATGTTCCGCGGGGCGCGCCTGAAGGTAAACGTCACAGAGGACAGCATCATCGTTGTGAACGAAACGGACAGTCCGGCCGCTGTCCGCATTTACGACCAAAGCTACACTGTAGGTGGTAATGCGGAAATCAAAGCCGAAAGAATGTCTGTGACGATGTAAAAATGTAAGGCAAAAGTAATGCAAATATAAGGCAAAGGACAGAAACCTGCGGAAAGCATAGGTTCTGTCCTTTTTGGTTTGCTTATTTGTTAGTGGAACCAAAAATAAGGGTATATTTTGGCCTTATTTGCTCCTTTTAGTTTACTGAGTGAAAAATAAGGGTAATGTATGGCCCTATTTTTCGAAAATCGCCTCGAGAATGGCTTTTGAGGCGTCATCTACGATAAATAGGTCCATAAAATTCCCCTATTGTCTCGAAAAATGCTTAATTGCTGAGAATAGGTCCAATTTTTACCCTTATTTCACTTTCACTTGCATACAGCACCCCAGATCCAACCGAGCATCTTCCCCAGGATGAATAGACCCTGCCCTACTCCGCAATGCTCAGCACAACCATTCCGATGCCTTGAACGACCAGCTGGCTGCCGCCTAGAGTCCGAACAAACTCGCCACCATAGCGAATCTGCCACGCGCCAAGCTCTGGAAGGCGCAAGGTGACCGCCTCCAGTGACGCAGCGTTGTAGAGCACATACAAGTGGCGTGCCTGATCGCCTCCGGCATGATCCCGCAGTGTATAAGCGACGGTGTGAGCCGGAGCATCTTCAAAGCGCAAATGCTCCCGGATTTCCTCCGCTGTCCGCATGCGAAATGCCGGATGCGCCTTGCGCAGTTCGATCAGGCTCCGCATATAGGCTACGTCATGCTGGTGTGCTGCGCAGCGCTCCCAATCGAGCCAGTTGATCTCGATCGGGGATTTGTAGCTATTTTCCACACCGTCCTTCGTTCGCATAAACTCCTGCCCTGCGTGTATAAACGGAACCCCCTGGCTGGTCATCACGATGGCCGAGGCAAGACGGTGCATAGTACGGCGCTGTTCGTCATTCACTCCGGGAGTAGACAGTACGATTTTGTCCCATAACGTGTGGTTGTCGTGGCACTCGACGTAGTTCACCGACTGTCCGGGTTCCACAGCAAATTGCCGGATCGAGCCGCCATAATCGATGCCCCCGGCGACGCCCCGCTGTACGCTCTCCTCAAAGCCGTCGCCTCCACTGATGAACCCCGTCTTTTCAAACTGGAAAATATCGCCTTTAACCGCGTCCCGAATGCCGTCATTAAAGAAACCGATACCCGGCAGCCGGGCTGCGTTACTCTGATTAGCCCTCGCAGCCTCCGGCAGAACCGTATCCATGATCCACCCTTCACCTAGTAGCATCAATGAAGGGTCTATCTCCTGGAGCTGCCGCCGGATCTCGTTCATGGTATCAACATCAATCAGACCCATTAGATCAAACCGAAACCCATCGATATGGTACTCGCGAACCCAATGAAGCACCGAATCAACAATATATTTTGACATCATCGGCCGCTCCGAAGCGCACTCATTCCCGCAAAACGCCCCGTTTGAAAATGTCCGATCCGGCTTGTAGCGCAAGTAATAACCGGGTACTAGTTTGCTGAAGTGGATCAGGTACCCGTCATATACGTGGTTATACACCACGTCCATAATGACCCGCAGCCCCCGGTCGTGCAGGGCCTGAATCATCCGTTTCAGCTCTGTGATGCGCAGCGCAGGGGAATACGGATCGGTCGAGTAGGAGCCTTCAGGTACGTTGTAATTTTTCGGATCGTACCCCCAGTTGTAATGCGGCTTATTGAGCTTTTGCTCATCCACGCTTTCCGTCGCGTAATCGAAAATCGGCAGAAGCTGAACATGCGTCACCCCAAGCCCGGCAATATTATCGAGACCCGTAGCGATTCCACCATGCCCTTTTGTACCGCTTTCAGCAAGGCCCAGAAACTTTCCTTGGTACTGAGGATCAATGCCGCTGCCAGGATGAATCGATAAATCGCGGACATGAAGCTCATATATCACTGCGTCCACGGATGAATCAAAAGGCGGCTTCTCCTCATTCCAGCCTTCCGGGTTCGTGCTTCGCAGATCGAGGACCACCGCTCTATCCCCGTTTACCCCTACCGCTTTGGCATACGGATCGGCAGCTTCATTCCACTGTTTGCCAACCTTAACACGGTACGTGTAGTAAACATTCGCGCAATCCTCCATAACGGCAAGCGTCCAAGTTCCCTGCACATCCCGCTGCATAGGCAGCTCTTTCTCCGGCTCCCCATCCCAACTTTTGTACAATATCACCTTCGCCTCGGAGGCCGTCGGCGCCCAAAGTCGAAACTTCGTCTGCCCCGGCGTATAGGTCGCTCCAAGATCGTCGCCGTTGTAATTATATTTTGCGTCGAATTCCCCGGAGAAAACGGATATCCCTTCAGTTACCGCCAGGTCGCCGTAATCGACTACAGCATTGCTTTCCTTCTGTACTGACAATGGATTCACTCCCCTTCCTTCAAATTCGGCAATACGTCTTCCGTGTAGGCCCGCAAAATTTCTCCCACGCTCCAAGCCTGGGTAAAGCATCCTCTGCCTGTACATGCAAAATCACCATCAAAAATCTCCGCGATCCCGCCAATGCCTCCATCGCTTAGGTGATCGTCGAACACTTCACACATCTCTTTCGCCGTCTGAACCGCTGCGCTGCTGTAACCGTTTACTTTGCAGTACGCCGTTATGAAAGCCCCCAGCGGGAATGCCCATACCGTCCCCATATGGTAGGCGCCATCACGATCGATCAGCTTGCCGATATAGTGAGCTTTGTAATGCGGATCCTTAAACGAAAGCGAGCGAAGGCCGTAAGGAGTATACAGGTGCTTGTAAACTGTATTTACCACCGCTTTGGCTTTGTACGGAGGCAGCATCGTAAACGGCAGCGAAACAGCCCAGATTTGATTTGGACGGATCGCGGCGTCATTTTGCATCGCCCCATCCAGCTGTTTGACGTCAACTACATCATACAGACAGGCTGCTTCCTCATTCCAAAACCGCCGATTAAACGAATCGCGGACCTTACACGATAATGCATCATATGGCGCAGCTTCCCCGAAACGTTCCGCCAGTTTTGCCATGATACACAGCGCGTTGTACCACAGAGCATTGATTTCAACCGGCTTTCCGTGACGCGGGGTGACCACCCAGTCGCCAACCCGGACATCCATCCAGGTCACCTGATCCAGCCCGCCCCCGGCATGAATAAGCCCGTCCTCATCCATCCCGATGGAAAAGTCTGTTCCACTGGAGTACGCCTCGACAATTTCCTTCAGCTTAGGATAAATCAATTGTTGGATAAACCTGTAATCATCTTCTCCACCGGTGTGTTTCAAATATTCATAGACAGAGTGAAAATACCAAAGCGAAGCGTCTACCGTATTGTAGAGAGGCTCCTGACCATCGTCCGGGAACATGTTCGGGATCAGGCCGTTGCGAAGGTATCGTGAAAAAGACTCCAAAATCTCGCGCGCATCGGCAAATCTTTTGGTCGAAAGCGTCAAACCCTGCAGCGCGATCATCGTATCCCGGCCCCAGTCGGTGAACCAAGGGTACCCCGCCAGCACCGTCTTCAGGCCGGTAGATTCACGGTGAACGATAAAATGATCCGCCGCCTCGACCAACCGGTCTGCAAAGCGGTTGCCGTAACCTGCGTCCTTAACCAGCTTGTCCATCCGCTCCTTATATTCACGGATGATCGTGAAACCGTCCTTGGCGTCCAGCGGTTCGGTAGAGCATTTGAGATAGAACCGTTTATGCTCATATGGCTCAACCGTTATATGGATTTCATACGGCGTATAATGCTGGTCTACACCGAGGAAACCGTTACGGTTTTCAAAACTGTAATAGTGGTTTTCCTCATACAGGTAGGATGGCGTGGCCATCGTCGTGGGGAGGGTTGTGCGATCCAAGTAGTCCCCCTCGGAGGCCATAAACGAGATCGTTAATCCCAGGTTAGCCTCGGGGATAAGCCGCAACTCGTTGCCGGTAAGCCGTGTATTGAAGCGAAGGCTGCCCTTTTCGGATACTTCGCCCGGAGATCGGTAGTTGAACAGCGGGACAAGCGTGACGCTTGTGCGTTCCTTCCCGCCGGAAATGTCATAGCAAACCGTTACGGTGTTGTGGCCGTACTCCATCGCTATCGTTTTGCGCAGCCGGACGTCTTCAACTTGATAGTCATATTCCGGGATGACATCAAGCTTGAAACGTCTCAGGTATTGCTGTCCGTTTTTTTGCCAATTGATATATTGCTGGGAGGCAAGATCGTAGGTTGTATCGCCTATGGTGACCTGCTCCTGCGTCCGGGTAAACACCAGCATGCGATTCACCGGGGCCTTGGCCGAAGCTACCAGATATCCATGCGACATCCGGTAGCCCCCGCCCGCAACAGAATGGTTGGCATAGCCTCCGATCCCGTTTCCAATCAGCCATTCGCGTTCATTGCCCTCCTCAATCGTTCGCCAGGCGCTGCGTCCCAAAATGTACGCTCTGCTGTTTGTTATTGAGTCGTACGCATATGGCGTCTCTCCCGATCCGCCGCTCTGATATTTCTTCTGTATCTTCCCTTTAACGTTCTCTGAAGCATTGCCCATGCCAGTTTATCCCCTTTCGCTAAGGCGTGGCGGCCTCCCCCTAGGCCGTCTACTTAAACGTTTACTCTCTTATATGTGCTGCATTATAACACCGTTTTCATAATTAGGTCAATCGTTTGCACAACTTTGCGTAGAGTAGTGTTGTATGCGCCAACCACATCATTTTTGTGCAGCGGCTAACAGTTTTTGAAGTATTGGCCGCGCTGCATCCACCACAATTGATACATGCGATCATCCATGTCTTGATTTGCAGAAATTGCGGGGGTGAGAACATCTGAAGGACGTCCGCCTGAGTTGTCACTCGGGAAATAAGGGCATTTTGTGGCCCTATTTGGGACAAATAGCTTCAAACTTGAAATATAGGGGAACTTTATGGCCTTATTATTCCATGGAGCCCCAAAAATGCCTCATTATTCTGACTTGAACAAGAAATAGGACCATAAAGTTCCCCTATTTGAACGAACAACACTAAAATGGCCTATTTAAGGCCCTTTTTTACCTCTATTCAGATAAGTTAAACAGGGGAGCACCTTTGTGCCCCCCTGCCTCAACTTGCAGCAGCAATATAGATTTATCCCGTTATGGCTGCTCCAAGCACGAAGTTCGGCTTATGAAGCTTGCTTGCTAATATAGTTCAGGTCCGTCAGGATCAGGTTCGCAAAGCTTTGCGTAATCCCGTTGCCGCATTGTACTGCCACGGACAGCTTGAGCGCACTTAGCTTAACGCTACGTTCAAACGGTGATTTCGCCTTTTGCAGCGAGCTGATTTTGGCCTGCAGGCTGACGGCCGTGCCCTGCTTCTTAATCAGCTTCTTCGCTGTTCCCAGGTCGATCAGCTCGTCAAGGTGAGCGATATCAATCGTAACTTTAAATGAAAACTTAGAGGTCGCTTTGTGACCGACTGCATCCTCCGCAGTTACGACGAGCATGTGGCTACCCGGCGCGAGCCACAAAGGATCAACCTCCTGCAAGCCGCTGATGTTCCGGCCGTCGAGTTTATAGATCGTCTTTTTCACGCCGCTTCCTTGATCTTGAATATTAATGGCAAAAGGAACGGATGACTCCACCTGTAAAAATTGCTGATCTCCCGAGAAAGCAATTTGCGGTGCTGCACGATCGATGTTGACGTACACGGTTTTGGCTGCTTCCGTATTTCCCGCTTTATCCACCGAACGGAACTCAATGATATACTTTCCTTCCTTCGTCAGCACGAAGGATCCGTCCACAGGCGTCCACTCCCCGCCGTTTACGCGATATTCTGTACGATTCACGCCGCTGCCGCCTTCATCCTGAGCTTTGAACGCCACCGTCACATCTGCCTCGTTGTAAACATCTTGCCCGCTTTTTCCGGAAACTACTGCTTCCGTAACCGGAGCAATCGCATCATAAAGCGCTACATGCTCCAGCTTAAGCGGCTTCAGTTGAAACGTTCCCTTGAAGATGGACGAAATTCCGGTGATGTTCACCCGTGAGCCTAACGGAAACGCTTGGTTAAATGCCGCAACGTCGACGCCGGTTCTCCCGTCAAAACGAACGCGTGTCAAGCTGCCATCCCTACCGGCCACGTTAAACTCGAACGAACCGGCAGGAGAAGCTGGCACAACCTCTTTAACTTCAACATTGGTTAATGTGATTAATCGGCCCTGGTTGCTGTCCGTAATCGCATCCTGAGGTTCGGCTGTCGGAAGCGTAGCCGTCCCTTTCTTCTCGATCACAATCGGGTTTTCCAGCTCAACTTCCCCGTTATACAGCGTTTTGGAGGCGCTGATCCGGATCAAATCTCCAGCATGATAGCCGGTCCCGGACTGAAACACATATATTCCAGCTGTGCCATCCTGCATGTAGAAGCCCTGTCCCCCAAACGCTCCCGGCTCAGAAGTAATGACACCTTCCACCGTTACTACTGTGCCGTCAGCTACCTGGCGGGCTGCACTTATCGTAGACAATGCCGGCACCGGCGGATGATCGCCCGGGAGCGGTTCGGCATCGACATTTGCAATCGCTACTGACTTCGTAATGACATTGTCGCTGCCTGACTTTAGTCGAAGGGTGGCGCTGCTGACCGTCAGGCCAGGTTTAAATTGAACGGTGAGTTCCTTGGCCGCATGGCCCTGTGCATTTCCCGTTAAGGAGAATATCGGGCTGTAGTTATAATCGGACCAGCTGCCGTCACTGTTCTTGAATCTTGCGATTTGCTCGCCGCCGGTCACGTAGATGCCGACCTTCAAGCCGGATACCGTCTGTCCTGGCGTCAATCCATCAGCGGTAAGTCGAATTTGAAACTCCTGAGCGCTCGGCAATTGAGCTTGATGAACAAAAGCGTAAACCGGATTCGAGGTCGGCGGCTGGGTTGATCCGTAGGATCCCGGCTTAAACGTCGTCGGATCATACCATTTGTAACCGGCGGCCGGGGCAGCCCATGGTTCCGGCTGAGGTTCAGTTGAGGCTGCTGGCTCCTCTCCAGAGATCAGCGCAGTCGGAGTATCCAGCTGCAGCCCCGGTACCTCGCTGAAGGAGGTGTAGTTTTCATCGTGAGCCAACCATTTCACGGTTTGTACCAGGAACAACCCGTCATTCACTTCTTTGAAGCCGTCATAGGTTGTTTTGGATTTGCCGTTCTCTTCACGTACATATTTAGGCGATGCATCCTCTACAGGCGAAGAGTCCCCGATAAAGGCCGCTTTGCCGAGGCCGAGCTTGGATACAGCCGCAAACGGTCCTTCCGCGCGTCCGCCTCCGTTATACACACCGCTATCCACCGCATTGTTCCATGCAGGAATACCCGTAGGAACATACACAACGCCTTTCGCTTTTTGCGGATCCAGAATGGCAACGGTTGATCCCGCGTGGACGGCAACGGCCGAAACGCCCGACGTAATGCCAAACGCCTGGGACGGGCTGACAATATCGGTCGCGTTTACGTCCCCGATCGCATTATAACGGAAGCGCGCGCCGAAATTGTCGGCGAGCCAATCCGAGCTGGACAAGCCTTGCATCGCCGGAGAATTGGCCTCTTCGGCAGCCATTCCCTTCGCCGGGTTTTCATAGGCTCCACGCCGGTATCCGTTGAACACCTCGGAAGAATCCCAGCGATTCTTGTTCCGGTCCGCATTATAATGATCGGCAATAAAGAACACGGCACCGCCGTTTTGAACATATTGCAGCAGCGCTGCTTGCTCCGAGGTTTTGAATGGAATATTTGCTTCCGGAATGATGAACACATCATAGTTCTTCAAACCATCGTAGGTAATTGCCGATTCGCCAAACGTATACGGAACCTTTCTGTCTAGCGAATCTACCGTAAACCCGGACGTACGCAGACCGTCGGCAAAGTCGGAAAATGCTCCGTCAATGACCCAGTCGGCTGCTCCAGCCGTTTGACCATGCGCGTTGTCGAACAGCACTTTTTTACCGGTTCCGTCCGGCAATGTCGGCGTTTGACCCGGGTCTGGAGTTACCGGGCCCTGGCCAGGATTTTCACCACCGGGGTTTTGTCCAGGGTTCTCGCCGGGAGTCCCGCTTCCCGGATTTTCGCCCGGCTGCTCCGGCGAAGCCGAAGCGAATTCAATCGCTGTAACGCTTTTTAAGCCAGGAAAATTGTTATATGCACTGAGTGTGCCGGACACAATGACCTTTTGCCCGACAATACTTGGGTTGGTTTGCAGCCCGTACTTCGCTCTAAGACCGGAGGGAATCTGTACATCGATCAGCTTCGCCTGATCCTGTTCCCCGGTAGTGTCTGCCATCAAAAAGTTAATATCATTGCTGAAAGGCGATGTGAAATCGGCAGTCAGGGAACCGGACGCATGACCTACAATGTACCCAGTCACCTGGACAGCTTCGCCGCTATTTCCTTTTGCAATAGCCTGAGCTACACTAAGCTGTGCCGCAGCCGCCGGTTCCGCAAGTTGGGCCCCTTCCCCGCCAGCGTTCGTATTTACCTGCACCTCCGGTGCAGCTTGCGCATCGGTGGAAGAAGGCTCCGCACCAATCGTCAAAGCGGCCGGCTGATCCGCAGCTATGGACGCATTCTGTTCCGAATTCGCCGATTCTGCCCCCGCATAGGGCGTAAGGCCCGGCATGCCTGTTACCACCAGTGCTCCAGCCAAAATAAGGCCAAGCAGTTTGTTTCTCCAAGACGTGCCCATAAATGTTCGATGCCTCCTCAGATCTGGTATTGGACTACCTAACCATCATATTTTTAAATAAAACGCAGATTATTTCCTTACTGTTAAAATATTGTAAAATATCGAATCCTTTTGCAAGTGTCTTAGCTCCTATTCCTATTTTTCGGGAGGAGGCACAATATCTCATCTTACGGAGTTAAAAACAGCACAGCGCTTCTTCTTCGCTACGTATAAAGTAGATTTATTTCCATTCAATAGTCATTGTTAAGAGGGAGACGTTAAACCTATGGGGAGAAAAACCTATTCCCGTTATGCGTTTAGGTGGCTGCTAGTCCTAGCTATGCTGGGGGTCGGTGGCTGCGATTTATTCAAGCAGCATGATGCCCCTGTCAAACCGGTCACTGGAAAGCCGCTTGATTTGTTTGTTGCCACGGATATCCATTATCTCAGCCCGAAGCTGCATGACAACGGCCAAGCCTTTCAAACCTTTATCAGTGACGGTGACGGGAAACTGCTGAGCTATATAGACCAGATGACGGACGCTTTCACCGAGGAGATTTTCCGTAAGAAGCCACAGGCGCTCATCTTGAGCGGAGATCTTACGAGCAACGGAGAAAAGGCAAGCCACGAGGATTTGGCCGCAAAGCTGGGGCGGATCGAAGCATCGGGGACGGCGGTTTATGTCATCCCGGGAAATCACGATATTTTGAATCCGTGGGCCCGGAAGTTCAAGACCGATTCGCAATATAAAACCGAGTTCATCACGCCGGATCAATTTAAGCAGATATATGGGAATTTTGGGTACAACGAGGCCATCTCCAGCGACAAAACGACATTAAGCTATCTGGCCGCGGCTTCGGACGATCTTTGGCTGCTCATGCTGGATACGAGTCAATATGACAAAAACACGTTGTTCGGGGTTCCCCAGACTGACGGGGAAATTCCCGGCCCAACTCTTAAGTGGATTGAGGAATGCAACGATTTGGCGCAAAAAAAGGGAGCCCGTATACTGACCGTCATGCATCACAATTTGACGGACCATACGACCGTTCCGATGGAGGGGTTCACCCTAAACAACAGCAAGGAAGCCATTCGCACGTTCAAGTCGGCTCGGCTGAATCTCATATTGTCCGGCCATATCCATATCCAGGACATCCGGGATGCCGGGGACGGGATTTACGATATTGCGACCAGCGCTTTTGGTGTATATCCGCACCATTATGGGGTCCTTCATTACGAACCCAAGCCTCATAAGGTCAGTTATCATACCGCACAGGTAGATGTGGCGCAGTGGGCGCAGGATCACCATAGCACGGATGAGCACCTGTTAAATTTTGATGCTTATGCACGTCAGTTTTTTGCAGACCATTCATACGCGAAAGCCTATCCCTCATTAAAAGACCTTGATTATTCCGAGGAGCAGAAGAAACAAATGGCACATGCCATGGCGGAGATCAATGTGAGGTATTTCGGGGGTACGGTGGAGCAGGACAGGGCGCAGTTGGAGTCGTTGCCAGGCTATCAGCTATGGCTGAAGGCTAAAGCCCCTTTCATGACGGATTATATCAAAAGCATGCTTGAGCCGAAAAAATTGGACAACAACTCTCTGGAGGTTATTCTTCAAGGCACCACCTAGCACTAAATGTATTTAGTGCAGCTAATTTAGGGCTAATTGCCGATTTTCGAATTTTAGATGTATTTCATACACTTATATCGGGGTGATTCGGCCTGGCTGGAGTATTTCACCCTATTTAGATGCACTTTTTGCATTTAAACGTCTGGGGTTCCCTATAATACCGTGTTTAACTGTAGAAAATACATCTAGTCAGTTCAAAGACAAACAACGGGTACCGTCCTTGCAAACAAGGATCGTACCCGTTTTTCATATCTCTGAGCGAATAGTCGGCGCCCGCACATTAAATCAAACGCCCGCTTTATCCAGCATGCCGCGAGCGATCCAAACGCCTGCCGCTCCGGCCTGAGCCAGGCCGCGCGTAATGCCCGCACCGTCTCCCCCGCAGAATAAGCCTTCGATTTCCGTCTCAAGTGTCTCGGTCAGTTTCGGACGGGCGGAATAAAATTTCGCTTCCACGCCGTAGAACAGCGTGTGCTCTGAGGCAATCCCCGGCGTAACCTTATCGAGAGCCTCGATCATTTCGATCAAGCTTTTCATCGTGTTATAAGGCAGGACAAGACCGAGGTCTCCCGGCACCGCTTCCTTCAGCGTCGGCTCGAGGAACCCCTCTGCAATCCGTCTTGCGGTCGAGCGACGGCCGCGAAGGATGTCCCCGTATTTCTGCACGATGACACCGCCATTTGATAAATCGTTCGCCCGCTGGCAGATTTCCCGCGCATATTCGTTCGGCTTATCGAACGGCTCGGTAAATTGATGCGAGACGAGCAAAGCAAAGTTCGTATTCGCCGTGCCTAGGGCAGGGTCCTTATACGAATGGCCGTTGGCTGCCATGACTCCGCTGTGATTCTCGACGACGACGTGCCCGGAGGGATTGCTGCAAAACGTGCGGACTCTTGTCCCGACGGACGTATTGAATATGAACTTCCCTTCATACAAATGCTCGTTAATCTCACGCATGACCACGTCCGACGTCTCCACGCGCACCCCTACGTCCACCTGATTATTCGTCATTTTGAGTCGACGTTTCTTCAAAATTTCCGTCAGCCAGGCCGAGCCGTCCCGCCCCGGGGCTACCATCACTAAATTGGCTTCATGCGTCTCCCCGTTTTTCAGCGTAATTCCGCGAACCTGATATCGGCCATCTTCTTTTTCTGTGATCAGGTCCTCTACCTCAGCCTTGAACATCATGTCGATCCGCTCATTCAGGTATTCGTAAATCGACCGCATAATCTCCAGGTTTTGCTCCGTGCCCAAATGACGAACCTGCGCCCGCAGCAGCTTTAAGCCCGCAGCATATCCCCGCTGCTCAATATCCCGGACCGCATCGGTCATTGGATCTGTGATAGTTGTCGTAGCCCCGTGCTCCAGATTGATCGAATCAACATATTTGATCAGCTCGAGTACCTTTGACGGTGCGATATAATCGCTTAGCCATCCGCCAAATTCGGTAGTAATGTTGAATTTTCCGTCGCTGTAAGCTCCGGCTCCGCCAAATCCCGCGGTGATGGAGCAGGCTGGCAGACAACCGGCAAACTCCTTCCGACCGGCTGCGGGAGGGCACAATGTTATTTTCTCCTCCAGGATCGGACAACGACGGCGGTAAATATCATGTCCCTTATCCACCAGCAGCACCTTCCATTGAGGCGCCTTGCGCGTTAATTCATAACAAGCAAAAATGCCGGCAGGTCCGGCGCCAACTACAATTACATCGTATTTACTCATCTGTTTCCTCCTGAGGTTCTATAGTGAACATATGGCCTAACGGCAGCAAAAAAATCCCGGCTATGAAATAGGTATGCAAAAAGCACCTATTCGTAGCCAGGAATTTATGGTTCCTTGTAGAGACCCCGGGCCCGTATTGCCAGGGATATACGAATAAAAATGAACTATGTTGTTGAACTGTTACAAGAGAAGTATATGCAAATCAGACGTACGAGTCAAGGCCATTTTTATATTAATATTCGTGATTAATTAAATTATAATTGCCTAATAGGATTATTAAGCCAAATACACAGTCAAAATCCGAACGTTATCGCTTACCGCTTGATCCTTCAAACGTTTTGATTCGCTTTCAGCTAGGATCATAATATATAATATAATTGTGAATTTATTATTTTATATTTAAAACACAAGGAGTAGATGCAGAGAATGGACAGTGACAGGTTTTTGGGTGTTAACTTGATGTTGGTCGTGATTCTTATCGCTTTTACAGCTTTTTTCGTTGCGGTAGAATTTGCGATCGTACGGGTTCGGGGCAGCAGGGTGGATCAATTGATTGCGGAGGGGCGCAAAAACGCGCGTGCCGTCAAGCAGGTCACCTCCCATCTGGACGGCTTCTTGTCAGCCTGCCAATTGGGGATAACGATCACCGCGCTCGGACTCGGGTGGCTGGGGGAACCAACGGTAGAGAAAATGCTTGAGCCGGTTTTCCATAGTCTTCAAGTGCCTCAAGGGCTAGGCCATGCCCTTTCTTTTATTATCGCGTTTGTCGTTATTACTTATTTTCATGTGGTTGTTGGCGAGCTGGCGCCTAAAACGATGGCCATCCGGAAAGCGGAGGATATCGCCCTACTTACCGCGAAACCGCTCATTATGTTCACCAAAGTGATGCGTCCCTTCATCTGGGTTTTGAACGGGTCTGCTAATCAGTTGGTACGCCTGTTTGGGATCAAGCCGGCCTCGGAGCACGAGGAGGCTCACTCGGAAGAGGAGCTGCAAATCATTATTAACGAGAGCTTTGAGAGCGGCAAAATTAATCAAAGCGAATACGGCTATGTAAACCGGATCTTCGCCTTCGATAATTTGCTGGCCAAAGAAATTATGGTGCCGCGCACCGATATGGTGTGCTTGTATACTGATAAGACGCGGCAGGAAAACCTCGACATTATCAAAGAGCAGCAGTATACCCGGTTCCCCGTCGTGGATGGAAACAAGGATAACGTTATCGGAATTATAAATACAAAGCAGTTTTTTCTTGCCTATGAGAGCAATCCGAATCTGGAGGTCGCCTCGATTTTGCAGCCCGTGATGGCGGTTTCGGAGGTTACCCCGGTCAATGAATTGCTGAAAAAAATGCAGCAGGAGGGCACCCACATAGCCATCCTGATTGATGAATACGGAGGAACGGCCGGTCTCGTCACGATTGAGGACATCCTTGAGGAAATTGTCGGTGAGATCCGCGACGAGTTTGACAAAGAGGAGGAAGAGCCGCTCGTTCAGCTTAACGACAACCATGTTGTAGCGCTAGGTACAGTGACGGTCAACCAAATCAACGATGTTTTGCTCGCCGACTTGAGTACGGAGGAAGTGGATACCATCGGCGGCTGGCTGTATGGCATGAACCCCGGCATGAACGTCGGCGAGACGCTAGAGCACGAGGAACTCACCTTTAAATTGCTGGACAAAGAACCGCACCGTTTTAGAAAGCTTGAAATCATAAGGCGCCCCTCGGGCTCCTAAGTTAGGCAAAAAACACCGGAGCGGTAAAAATGCTCCGGTGTTTTTGCTTTTAATTACTTAAGCAGTCCGCTACCTTAACAGACGCTTTCTTAGTTCCCTCACTTCGTCATCTCGCGGTACTTCGTTTCCGTAACGTACTTTATCGTATAACTCCGCGAACGGCTTCGGTTCCGCCCCGCCGGGATCTTTTGCAGCTTTGCTTATCCGGGATTTCATACCGCCCATTCTGCGGGCTGTCTTCTTGGAAAACCGTTTGTCCCTCTCGAGAAGAATGTCTTCAGCGGTTTCGAGCGGGGTCAGATAGGACTTGATACCGTACCCATCCTCGGCTTCCGCGCGAAGCAAGCTTCGGTACAGGAAGCGAACACGCTCGCGATTATCGCGTAAATCCTCCAAACGCTCAGCCCTTCTTCCTGCGCGCAGCCACCCCGTCCCGGCCTTTTTCCATTTCTGCATCGCCGTTTCCCAGGTGAAGAGGCTTTTCTCTTCGTCATGATAAGAGGTATTCTCCTCCCTGCCCTCTTCCCTTCGCAGTAAAGCCATGAGCCGATTCCAGGTCCGGCGCCACATGCCTCCGGCATTACGGTACAAATAGTAACCCAGAAAACCAACCAGGGCTAGCGTAATCAGTGCCCCAATCGAGTAGAAGGCAATATCCAGGATACGCGAGAGCAGGGTAGGCCCGTGGTGTTCTACCGGAAAAGGAGACTCCGGTGGAG
Source organism: Paenibacillus puldeungensis (assembly GCF_042678945.1). Classification (NCBI taxonomy): domain Bacteria; kingdom Bacillati; phylum Bacillota; class Bacilli; order Caryophanales; family Paenibacillaceae; genus Paenibacillus; species Paenibacillus puldeungensis. The sequence continues at coordinate 461,432 of NZ_JBHTLM010000002.1, read as the reverse complement.
CGGTTTTCTGAACCTTCTGCTCGGGCGGTACTGGCTCCGGCTGTGAGCGAAAAACCCATTGCAGTACAGTATGCAACAGCTTCCACAGCATTTGGCCCAACCAGCGGCCTGTACCTATTGCGAGCACCAGAGATACAAGGATGATTCCCATAATAAACAAACGGTTATGGCGGCTTAAACCGCTCGGCAGGTGCTCTTTAGGATCGCCTGATAACGTGTTGTATCGCAAGTAATGATGGTTTGTTATGAATAGTGTTAGGATCAAACAGGCAATGCCCGCCCATGTCAGGAGCGGGACTGTTTCCTTCAGCTCGGGGATGCGCGGGAAGAAAATACCTGAGGCAAAATATAGTCCGATGCCGATCCAATGCAGCTTCATGTATCCCTGCCGCGATGAGACCGTCGTACCCTGCAGCACGGCTAATGCATAAACCGCAAATAGCAGTACCAAAGAAGCATAGAAACCAACTAAAGAAACGGAGTTGGAAGTTCCCTCCTGGCTCTGGGAAGGCAAAGCCTGCGCAGCAGCGGCTATGGCCAAGGCTCCTCCGAGCAGCACAGCGACGATCAGCCGCTGCCATAGCTTGGGAAGCCGAGGGCATGTCAGCACCCCCGCAAGGGATAGAAGCGGCAGAACGCCCAGCCAAACGGGGGAAAGACCAGATGGCAGCAGATGTACGGACATAAGCACCCAGGCCGGCAGCAGGAGCACCATTTCGATCAGACAAGACAGCCATTGGCGAAAAGATTTATAAAGGTAAGCGGAAACGTCCAAGTTCATTTTAAACACCGAAGCCTCTCACATTTGAAAATGCCTGTTATGAATGAGTGCGCCTGCACTCTCATCTGTCAATTTTCGTTATTTACATGAAAAGTCCTGCTTCTTCAACCGAAGAAACAGGACTTTTTGCCAGGTATGTAACCTATCCAGATGATTTTACGCCAGCCCAGGGCTCAAATTTTCATCATCCAGGGTACCGGTTCAGCGCACTCGAGTGTTTAAATGTATTAAGTACATTTATTTTTGAACATTTGAACGTACTCGCAAAAATAAATGCAAAAAGTGCAGCCTCAAATCATATTACCGACGAAGCCTCGCTATAGCTTACCCCTGCCCGCTGCACAAGCATTGGATTTTGCCGCGCATCGAGCTCAAAGTCAACCATTTCCCTGAGTCCTTCATAGATAGAATAGGATGGCTCCCACCATAGGATATCCCTAGCCTTACCGTTATCCAGCACGCTATGCTCTATATCACCAGCCTGCGCCGGGAGAAACTGCGGATTAACGTTTCTGCCGCACAGCTCCTTCAGTATTCCCACCGTCTCCAAAAGTGAGATTCCCGCCCCACTGCTGATATTCATAATCTGCTGTTCCCCTGAACGGAGTGCCGCTACATTCGCTTCGGCGACGTCTTTAACATATATAAAGTCCCGGGTCTGCAAGCCGTCCCCATATATCTCCAGAGGCAGCCCTGCCATAATGCGCTCCACAAATGCGGTCAGCACTCCGTCTTCACCGGTTCGGGATTCCCGAATTCCATACACGTTAGCGTAACGAAGGATTGAATAATCCAGATCATGGCGCAATGCAAAAGTTTCAATATACATTTCCGAAACCCGTTTGGAAACGCCGTAAAATGACAGTGGTTCCGTGATATGCGTCTCCTTTATAGGAACCTGCCGAGGATTGCCGTACACAGCAGCCGACGAAGCAAAGACGATTTTTTGCACATGATAACGCGCACATAGCTGAAGCAAACGAACCGTTCCCATAATATTTGTCTCGGCATCATCCAACGGATTTTGCAGGGACCTACGAACGCTAACCTGCGCGGCTAGGTGAATCACGCTGTCCGGGCGCTCATCGGCAAATATTTTCTCCATCTGCTCTGATCCGATATCCTGCTGGTACACAGTAACCCCCAAGTCCGAAAACAACCTGCCGACATCAGGTTTACGGTCTACAACAACAACTTGGTCTCCCACTTCTATCAATCGCTTGACCGTGTAGCGACCGATAAATCCAGCTCCTCCAGTAACTAACACTTTCATCTCTTTCGCCTCTCCCATTTCCACTATTTTACAATGAATTCGTCATCTCAACACCTTATGTCAGGTTTGGCCTGAATATACTTGGGGGAGTTGAATATTTGAAAACATTTCTGAAATGTCGCACATTGCATAGTGTCCGGTCGCCACGAATATACTGCTATGAAACACTTTAAAAGGTCGGAATCAGAATCAATGTGACGGAGTGGAAAATATGAAAATACCCAAAAAAATTGTTATTCCGGTCTCCCTATTGCTCGTCCTAACGGTATGCGCCTTGTGGCTGTACTTTCGATTTGAGCCCTCACGCCATTTTAGCAGCGCCGATATTCCTGTACTCGCCAAGCCAACGTACACCTCGGATTTGAGTGGGAACAGGCAGAGTTCGAAAAAGCAGGCCATTAAGAACGGGGTTAGCCCCAACAACGGACTAGCCGCTCCTTCCCCCCGTGATACAGCTGACGGCAAGCTTAAAGAAATTCAAGGCGCCAAGGGAAGCTTTAATATGCTTCTGCTGGCTGTCGATGCCAGAGCCGAAGAAGCCTCGCGTACCGACGTGCTTATGCTTGTCCACGTCAATCCGGCCAATCAAACGGTTCGCCTCGTCTCAATTCCCAGGGATACACGGGTCAATCTGCCGGGAATCGGCCTCACCAAAATTAACCATGCCCATGCGCTCGGAGAAATGAAAGGAAAAGGCGTTCACTCCGGTACCACGGCAGCGATTCAGGCGGTCAGCGACTTATGCGGCTGTACGATCAACTACTACGTAAAAACCAATTTTGAAGGGTTTGAGCACTTCATCGACACCATCGGGGGCTTGGACGTCGAGCTCGATGTCCCCGTTAAGCTTACTTATGACCACCTCACGCTGCCTGCCGGAAAACAGCATTGGGACGGGAGAACGACGCTCCATTTTGCCCGTGAGCGCAAGTCTCTACCGGAGGGGGACAGCGGTCGCCAGGAGAACCAAGCGCTTGTTCTGAAGGCGATCGTCCAAAAGCTGCTCAAGCCGGGCAATCTGGCGCAGATTCCTGCCCTGATCGACCAGGTAAAGGAAGATATTCTCGATACCAATCTGTCCAAATCCGATATGATTAGCCTCGCCTGGATGGCCAAGGACGTCGATGCCGGAGAAATAACCTATGCCCAATTTCCGGGGAGCAGCGGCAAGGCTTATGATCCGCTAGTAAAAGCCGAGCTCTATTACTGGATGCCGGATTTAACGGCTTGGTCCTCCGTGTCCGAGCAATTGCTGGGGGATTAATGCAATGGGTATTTTTCAAAAGAAACACCGAACCTTCTGGCTGACCTGCGCCCTTCTTGTATGCGCTGCTATCGTCGCCTTCGTGCTTCTCCAGCATTCGCCCCTCTTCCAGAGCAAATGGGTGCTTGATGTAAAAAAAGCCGGAGCGAAGGGCGATGGGGTCAATGACGATACGGATGTCTTCTTGAAGGTGCTGCGGCAAGCGGCTGATGCCGGACACGGTGCCGAGGTGATTGTGCCGCCCGGAACCTATTCTTTAAGGCTGGACGAACCGTTGCCCCTATACAGCGGTGTTTCCATCCGGGGGCAAGGCAAGCCCGTGCTAAAGTTCCGGAGTCTGACCGGAGTCCGGAACGGCTTTGAGGCTGTTGCGGCGTCCGGAAGGCATATCCGTATAGACGGGATCGTCATTGACGGCGGACATCGTTTAACACGCGGCATCAATGTGCATACCGGGTCTTACGATGTAGAAATCAGAAACAGCGTCATCCGCGATTTAAGCCAGTCCGAAAACCCGGAAAGCTCGCTTTATTCCGCGGTCGTCTCGGGCATTATGATTTATGGAAATACGTCGAAAATAACGATTTCAGGCTGCACGATCACGCAAATTTCTGCGTCTCATGGACAGCCCGTAGCCAGAGGAATCATGGTGTGGAGCGAGCCGGGGAAAAATATCGCCCGCTTCGTTCGTATCATCGGCAACGAAATTTCCCATATCACGCCGCGAGAGGATGCCGATGGGATTTACTTCGACAAACCTCCGGCCGACGCTCATTTATCCGAATCCGTGATCGAAGGCAACTTCATACACCATACGGCGAAACGGGGAATCAAAATCTCCACTCCCGGCGTCACTGTAAAGGACAATCATATTGTGAACCCATACTCCGGCAATAACCGTTATTTACGACCTGCCAAAGATCCGCTTCCGCAGGATATGTATTCAGCGATTTCTATTTACGCGAGTCAAGTTACGGTATCGGGCAATACGATCGATGGAACGGGGAGCTTCTATGCGGCGATTGAGGCGGATATTGGCCCTCTGAACGGAATCGTTATTGAAAATAACCAAATTTCCGGCGGTTCCTCCGGCACGGTGCGGAATACGAGCGGAATTCGACTGGGTGCGGTTCACGGATTCACCGTGAAGGAGAACACGATTAGATATGTGCAGACGGGAATCCGCTTATCGGAAACAGCCACGGCCGGTCACCTTGCCGGAACGGGGAAAATCGCAGATAACCAAATTCAGGAACGCAAACAGTAAAACCCCATTCACTTAAGTTTGTGATGGGGTTAGTGTTTGTGCTGAAGCGGGATTCGGGTCCAGGGAATTCGCAGCCGGATGCGCAAGATGCGTAGCTCCAGCTAAGCTGGACAAAGCCAGCACAGCAGGTGCGGGATTGGCGGTAGAGGGCTCCACACCTTTTGCCTGTTCCCGCTGCAAAATAACCCGTATCGTCTGAAACAAAATGCGAATATCCAGCAGGAAGGAATATCTTTTGATGTACATCAGATCATACCTGAGCTTATCGGAGGGAGTCGTTGCGTAGCCTGCCATAACTTGGGCATAGCCGGTCAACCCCGGCTTTACAAGCAAACGGTATGTATAGTGCGGCAGCTCCTCCTTAAACCTTGTAACGAAAAAGGCCCGTTCCGGCCGTGGTCCGACCAGACTCATGTGTCCTAGAAGCACATTGAACAGCTGCGGCAGCTCATCGATGCGGGTCGCTCGAATGAACTGACCCAGCCGTGTAATTCGGGCATCTTCTTTCCCGGCCAGAACCGGTCCGGTAGCCGCCTCAGCGTTCTCGATCATGCTGCGAAACTTGTACAGGGGAAATGGCTTTTCCGAAAGCCCGATTCGCTCCTGGACAAACAGCGCTTTGCCCTTCGACGTTAAAGGAATGACGAAAAACATGATAAGCATGACCGGCGATGCTATAAGCAGCAGAAGCAGCGAGATCACGATGTCCGACATGCGCTTGAGCACGCGCTCCGGCAGCGTAAGCTGCGGCGGCATCAGGGAATAAACAAGCAGGTCATCGATTTGCTGGGGCTCGGCGTCCGCCAAATACAGCTCATAGAAGTCCGGTACCATGATGACCTCCACATTTCTTTGGCCGGCAAGCCGCACCCACTCCGCCTTGGCCGACGTGGACAGGCCCGGACCAATCCATATGGCTTCGATGCCAACCCACCAGCCATCCGGCATTTCCGCCCGCACATCGCCGACTTGCAAGATTCGCTCAATGCGAAACCATGGCTTTCCTTCAAGCATCATTTTTTGCAGAGTGGCTAGGTCTCCGGCTTCGGGGGTGACGATTGCGAGCGTCCGTTTTACGCTGATTCCTTTGCTCTGCGCGTAAAATAACAGCAGACGTAGGCCAAATGACAATACCATTTGAATAAGGAATGCCGCAAACAAGATGCCTGGGGATAAGCGGAACGAGCTCATCCAATAGCTATACACGATCAGCTCGGCAGCGATAAACAGTTGAGCAAGGAACAAATTGAACAAAAATTGCGAAGGTTTCCTCCGACCGGCCAAATCATACAGATTAAAAAAATAATTGGTTGTTGCTGTAAACAACGCTAGCCACGGCATATTTTGCAGAAATGAATCCCACTCCGTGATTGGTGAACCGCTGTGATTAAGGAATCTGTACGCCAGCAAAAAACTGAAATAGATCAGCAGTCCATCCAGCAGCAGCAAAACGGCCTTCATCCCGTTATTCCGAAACAGCTTGATCAAATACTTCCTCTCCTTTCCCCTGCGCCAGCAGAAACCTTCGGCTCCTCGCAAAGGGCATGACCATAACTCTGAACTCCCAATGACATATATATCTTGCTAATTTCCGCCCGGATGCTCATCAAATCATACTGTGCTGCGAGGCCGCGGCTGTACTCGCCCATAAGCTGCCGCAGTTCCGCATCCTTATACAGCTTCTCAAATGCATCCGCCGCCCCGGTATCTCCGACCGGGACAACGTATCCGTTGTGCCCATCGGTAACCAGATCCCGGCTGCCCCGCACATCTGTTGCCACCAGCGGCTTGCCAGCTGCAAGACCCTCCAGCAGCGCCTTTGGCAGCCCCTCCCGCCGGGACAGCAGGCCCAGCACATCGGCAGCCTGAAGCAGCCGCGGAATATCCCGGCGAAAACCGAGGAACCGGACCTCCTGCTGCAGTCCGAGCTCCGCCACTAGCCGGCGGTACTCCGGTTCTGCTTCCCCCGTTCCGGCCAGAAGCAGGACGGCTGGGATGCTGCGGCTTCGCAGCTCACGGACGGCCTCAATCAGTTGCTGCTGATTTTTGTTCCGATTCAGTTCTGCGATGCAGAGAATGGCGAAGTCATCAGGCTGCAATCCCAGCTCTTTCTTTAGCTGTATCGACGTGAATTCTCCGCTCTCCGGCATAATGTTGCTGCCATATGCGGCAAGATCAACGCCGACGCCGGGAACATATACCACTTTCCCGCGAACCGGAAATGCGGCAGCCCGCTCGTAATCTTCCCGGTTAATCGTCACCAGTACATCCGTAAGCCGCGACAGCATCCTCTCCATCGGGTAATAGAGCAGCCAATTGCGCCATGGGGCCCCGCTGTAAAAGTGAAACCCATGAGCGGTGTACACGACATTACCGCTTCCGGTCAAGGCCGCCGCCAGGCGACAGACCACGCTCGCATTGGGGGTATGTACATGGATGAATTCATAACGCTCGCGCTTCAACCACTTCATCAGATCAAACAACGCCTTCACATTTCCGATAGCCAGCGGACTGCGGCTGAACGGAAGATCGCGGCAGGTGAAGCCGTCCTTCTCCACCTCTTCGCGGCAGTGATCCGGCGCAGCGTAAGCGTGGACCTCATAGCCGCGCGCACGCAAGTCATGCATAAACGGAAGGTGAAACACCGCCAAATGCGAGTAAACGGTAGCGACGTAGGCCGCTTTTCCCTTCATCCTTCCTGCACCCCGTTTCGCAGCAACGCCGCCGGCAGCTCCCGACCGCACGCCTGCCCGTAAATGTCGGCCCATTTCTGAGCAACACGCCCGATTTCATAATGCTCCATGACATGCTCCCGCCCGTGCTCTCCCATGCTAAGGCGCTCCTCGGACGTCAATACCATAAGCCGCTCCATGGAACGGGCGAGCGCATGATGATTTTCGGGCTCCGTCACATATCCATTCACCCCGTCCAGAACGACCTCCTCATTCCCGCCGACCCGGGTGGCGATAATCGGCAGACGACTGGCGGAGGCTTCCAATAATACGATGGGCAAACCCTCCCACTTGGAGGACAGCACAAAACCATCAGCAGCGCTCATTAGCTCGGAAATGTCGGTGCGGATTCCCAGGAAATGCACCTTTTCCTGTATTTCGAGCTCTACTGTCCGCCGCTCTATGAGCGGCAACTCAGGACCGATCCCGGCGATGAACAGCCGGCTGTTCGGGTATTTCCTCAGCACCTCGGCAAAAGCGTGAATCATGACCGGGTAGTCTTTCTCCGGGACAAAACGGCCGGCGGCCAGCCACATGAACGGCTCAGCCTCCCGTCCCGGACCTGCAGCTAGGTCGAGCCTGTCGCGTATCTTGCTGCGCCTATCCCCGCCTCCGCCAAACTGTTCCAAATTCACGCCGTTCGTGATCAATTTGATTTTGCGGGCGGGCGCTATTTTTAGGGAGATATACCGGTCTACAGCTTCCCGGCTGACATTCGTCAGCAAATCACCAAGCGGATCGCTGAGGCGGTACAGCCACTCCCGCACTCTTCCACCTTCATTTATACTGTGGGCGGTACAAATCAAGAACGGAATTTTCACAAACAGGCGAGTAACCCGAGCCAGCAAATTGGCATGGACCAGATGACTGTGAACGACATCCGGCCTCATCTCCCGAATGATGCGGGCCAGCCGAAAAATCGCCCGGGGATCGGGGACGCCCTTTTGCATGCCTAGGCTTTGCACCTCGACCCCCATCTCCCGCAGCTCATCTAAATAGGCCACCGGCGGAATCATCGTGACCAGCCTGATCTCGCAGTTTCTGGCCCGCAAATCCCGGCATAGCAGCACTACCTGACTCTCCGCCCCCGCGTAATCAAACCCGGTGATAAGAAACAATATTTTCATGGCTTGTAGCGACTCCTTTCCCGATTCTCTCCGGCAGCAGTGCCAGCGCAACAAAGGCCATCACCACATATTCGTAGTTGAACCCGAAATCGCCGCTCAACATGGCGTAGCCGATGCATTGTACCAGCAGAATGGCGAGCACCGTGGCGTATCTAAGGGCGGCCCAAAGGGAAAACAGCACAGCGAAGGTCCACATGGCAAGACCAACCACCCCCAGCTCGGCAGCCATTTCCACGATGATATTGTGCGGGAAATCCCTGGCCAGAGGCGGAGTAACCCCGCCGAGACCCGCCCCGAAAAATGGCGATGCATCTAATTTCTCGGCAGCCTTGAGCTGCAACTCCACCCTTCCAATAAAATTATCGTCCCCCTGGAGCCGAGCCCTGTCGAAAAGCACCGTAAATCGACTGCCGCCGACCCAGTCGCCAAGCTGCTGTCCATACATTGAAAAGCCGGCACCTGCCATCAAAAGCAGCAACAGCGCCGGAATCGCAAAACGCGACAGCTTGATCGACTGTTTTTTATCCCGATATTTACGGACAGCCCACACGATGAAAAAGAGGGCATTGGCGATGAGAAAGGCCGCCAGCGGTCCCCGGGACTGCGTAGCCAGCGCCGACGCCATTGCTGCCCCAGCAGCAATGACCCGAACCGGGAGCGGAATGGACCGAGCCCACAGGCAAACGGTCACTGTCAAAAGCGAAGCCCGGGCGTTAAAGATCGGATTGCCGCCGGGCAATGTCAGTCTGCCGGGATATTCCTCCAAGTAGACTCCAAGCAGCAAATGGGCGATCGCGTAGGTTAAGCCGGCCCAGGCTACAACATTCCAGGAGAAACGGCCGTATTTTTTGTAGACGATGTAAATGTATATAGCCGGCACAACGCCATGGGCCAACAGGACGATTTCCTTCATCAAGCCTTCCGATTCCGAGGGGGCCCAAGCCAAGGACAGCAGAGCATACACGAGAAAAATTCCCCACAGCCAAAACCCCTGATCTCGCAGGAACCCCCACGAGGAAGTCGGCTTATGCAGCAGGGCGACCGCAACCGGTAGCAGCGGCGCTGCGATCAGGAGCAACAATGCCTGCCCCGGCAGCACCATTTTGTAAAAATAGCCAAACAGGTCAAAATAAATGCAAAAAGCAAACAAGTAGCCGGCATCCACCTTCATCTTGAGAACTACCAGGCACTGCAGAATAAAGAAAACGGCTGTCCCCACCAAAAGCACGAGCCAAACCAAGCTCAGACCGGACATGGCTCGCTCCCTCTCTTCCGGCTCGTAATTATCCGTTCCATAAACTCGATTCTAGCCGCCTCCTTCACCGCGGTATCCAGATGGCGGACATCTTCACGCTCCACCCTTCTTCCTTTCCACGCGTGAACAAATTGTTCGATTTCTCCGAGGCTGCGGACCATGTTTCCCGGCTCGTTGGGAAGCTGCAGTACAAAGGGAACAGGCTCCGAGAAGTCCGTCTCCCGATAAGCCGTAATCACCGGCAGGCCATTCGCTAAGTACTCACGAACTTTTAGCGGGGATGCTTCCTCCATCCCCTTGCGGTACAGTGCCAGCGTACCGATCGCGATGTCGGCCTGGTCGAGCAGCGGCTGATAGCGGCTGCGCAGCAGCTTGCCGTGAAAATGCATGTTGTCGGGAACCGGCTGCGCCAGCTCCGAACGGTCCATGCCGATTACATCGAACCCCCAATCCGGTTTAACCGCGGCAAGCTCGGCAATCTGATCAACTCCGTGCCAGGTTTGACCTGCCGACCCGATAAATACGAAGCGAACGGATGACTCCACGCTGGCGCCCGCTGCTTCATGAGCTTCTGCATCAGTCCATGGCAACGTGTTCCCTTGAGTTGTTTCATGTTGCTGTAGATTAATCCCGTTGCCGATCACCTTCACAGCTTTACCTTCGACGAAACGCCGAAAAGGCGCCGCCTCCGCCAGCTCTCCGCTGACGAAAACGAACCCGGCAGGTGCAGTCAGCACCAGGCGGCGCGTCAGGAGATGGTAGCCGTAGCGAAGACCGCTTTTTTTCTTCTCCAGCACCAGTTCAGCGACGTCATTCGTATTGATTTCCAGTACCGATGGGACCTCACGTAGCAGCCGGGGGAGCGAAGGATAATACAAATCAAAACGGTGGTATACGATATCGGGCTGCCAGGCGCGCAATTTGGCCAGCAGCACTTTAAAACGGGCTTGGCGCCCTAACTTGCCCCGGTACGTTTCGGCAATGATGCGAATGCCCGCCTCCTCCGCCTCGCGCCATTCGTCGCCGCTGCGGCTGGTAAACAGATACATGGCAGGTTCATGCTGAAGCGCCCGCCACTCCCGCGCCTGGGCGAGCACTTTTTTGAACACCCCGCTGTCAGGCCCTTCGTTCCAATGGATCAGATAAGCAATTTTCAAGCGAAATCCCCCTCCCTTCTTGTTCCGAATTCAAACCCCGCCGTTCCGGCTCATTCCCCCTGCTCAGGCTTCCGCCGGTACGCTGTCCAAGCATCTCCAAACATTTGCGGTAAACGTCCCGTTCCGATGATTTCAACAGCTGGCTGTTGTGCCATAGCAATGTAAAATCACCGCGATATTTCATGCATTCAACGTAAAAATGGCGAATCGTTTCATACGCCTGCTCATGCGTAAGCCCCATATATTCCGGGTGTAAAATCGTCTGGTCCATGACGAGCAGCGGACGCTCCCTTAGAGCTAGCGCCTGTCCGGTCCTAAGGTTAAACACCGGATACTCGTAGCAGACGCCGCAGCGAAAACCCGCCCGGTCCGCAAAACTGAGCGTGCTGTCGTACTGCAAACCGGCGTCCTCCCAAAACTGCCAAGTATCCGGGGCTCGCCACCGCAAGTAATGCTGTCTTCCTCCCCAGCTCTGCTGTGTGATGTCGTTCGCGGCGGCGATCTCCTTCAGCTTCTGAAACTGTGAGTGGATGCGCGCTGGATTCAGATATGTGTTGTAGCTGGGATGCAGGCCGATTTCATGACCGCGGGTATGAATTTCCCGAAGCAGCTGCTGGATTACCGGATCGTCGATCGCATAATTACCGTCGATTCCCGGCTTTGTCTCTTCCGTGATGAAATAGAAGGCGCTGCGAATGCCAGCCTGCTCGCTGAGATCCATCAGCCAACTGAACGTGTTGTACGGGTCCCAGGCGAGGTTGCGTCTGGCCTTGTACAGCATTTTGGCTTTTTTCCAGCTCGACTCGATGTCCCCCCGTCGGACAAGATCCATCAGGATGTCCCGCACCATGCGCAGCCGGTTGCGTCCGTAAACGTAATAAGGGAAATCCACGTCATGGCTGATTCGAATATTCGGTTCCCGCAGCCTACGGCGCAGCTCTGGCCAAAGCTGCTTCATGAGCTGCCACAGCAGCTCCACGTATTCATTGATGATCGGACGGTGGAGGAAAGACTCCAGATAAGCAAGAGATTGCTTGGCCGGAAAACGGTCGAGCCGGTCCCGATCCCGGATAACCAGCTCTTCATATCGGGCCAGCATAAACAGACTGCTTCCAAAGATGTCGATACCCAAATAGATGCCGCCCTGCTCCGACTCGATATATTGCCCTGTCCCACCAGGCTGTCCGTAAATAACCGGCATGAGCGGAACGCCCTCGGCTCCTGGAAGCTGAAACCGGTTCAGGGGGCGCCGGGGCAAAGAGGAAGGCGTCAGCCATAACGAATCCGGTGTTTGCAGTAATATATCCGGCATACGCAGCCTTGGCCCTGTGGACAAATCGTCGGAGCTGTCTGAAGCTAATCGAAGCTCCGTCCCCGTACGTTCCTCGTAAACGACGTTATAGGCCAGGCCCATGAACTCGCCCAAAACAACGCGGTATATATATTCCCTTTCAGCAAGCCGTGATTGAGGAGAGTATACCGTCAACATCCGTTATCCCCGCTCCCTGCTCAGTAATTGTTCGTGATTCGTCCGGTACTTCCGCACCGACATCCAGGACAGCCCCAGGTGCAAAATGTAACCCAGTGTAGAAGCGCCGCTGAACAGCCAGATGGCTACATTCGCCGATTGGTGGAAATACCAAGCGAGAAACAGCGATCCGAGGATCAAGATGGTACGGACGATCTCCCGGTACAAATGAAGATCCTGCCTCTCCATGACATCGATCGTCGATCCGACCGAATTGGCCACAAACTGGCTCAGATACATAATCGACAATATCCGGATAAAGCCGCCCGATTCTTTCCATTCCTCGCCAAACAAAAACGGAAACAAAGAGGGGCCGATCAACACAATTAGGAGAATGATGAACGCTCCAACCAGAAAGACATTTCGGACGGTTTTCATGAACAAGGGATACATACGGCTGGGACTGTTGATCATGTAATTCGAAGACTCCGCCAAATATACATTGCGAACAGATGTCATAATTAATGTCATTGGGGAGCCGAGGATACGCTGACAAAGGGCGAACCATCCGGCGACCTGGGGACCGTAAATCGAAGCCAGCAAAATCGTCGGAACGTACAGAACAATGCTGTTGAGCACGTTAGAAGCCATCGATAATATTGGAAATCTGCGGTACCTGTAGGCACTATCCTTCAAATCCGACCAGCCTGACGTGATCTCCTGACGCTTTACGTCATGCCGCCACAATCTCCACTGGGGAATCAATCCGCCAAAGCGGCCCATAATATCGCCGATAATGAGTCCGAGCGGCCCTATGTGAAACAGGCTGAGCCCAATTTGCGAGGAAACCTGGCCTATGCTTTGGGTATATTTTGTACGGGCAAGTTGTCTAAAGTATTTTTTGCGGACCGACCAATAATTTAATATTTGATAAAACCCTGCACCAAACAGGGCGACGATAAAAAACAAATAGTAATGAGTTAAGTAAGACTCGTGCAGCCATGCCGATAAAGGGTCCCTCAAAATATAAATGCCGATGCCGCTGGCAATGCTTACCCCGACGCAGATCCGCAGCGACAGGCTCAGCACGCTGGAGGCCGTATGGTCATCCTCGGGCAGCGTGATGGCATTTTCGTAGGAAAAAGAGATCACCATCAGAAGAATGCCAATAATCGACAAGTACATGGAATAGGTACCGTATTCGGTCGGCGAATACAGACGCGTCAAAATCGGCAGGGTCGCCAAAATAATGATTTGGCTAATAATCGTCCCGCTGGCCAGCACAAATACGCTTCGCAGGAAACCGTCATTTTTCAGCTTCTGGAGCAGGTTTAGAATATGCCGTAGCTTAAAAAGCTCGCGTATATCTTGAATCCGGCGTAGCGAGGATATTTTCTTGAACATTCCAGTCCAACCTCGTCCATTTTTTGTAAAAAGCTGCTTAATCGATGAGCGATTTGATCTGCTCTGCGACATAACGCTGAACGTCAGCTCCGATCTTTGGCCAGATCGGCAAAGATAGCACCTCTTGAGACAATCGCTCGGCTACCGGCAGAGACGGACTGCCCGCCACATAGACAGGGAGCTTATGAACCGGCACCGGATAATACACCATCGTGCTGACACCCACCGCTGCAAGTCCGGCCAGAAGTTCATCCCGCCGCCCGTTTAGCGCCCGCACCGTGTACTGGTGAAACACCGCTTTGCCATTTGGACATTCGGCCGGGAGGGCAAGTTCCTGCAGGCCCTGAAGCAGCTCGTCATAGCGGGATGCGGCCAGGCGGCGCTCCTCATTCCAAGCTTCAAGATAGGGCAGCTTCACGCGCAGAATGGCGGCCTGAAGCTCATCAAGCCGGGAATTGAAGCCGACGCACTCGTTGTAGTATTTTCGCTTTGACCCGTGCGTTCGGAGCATTGCTGCTGTTTCCGCAAGCTGTGGGTCGTCCGTGACCAGCATGCCTCCATCACCGTATGCCCCTAAATTTTTGGACGGAAAAAAGGAGTAGCAGCCGATATGTCCAATCGTACCGGCCTTTCGGCCACCCGTCTCTGCACCGAAGGCCTGTGCCGCATCCTCAATGACGAAGAGTTCATAGTCCGCGGCTATCTCCATCAGCCGATCCATGTTAAGCGGATGGCCGAACAGGTGCACCGGAATAATCGCCTTCGTTCGAGGCGTAATGAGCTCCGCCAAGCCTGCCAGATCAAGGTTGTAGGTAAGAGGGTCAACATCGGCAAATACCGGCACCGCTTGAACACGACTGATCGCTTCTGCTGTTGCAAAAAAAGTGAACGGTGTCGTAATGACTTCGTCTCCGGGACCGATCCCCGCCGCCAGTAAAGCGATAACGAGCGCATCTGTGCCGGAATTCAGCGCGATCGCATGCTTACATCCCAAGTATTCAGCTGCTTCACGTTCCAGCTGCTTCACCTGATTTCCCATAATAAATGCACCTTCGTCCAAAACGTCTTCCATGGCACGCAGCAGTTGCGGCTTCAATTCGGACACCTCCGACTTCAAATCAAGCAGAGGGATTTTAGGAAACGCCGGGTTCATAGCTTGAGTCTGGTTCATGATTGGTTCAAACCTCCTTCGTTATCGTTACGATATCTTTCTCCAGGCTGTACTCTCGGCCGCAATCGGCGCATATCACATGCCCCTTTCGAAACGTCAACGTGATGCCGCACTTGCAGACCCACCCTACTTGACGGGCAGGAATGCCGGAAACGAGCGCATAAGGCGGTACACTGCGAGTCACGACAGCGCCAGCAGCTACAAGAGCCCATTCGCCGATGGTAACGCCGCACACAATCGTTGCATTCGCTCCGACCGAAGCTCCCCGCTTGACCAAGGTTTGCCGGTAGTCGCTGCTCTGGTTGCGCGGGAACGCCGACCGAGGGGTGAGCACATTCGTAAACACCATACTCGGGCCGCAAAACACGTCGTCCTCCAGAACGACCCCCTCATAGACAGAAACGTTATTTTGAATTTTGACTCCATTTCCAATTTGCACATGATCAGCGATATATACGTTTTGACCCAAGCTGCATCGTTTGCCGATGACAGACTTGGAGGAAACATGTGTAAAATGCCATACCTTCGTGCCTTCCCCGATTTCGGCCCCCGGATCAACGACTGCGGAGGGGTGCACATAGCCATTCGTAGGCATAGTTATAAACGTAGGCAAAGACTCCTCATTCATAGGTTCACTGGCTCCTTTTTAGAGCAAAAAGTAGTTGTCCGGCTTGCTGTAGCCTCGCATGATGTTGCGCGTATCGAGCAGGCTCCGGCTCGCCGTACCGATCATGTCATAGTCAAACCCGGAATGGTCAGTCGTAATGACGGTAATATCCGCCATTCGGAGCCGCTCTTCCGTCAATTCCTCGCAGATGTAGCTTTTTCCCCGGTAATGGAACTCATGAATATGGGTGTCACTGACCCATACGGTCGCCCCTCGTTCTTCCAGCAGTCCGATCATTTTCAGCACCGGCGATTCCCGGTAGTCGTCAATATCCTTTTTGTACGCCACACCAAGCAAGTAAACGGTCGAGCCGCGAAGCGATTTGCGATCCTCATTCAAAATTTCAGCGATTTTCTGGACGACAAATTCCGGCATGGCATTGTTAATCTCTCCGGCCAGCTCGATCAAGCGGGTATGATAACCGTATTCCCTCGCCTTCCAGGTCAGGTAAAACGGATCTACGGGAATACAGTGCCCGCCGAGGCCCGGACCGGGATAAAAAGCCATGAAGCCGTAAGGCTTGGATTTTGCCGCTTCGATCACTTCCCACACGTTGATCCCCATGCGGCTGCATAACACAGCCATTTCATTGGCAAGCGCAATGTTGATATGCCGGAACGTGTTCTCGTAAATTTTCTCCATCTCGGCCACGGCCGGGCTGGAAACGACATGAACATCCCCGTTTAGCACCTGGCGATACAGCATTTCCGCGGCTTGCGAGCAAGCCGTTGTCACTCCCCCGACCACCTTAGGCGTATTTTTCGTATTAAACTGCTTGTTGCCGGGGTCTACCCTTTCCGGGGAGTATGCCAAAAAGAAATCCTCGCCGCACCGAAGTCCCGTTGATTCCAGAATCGGCTTGACCAGTTCCTCCGTTGTACCGGGGTACGTCGTGCTTTCCAAAACAATGAGCATCCCCGGATGCAAAAACCTGGCGATCTCACGAGTGGAGTTTTCCACGTAGCTGGTGTCCGGCTGCTGATAAATATCAAGCGGTGTCGGCACGCAGATCGCTACGGCGTCAACTTCTCTCAGAAACGAGTAGTCGGTAGTCGCCCTCAAGCGCCCGTCAGCTACCATCCCTCGCAAATCGTCATCCACTACATCGCCAATATAGTTATGACCGTTGTTCAACATGTTAATTTTTTGACTTTGCACATCAAAGCCGATGACACGGTAGCCTGCCTTTGCTTTTTCTACCGCCAGCGGCAAACCGACATATCCGAGGCCAATGACGCCGATCACCGCCGTTTTATCCTCCAGCTTTCGCAGCAATTCCGTATGATCCTGCTGATAATAGTCCGCTCTTACCGTCTGGGCTCGCATCGTAGATTTCTCCTCTCCCTTACCGTTTGGTGGCATTCGCATTCACTCCACCGATTTATCTATTGACCTCCAAGGCTCTTGTGCCACCCCCGGTCATATCCAGCGCCAGTTTAACGGCGCGAATTCCGTCCTCCAGCGAGATTTCCGGTTCACGTCCCTCGCGAACAGCCCGAACCATATCCTCGATAATGCACCTATGTCCCGGAATGCCGTACGGGTCCCGCTCTACCTCGCGAATGAGCGCCTCTGTCTCCTCCTGCGTCATTGAAGCGCAGACCCAATGCTGAATCCAGTTTGCCGTTTTCCCGCCGATGACGGCATACCCGTCCTCCCCGAAGACGGAAATCGTTTCCTCCAGGTTATGCCCGAACACCGTTGTTGCGGCTTCAATTACTCCCAACGCGCCGTTTTCCAGCCGAATTGCGGCAATGGCCACATCCTCGGCTTCAATTTTGCGCAGCCTTGTAGCGACGATGGACTTGATTTCCTCCACCGGTCCAAACAGCCACTGCAGCAAATCAAGGCCGTGAATCGCCTGATTCATCAGTACGCCGCCGTCCATGGCGATTGTTCCCCGCCAAGCGGATTGATCATAATAGGCCTGGCTACGATTCCAGCGGACCGTCACGTTTACGTGGCTCAGCTTGCCGAACAGGTTCTGCTCCAAGGCGGCCTTCAAGCGGCAAATCGCCGGTCTGTAGCGATTCGGATGGACCACCGTCGCTTGAAGGCCACCCCACCTTACCGCCTGCCGGAGGAGTTCAGCGTCCTCAAGGCTTAACGTGACCGGCTTTTCCAGAACCAGATGTTTGCCAGCCTGTGCGGCCTCTAGCGCTAACTTCGCATGCAGCCCACTCGGAGCACAAATGCATATCACATCTACATTTGGCTGCTGCGCCAGCAAGGTAGAAAGATCGGGATAGGTCGCAGCACTCGTAATTCCCCGCATCTCTTCAAGGCGTTCCGGATTCGGATCGCAGACCGCCACCAATTCGGCCCCTTCCGTCTTCGCGATAGCATCGATATGCTTGTGGGCGATGTGTCCGCAACCTGCAATGGCAAAATTCATCCCGTCACGCCCCCTTTATACTTTTCCTCCATTTGAACCAAGGTGTTCCCGAGACCAGGGTATTCGTCCGGGATATGTCTGCGGGATTTCTTTCTTGCTCCTCTTCTCTCCAGAATGAGCACCAAGCTTAGCGCCGCAAACAACCCGACAAACGCAGCCAGTGCCAGATTTAAATTTTTGCGGGGACTCACTGGAATGGAGGTATCCTCCATACTTGCTAAATCCAGAATCGACACATTGGCGTCAGCGATGATCTCCTTCGACTTGGATACGAAGGACTCGGCAAACGCATTAGCAATGGCAACGGCTTGCTTCGGATCCTCACCGGTATAAGACAGCATGATCACCAGAGTACCCGGATCGGTACGGACCTTGATTTTTTGCAGCAACTCCGTGCTCGATTCCTGAATAGCTATCTTTTTCTTGACCTCAGACGCAATGTAACGGCTTTGCATTGTATCCTCGTACGTCTTTGTCAGCATCTGGCTCGCCAGAAATTCGTTGTATGTACTGGATTCCGGCTTTGAGGCGATGTTCGCAACCATGCTAACGTTAGCGCGGTAGGTGGGCCTCAACATTTCGTTGGCAAGAAAAGCAGCCCCGATGCATAATGCAATGACAAGCCCGAAGACGATAAAATGATTCCTGACCGACTTCCACAAATAAACCAGTTCCACAGATTTCACCTCATTTGTTTTATCTTTTTAGAACGAGATCACTCAGCTCTTCCATATTCAAGCTGGTCATTTCGTAGCGCTCCGCAAGCCGGCCGTAGTGCTCGACCACTCTTTCAAGCGCACGAAAATCGGCAGCCCCCGCAGCGTTATAAGGATGCAGCCACAGATGATATACCTGCCCCTGCTTTGCCGCATATGTCATACCATCCAGAATGCGTTTAAGCCTTAGCGGCTCCAGCGACCTTAACGCCTGCGGCGTGGAGCGAAGAAAGAAGCTCGCCGGCAGGTTCACAGGTGCCTGGGGGACAACTGATTGTAGCGTGTAGGTGTGGTGACCCGTCAGGTTAAGATAGCTATCGGCGAGTCGATACACCCGGCGCAGCAGGGAATCTTCGGCAGAGTACCCTGAACTGTAAAGCCTATGCTGCGGATTTCCGCGATAGGACATAAATCCCAAATGTGCAAGCCCGTCCAAATATTCGGCGCAAACCTGGTTGCGAGGCAGCACCAGACTTTCGAGTGGAATCCCCCGCTTCTCGGCTGCCGCGACCGCTGCCTTCAGATCGCTGTAAAACTGCGATTTGCTTTGCCCTTTCTCCAGACAATAAAAATGCGAGAACGTATGCGAGGCGATTCGCTGGCCCAAAGTAGCGTGAATTTGATCAATCAACGATATCGCATAGTGATAAGGATCATCGTCTTCCCCTTCACCGACTTCGTCGCCCCTAATGCCCCCGTACGGGGATAAACAGCCGTCTGAATAAGTCGGTTCATCCTCAGGTAAGCCGCTCAGCATTTCCATTTTATTTTTAAAAAACAGCAACCCCACCGTCGCCCAAGTCGCATGAATCCCTCCCTGCCTAAATAAATCTAGTATTCTGGGAATCTGCTCCCTCTCTCCGCCCCATTTCATCGCATAGTCCTGCTTGCTATAAAGGTCCCGAACTCCCCAATACAGCTCAAAATCGAGTGAAATAACCAAAGTCCCCTTACCTGGAGTCATGTCTCCCCGTCCTTTACAGCAATCTGCTTCCTATCGTCTACCAGAACGTTTGCTATATTGTGTTATATTCAGGGCAGGACCTTTTTAGTCTTATAAAAAACAAAAAACTCCACCCTACGGATAGCTGCTCCGTCCAGGGTAAAGTTCATCAATACGCGTCATTTGTGCATGAAAGTGCTTTCCTATATTCCCATTTTTTATATTTATTTAATAATAACATTCTCGTTGGTGGGAGCCGTCCGGATGGTGTAGGTTCCTGCAGTAATGCTGTTGTTCAAGCAGATGATATCCTTTTGAACATAGCCGGTTAGATACGTAGAAAGGTCAATGCCCCCGCCCCGCCGGACAATAATGACGTTATCCTTGATCAGCCCCTGCTCGGCGTTTTGCCAGGTCCAGATTCCCCGCTCCCCGTTATTGATCGTATTGGAAATAATCCGGAAATCTTTGATGTTCCCGAGACGAATGGCGGTTGTCCCCCTGATATTGCTTCTTGCTCCCATGGTAACCTCGTTATCCTGAATGATCATGTGTTCTACCGGAAATCCGGCTCCCACCTCGATGGCGGCATAAAAGCTTCCTTTACCCGCAATGACATTCCCCTCTACTGTATTGCTTCCACCGTAGATGCTGATCGCCGAATACATATCCGGTGCGAGGGTTCCTTTATCCACGCCCATATAGTAGTTATTGTTGAGATAAGGGTTGTTAATTTCATTCCCTGCGACGTAAACCCCCTTGGCAAATACTTTAATGGCACGTTTGGCGCAGTAATCAAAACGATTTCCGGTGATGCGGCTGTTCAGTTCCTCTCCCCGATTGTTTTCCATAGCCGGGTCCTCGATATAGATGCCGTCCGCATCGTCGGCAGGCAGGATATCGTGAATATAGCAATTCGCGATAGCAACTTGTTTTGCTGCACGCTCTTGACTGCCCCAGGTTGTCGTTACATAGATTCCGCGAGCTACTAAGCTTGAACCGACCAGATTTCGTGCGACAATGTTCGCTACCTCCGTATTTTCAATCGTAATCGATTGGGTATTTCCGTAAACGACGATGCCGGACACCACGCCTGAATAGTATTCACTCCGCCGATCTGTACTGTGCGTGGCATTAAGAACAGCCGCCTGACTTACTGTCACCCGCGAGCAGCCTCCCCCGATAACCAGCACTCGATTTACGCGATAATTGCCGTCGAGAGTAATGCTGCTGATGTTCACATCATTGCCGGAAACTCTCATCAGCTCCCAGCCAAAGGTTTTCGTTAAAGCTTTAATAACGGATGATCTGCCATCTCCCCGTATCGTTGTGTTCCCGCCGACTCGAAGTGTCGCTGCCGGATTTATTAAATAAACGCCGCTTGGAAAATATACCGTCTCACCGGTTTGGGCGGCCTGGTTCAATGCCCTCTGTATCGCTGCCGTATCGTCGGTTACACCGTTCCCTTTCGCTCCAAATTTCGTTACTTGAATCACGATTATCCCCTCCTGTTCCTGACCTCATGAACCGATCCCTTACTCCTTGGCCTGGACAATATTTGGCGTCCCCCTTTGGACCTCGGGAATATCTCTTTTCATATATTAAATGCGGCCATAGCGACATAGGGAAACGGCGGTTGCCTCATCCGCTTTATCATATTTCGGGGGACAAGATCATAGAATGGCATTGATGCAATATTTGAATCATTAGGGATTTACAAAGGGAGGCACTTGATGTCCTTATGGTTAATCGCGATTTGTTGGAGCAATGGGCCGAATTTAACGTTCGAAAATGGAACTGCCAGGCCCGGTTCGTAGATTTTAGAGTGTCCCACTCCGCCGCTCGGGGGGAAGGGTTATTTTTCTTCGATAAGGGAGGCAAGCTGTTTCTTCCGCCGCTTAACCCCTATCATCCGTTTTTCTTTCATTCTACGCCGACGGATAAACCGTATAAAATCGACAGGCAGTGGCTTGAAGTGGCGGGCTTGATGATCCCGGAAATGCTGAAAACCCAGCGCAACGCCAGCTTCGTATTCCCGCCGGATATTACGGATGTTCGCCCTTTTCTCTGGCGCGGCTTCAAAACGGATATTAAATATACTTATATGACGGACCTACCATACACGCTGGATCAGGCAAGCAGGGAAATCCGAGCGAAAATTAAAAAAGCTGATGCTGAGGGCTACCGTACGGCAAAAACCGTTGATATGGAAGAGGTGCATCAATGCCTGCGAGGGACCGAGCAGCGTCAAGGCTTTAGCCATCGGCTTAGTGTGGAGGATCTGAAGTTAGCTCAGACCCTGCTAGGAGAAAACGCCTTTCACGCGTATGTCTGCTACTCTCCCAACGGAGAACCGGTTAGCGCCAGTGTCGTGCTGACGTTTGACGGTGAGCGGGCATTCGGCTGGATATCCGCCAGTAAGACGGAGCACTTGGGCCAAGGCGTTGTTCAGCAATCCCAGAGCTTTGTGCTTCAGCAATTTTCCGAGCTCGGCTACAAAAAATTTGATTTCGCCGGAGCCAATATCCCCACGGTAGCCCAAGCCAAAACGAACTGGGGCGGCACCCTCACCCCGTATTATCTGGTGAGACCCCCGGGGTATAAGGAAATTTTGCGAGCTGGGCGGGACTGGCTTAAGTTTGTCAGAAGTGCGCAGAACCCAAGGTAGGTAAGGATTACAATTTACATAAAAACGGGCCGCAAAGCTTCGTTTGACATTGTTACCCAGTTGCATTTCCTGTTGCCAAATACCCCGTCGCCCATGAGCAAAAGCCGCGGGCAACTCGCGGGCACGGGGTTAGATGTAAAAAGTGCAGTTATTTTAGCCAACGCCGTCATTTTCTCCAAATTAATTGTAAAAAGTGCAGCTATATCCAGCTTATTTCGTGTCGTTCGGCCCACCAAGCGCTTTTAGATGTACTTTTTACATCTACTTCTTCCTTTCTAGAAAAAAGGGGGAAATAGCTGTATAAAATGCAGCTACCCCCCGTCATGCTGCTATTACGGCAACGTTTAAAGTACAAATATCGATGTCTATTGAGGGAAGGAGCATAAATTGGAAGCAAGGCGCCGCCTCGATACCCATAGTTATGCAAAACGCGAGATTCAAGGGCAATTGTCCCTTTATCTCGCGTTTTTCGTTTTTTCTCCCACTCGCTCGTGGGCCTTTCGTTCATTGGCTATTGCTCATTTCCTCTTCCGCCAGCTCGGGAATTTCCATCCATTCCACTCCGTTGCCGTTAAGCCTCAGCTGTTCCACCGTTTCCTGCAGTTTCTCACCCTGGTGACAGGAGATGATCAGGTAATCGGTATCAGTCGTACCTGTCTCCAGCTCCATTTCTAACAGCCTGGTCATGGAGGCCGTTCGGTCCATCACCAAGCGGGCCATTGTCCCAAGCAGCAGCTCCAGCCGATCGGAGGCCGCCTGCGGCTCAATTCTTACCGGCTCCTTCGGTCCATCTACCAAGCAGCCGTTGCATAAAAAACCAGCAGCAAGGCCGCTATTCAGCGCATGGTCGGCTACTGTGGCGGCGTACCGGATACCTAGCTCTATCCGCCCCGGCTCAGTGACCGCCTTCCACATCGAATCGCTAACCTCCAGGTTCAGGCAAATCATCAGCCGGTGGTCGGCGGTGTAATCCCGTTTATGAACCTGCAGCTCCCCCGTCCGGGCCGTCGCTTTCCAGTTGATGTTTCCCATGGGATCGCCGGGTCGATAATTTCGGATTCCCGCGGTCAAGAACGGATCCTCCACAATCCAACGCCGGACGGCAAGCTCGCCAAGCCAGCTGTGATTCGGGAGCGGCAGCTCTGCAAGTGTGAGAATTCGAGGATAAACGAGCAGCTCCAGCCCGAGCGGGAACTGCTTCACCTCGGTTGACAGCCCTAAAGGGTCTCCCGTCGTCATCGTCGCAGATTCCAGACGGTACAGCCCCCTTTGAGAACAGGTTACCTGGTGGCGCCGCGTAATTTGCCGGTATGGCTTCAGATAAAAAAGACTAATGTGATTCTGATAAATATCCCCGGTATGAATCGCCAAGTTGCTCTGATTGCCGAAGGTGAGTCCTGCCGCAATGCTCGATTCTAGCCGCAGCCAAGGCAGCGGCAGCAGCTTGGCGTTAGCGATCACCTCAACCATTTCAATCGTATCGCCTTCAAACACGGCATGCTCGGAAAAATACCGTTCATACCGAACCGCCTTAAGCGCCCGCCAGTGGTATAAGCCAGAAACGAGCAGAACGACAACGAATACGCTAACAATGAGCGATGTCAGCTGCATGAACTAGTCCTCCCGCTTCCCCTCTCCGACAGGTACCTTTTCCGCCGGCACCTCGACCTCGCGCAGCACCTGGCGCACCACACCAATGCCTTGGGCTTCTTCTCCTTTCAAACCATGGCGCATTAGCAGCCGATGCGCCAGGACCGGAGCAGCCACGGTTTTGATATCGTCCGGCGTCACATAATCCCGCCCTTGAATGAGCGCGTACCCTTGGGAGGCGCGGAGCAAAGCCCCGCTGGCCCGCGGGCTGGCCCCCAGCTTCACCTCCGGGTGCTTGCGCGTCGCTTCGGTAATCGCGACGATATACCCGAGCAAATCCTCCTGGACGCGGATCGTTTGCGTGAAGCGCTGCACCTCCGCCACCTCCTGCGCGGTGGCAACCGGATGTAACTCGGCCAGCGGCTGGCGCTCCCTGAACCGTTGCAGGACCATAATCCCTTCGTCAAACGAAGGGTACCCCATCGCGATCCGCATCAGGAAGCGGTCGAGCTGGGCTTCCGGCAGCGGAAAAGTCCCCTGCTGGTCGATCGGATTTTGGGTCGCCATAACGAAAAATGGCGCCGCCAGCTCATGCGTTACTCCGTCGATCGTTACCTGACGCTCCTCCATGCACTCCAGCAAGCTCGACTGCGTGCGCGGCGTTGCCCGATTGATTTCATCCGCGAGCAGCACATGCGTAAATACCGGCCCCGGGCGAAACTCGAACTCTCCTGTTTTTTGGCTATAAAAGTTAATGCCGCTTAGGTCCGAAGGGAGTAAGTCCGGCGTAAACTGAATTCTTTTAAACTCTCCGCCCAGCGATTTTGCGAGTGACTTGGCTAGCAACGTTTTTCCCGTACCCGGCACATCCTCAAGCAGAACATGTCCGTTTCCGAGCAGTGAGGTGAGGAGCAGGTCGATCACTTCCAGCTTACCGACAACCACTTCCCCGATATTTTGGCGAATCCGCCCGATCATATGAATCGCTTCTTGTAGCTCCATTATGTATCGATACCGCCTTCCCACAGTAGAAGTCCGAAACTTTGAATTCCAGCCCAATCTATTCAACATTTTGCTTTTCTCTAGTAAACTATAACAGATAATCTCTCAAACGGATTAGGTGCAAATATGAAAAAGCTGTTAATGCAAGTTACAGACGAACTGCTGCCCGAGCTGGCCGTTGAAAGTCTGGACCCCCACGATCCCGTTGTCGTCAAAAAGCTTCCCAAGCCCTGGACTTGTCTTGGAAGGGGCAACTATGCCGCCGTGCTGCTGCATCCTGAATATCCCGATTATGCGGTAAAGGTCTATGCTCCGGGGCGGCCGGGACTAGAGGAGGAGCTTGAGGTGTACCGACTATTAGGTCGACACCCGGCCTATTCGGAATATTATGCATCAGGAAGTAATTTCCTGATTATGAAACGGCTAAAGGGGTTGACCGTATATGAATGTATACGCCGAGGCATACGGATTCCGGAACAAGTGATCCGCGACATTGATGAAGCGCTCGATTACGCTCGGTCCAAGGCTTTATACCCCCATGATATCCACGCCAAAAATGTGATGATGGAGAACGGGCGCGGCTATGTGCTGGACGTATCCGATTTTCTGAAGCAAAGTTACTGCGGCATGTGGAAAGACTTCAAGAAAGTGTATTTCCGGCTATACGCCCCCTTAATACGAAGACATCCTATTCCAGTACCTGATGGATTGCTGGAGGTCATCCGCAAGGGTTATCAGCTGTGGAAAAAGCTAAAGCGCTCGGATTAGAGAACCGGCATACCGTGACTGTCACGGCCCTTAAAATGAAGGAGGATGTGAATGTCGTTTTTTAACCGTGTATTGGCCAGTGTGGGAATCGGCGGCACCAAGGTAGATACCAGACTGGCGGAAGGCCGCTATTATGCCGGCGATGAGGTTCAAGGCAAGGTATTCATTCAAGGCGGGAACGTAGAGCAGCGGATCGAAGAGGTTTATCTTCACCTGCTCACGGATTATGTCCGGGAGCACGATGATCACAAGTATAACCATACGCAGACTTTAGATAAGTTCCGACTGACCGGTCCGATCCAGGTTAAACCCAATGATCAGTTGGAGGTGCCGTTTGCTTTCAGGCTGCCGTTATACACCCCCTCTACCTTTGATCGGGTGCAGGTTTGGGTGAAGACGTCTTTGGATATCGACAACGCGGTAGATCCCGACGATCACGACGGATTGCAAATTTTGCCTCATCCTTACACAGGGGTTGTGCTGAAGGCAATCGAGGAACTGGGCTTCCAAATCCGCAAGGTGGAGAACAGCTACGCTCCCCGCTACGGCAGAGGGCTGCCGTTCGTGCAGGAATTTGAATTCTATCCAGGCCGCCAGTATTACGGGAAACTTGATGAGCTGGAAGCGGTCTTCTATCCGACGGAGGACGGCATTGAGGTACTGCTCGAGGTAGATCGCCGTGCACGGGGCTTCGTCGGCTTATTGGAAGAAGCGATGGATGCGGATGAGAGCAAGGTGCTGCTGCGTTTCTCGCAGAGCGAGCTGGAACGTGGTACGGGCTACATCGCGAGCAAGCTGGATGAAGAGATCCGTTATCACGCCAGATAAGACAAAGTCATTCGAACTTTTATAATAAAAAATATCACCGCGGCACAAGCGCCGCAAGAGGGTGTCCCAAAAGCCATCGTAGATGACTTAGGGCGACCCTCTTTTTGCATGCGCCTGCAGTAGCTTGTGATTCACTCGACCAGAGCCGTCTGGGCTTACCCGCCACGCTCTACACCTTCAGCCAGGTGTACAAATCAACAACCGAACGCATGGCATACTCGATTTGCACGGGCTGCCCTTCCTGTACAATAACCAAGCATGGTACGCTGGAAATTTGCCAAGCTTCGCGCAGCGTCGGGGCATAGTTGATGTTCAGTCCGAACACGGGAATGCAGGGACCTGACGCCAAAGCGATTTCCAGCATCTTCTCCCCCAGCTTGCAGGTGCCGCACATCGGCGTAAACAAGTACAATGCCTCCCTGGTATTGTTGCCGCGGCTCAGCCACTCATTTTCCGATATTTCGCGTAGTGTCATGATAGACTCAACCCTTTAATCATGGGATTAAAGCCGTAAATGATAATGATTAAATTCGGCCTTTCTGACCTTATCATATCACAGTTCGCTTACGAGTTAGCCTTGGCCGAGTAGATCCCAGTAATAAGAGTATTTTTGGGCCTTATTTTGAGGATTTGGCCGCTCATCACAAAATTAGGGGAATTTTATGGCCCTATTCCCTTGTTGGGGTCGGAAAAACTGGCCTTTTGCCGCCCTCGTAAGAAAATAGGTACATCAAATTCCCTTATTTACGCTGAAAGCTTGTAAGATCGGAAAATAGGGCCCTTTTTTACCCTTATTTGAAATGTTTCGGAATGGACCAATCAGCCCATTTTGTAATAGTAGCCTGTTGTCGCAATTTGATGGAAATGCGCGTTGACGTCCATCGGTGAGCTAGAGGTACCGTTTTGCGTGAACAATAGGCGCTCTTCATCCAACTCCTCTAGCCGATCAACACGGCCATCGACATAGTCGAGTAAACGGTCGCGCACCGACTTTATCCGGGCCATCACCCCGCCGTAGCGGAGATCAAGCACTTCCCAGCCGAACGGTTTATACGCCATCATCCACGATTTGCGGTGCGATAGACGCAGCTCGTCGACTTTCTGATACAGATCAGGCAGTACGTTCTCGGCGATGCTCCGCAGCTCGCTCATCACCTTGGCATCATAGTGCTTTTTAATCGTGAGCCCTAAGGTGGATTTGATCTTCAGCACGGCAGCGAGCTTTTCATAGAAATCGAACAGCATAGCGAATGGCTCCTGCAGCTGAAGCTTATAGCTGTGCCATTCTTTTTCAAGGCCAGCGTAGTAGTCCGGCAGCACGTTCTCCATACCTTCAATATGCTTGTCGAACAGTCCGATGAGCAGGTCCTGCCAGAGCAAAAATTTACAAGGATTCGCGGAGAAGAAGTTGTCCTCCTTAACTCCGGGCACTTCATCCATCCGTTTCAGCGCGATGAGCGGGTCCAGCAGGTCTACTCCGGTGCAGGCTTTGAGTCTCGTGCGGACATGCTCATCCGTCACCTCATCGCGATAACCGTACTCGGCGAACAGCTGCAGACCGGCCAAAATCACGAAATGGTTCGTTTCATTCCCGTCATCGCCCCAGGCAGTCGCGAATACTTCTTTCAGGCCGGTTTTCTTGGCCGCACGCAAGCCCGGATGGCTTGTCGCCCATGTTTTGCCGTAGTTCGGTGCGAGCGAGTTCCACATATGAACGCCACCAGCGAACAACGGCAGCGATCCGAGCTGCTTATGCTTCTCGAAAACCGCCTCATAGCCCTCTTCCTCAATTCGATAGTAATCCCAGTATACGAATTGAACGCCTTCCGGGATTTTGCTCATATTTTCCTGGGAGAAGTCCGCTCCCATATCGTAGATCGAACCCTGATTGGCGTTGGCCAGCAGGTTGAAATACATATCGCTCCAGATCATCGGCTTAAGGCCCAGCTTGCTTGTGATTTCCATCACTTGGCGGACGTGCTCATTCATGATTTCGAAGCGATCGTGGAACCCATGCTTGCGCAGGTAAGTGCCGAGCCCCACCTGGAACGCCTCATCCATGCCGATATGAATCCGCTTCGAACGAAGCGGTGCAGAGGCGGCCGTGATCATTTGCTCAATGAACCGGTAAGTATCCGGGTCCCCGCACAGCAGAATATCCGCTTGATCGCGGTATGCTCCGGCATAGCTCCATTTCAACGCCTGGAACAGATGGCCGAGCGTCTGAATGCACGGGATGATTTCAATGCCGAACATGTCGGCGTAATCGTCGCATTCCCGCAGCTCTTCTTCTGTATAGCGACCCCGCATATAGCCGAAATATGGAAGATCCTTGATTTCATAGGTATCTTCGGTGTACATCATGAGGCCGTTCAGCCCCATCACCGCCATATAGCGGAGAAATTGCTTAATCGCGTCGACCTTCATGACTGCGTTGCGGGAAGCGTCCAGCATCGTGCCGTTGTAATCGAACTGTGGCTGCTCCGTAATTGTGAAGGAATCGGCCTCCGCCGCATGCTCCGCAAACAGGCCTAAGCCGCGGAAAAAGTGTATTTTTTTCTCATAGCAAATCATGCCCTTACCGTCCTGCAGCGATACCATAAGAGGCCCTGCCTCCTGCACCACTTCGACAGGTAACCCGCCGTCTTGTACCTGCAAATTCAGTATGCCGGCAAGTTCATTGACTCCCTGCTTTAGTTCCTCCGAAATTCCCTTCAAACAAACGTCCATTGCTTCTGCCTCCTCAAAATGACAAAATATCTGCATCATATGCATCCATCTTCATTGACCGCCCCGGCTCCGATAGTCTCTTGGAGAATGGCCGGTAATCCGCTTGAACACCCGGGAGAAATAAAACGTATCCTTATACCCCAGCGCTTCTCCAATCTCCTTCACACTCATTTCCGTATTGAGCAAAATGTTCTTGGCCTCGGCCGCCTTTAGTCGGTGGATGAACTCATTCAGCGGGTACCCGGTATATTCATGCACAATTCTTCGCAGTGTCGACACGGAAATGTGATGCCTTTCAGCCATCTCCTCCGGCTCTTGGCCTGAATATAGCGAACCGGAAAGATCCTCCATCAGCTTCAGCACGAACCTCCCGCGGTTGCCTGCCTCCGCCTGGTCTGCCTGGGAAACGAGCTCGTACAGGAACGATTCCAGCATCAACGAAGCGCGGTCCAGATTGCTGGGCACGCCGCTGTCGATGAGCATGAACATCATCTCCATCTTATTGATGACCGAATCGTCGATTTCCGCTCTTTTTACCCCTGTCGGGTTCGGCAGCCAGTTATCCAGCCATTCCGTCACCCGCGTTCCTTCCACGGTAAAATAATACTCATCCCAATGCCCACCTTCATCGGGACCGTAGTTAAACACCGCATCCGGAAACAAGCAAAACCAAGAGCCGGCCTTCACCACCTGCTTTTCGCCGCCATTAACCTGGTAAAATCCCCCGCCTCCCGTGATGATCACGAAAGCCCAGTATTCAAAGTTGGCGTCAAGCCGCTGCATCGTTCTTCCGGGCAAATGGCCGGCGTGAACAATCGTCAGCGACTTAATCTTGTGCTTGCTCGAATCGACAACCGGATTAAATACGCGGATCGGATGTGGACTGATCATATAATCCAGATATTTTGTCATCCTGCACATTCTCCCTTTAGAATTAGTGTGCTAAATTAGTGGTGCTTGAACAAATAAAACATATCCGTGTACGATTGTTCTATTGTAGCAAATTCGTCCGGATAACGAAAGGGAGCAAATGCAGAACATGAGCGAGTTGAAAATCGGCCTGATTGGAGCCGGATCGATCTCGGGATCCCATCTTGCGGCTTACCAGGCCAACCCTAAAACCGTGTTATGGGCAATCTGTGATATCAACGAGGAAAGAGCGCGCGAAGCAGCCAAGAAATTCAATATTCCCCATGTCTACACCGACTACCGCAAGCTTCTGGAAAACCCGGAAGTACAGGCGATCAGCATCTGCACCTGGAATAACACACACGCCGAGATCAGCATCGCCGCCCTGAAAGCCGGGAAAAACGTATTATGCGAAAAGCCGCTGTGCATCAACGTGGACGAAGCGCTTTCGGTCCAAGACGCGGTCCGGCGCACCGGCAACCTGCTGCAGGTAGGCTATGTACGGCGCTTTGCATCCAATATCGCCGTTCTTCGCAAATTTATCGACGCCGGAGATCTCGGAGATATTTATTACGCCAAGGCCAGCTTGATTCGGCGCCTCGGCAATCCTGGAGGCTGGTTCGCCGACAAAGCCCGCTCCGGAGGCGGCCCGCTCATCGATATCGGTGTGCATGCCATCGACCTTTGCTGGTATTTGATGGGCAAACCGAAGGTTGTGTCCGTCAGCGGCAATACGTACGCCAAGCTTGGAAACCGCTCGCACATAGAAAATTATGCTTTTTATAAAGCAGCCGATTACGACGCTTCCCTCAATACGGTCGAGGATATGGCGAATGCCCTCATCCGTTTTGAGAACGGCGCCTCTCTCATGGTTGACGTCAGCTTTTCGCTGCACGCCAAGGAAAATTCGGCATTGCTCAACATTTACGGGGAAAAGGGCGGCGCGGAGATCGAGCCGGTGCTGTCGATTGTAACGGAGCAGCACAATACGATCATCAACATCGATCCGCAAATCAGTTCCCCGGGCTTCGACTTTGAAGACAGCTTCCAGAATGAGATCAATCATTTTGTGGATAGCTGCTTGAACGGAGGGCCTAACATAAGTCCTATCGAAGACGGCGTGGAAATGATTAAAATTTTGAACGCGATTTATCAATCGGCGGCTGAAGGACGCGAAATTCGGTTTTAATCGGAGGTGAAGATCGCAATGAAACTTAACAATAAAATCGGCATTATCGTAGACAGCTTTGGCGTCGGCGTGCGGGAAGGGCTGCGGAAGGCTAAAGCCTGCGGCGCGGATGGTGTACAAATCTACGCCGTGTCCGGCGAGATGGACCCGGACGTGCTCAAGGGCACGAAACGAAAGGAACTGCGCGACGAAATCGCCGGGCTGGGGCTGGAAATTTCGGCACTATGCGGCGATTTGGCCGGTCACGGTTTTCAGGATGCTGCGGTGAACCCGGCCAAAATTGAGAAATCCAAACGGATTCTCGACCTGGCGGTGGAGCTCGGCTGCAGCATCGTGACCACGCATATCGGCATCGTGCCGGACGATCCGAACAGCCGGATTTATGCGGCGATGCAGGAGGCCTGCGAGGAGCTTGGCGTTTACGCCAAGCGCATGAATGCCTACTTCGCCATTGAGACCGGGCCGGAGCCGGCGGCGCATTTGAAGAACTTTCTCGATTCGCTCAGCACCAACGGGGTTTCGGTCAATTTTGACCCGGCCAACATGGTGATGGTCACCGGCGACGATCCGGTTCAGGGCGTGAAGACGCTGCGTGATTATATCGTCCACACGCATGTAAAGGACGGCATACGTACGCGTCCGGTCGATCCGCGGGATGTTTATGGCTATCTTGGCTATGCGGCGATGGATCATCAGAAAATCGCCGAAATGGCCTCATCGGGAGCTGCCTTTGAGGAGGTACCGCTGGGCGAGGGAGAAGTCGACTTCACCGAGTATTTTGCCGCACTGCAGGAAATCGGCTATGCCGGCTACCTGACCATCGAACGCGAAGTCGGTAAAAATCCGGAAGAAGACATACGTAAGGCTGTCAGCTTCATACAATCTTTTCGGAGATCATCATTCAATTAAGGAGATGGGTGTTCCATGAAACTCGGGATCAGTTCTTATAGTTTGTATCAAGCGATGCAGGCCGGAGAAATGACGATACTGGATGTAATTGAGTGGGTCGCCGAAATCGGCGGAGAGCATGTGGAGATCGTGCCGCTGGGGTTTAACTTGGGAGAATCCCCTGAGCTTATCGCACAGATTCGGGAACAAGCCGCCAAAGTCGGCATCGACATTTCCAACTATGCCATCGGCGCCAATTTTGTTCAAGACAGCGAACAAGCTTATGAAGACGAAATTCAGCGTGTAATCGGCGAGGTGGACATCGCTCATGCCCTCGGCGTCAAATTGATGCGCCATGACGTTGCATCTAGACCGGACACGTCGATCGTCAACTTTAACCGGGATTTGGATCAGCTCGCCCATGCCTGCCGGACGATTGCCAATTATGCGAAGTCCTACGACATTACAACCAGCCTGGAAAACCACGGCTATTACGTCCAGGCCAGCGACCGGGTGCAAGCGGTGGTTCATGCCGTAGGCCGCTCGAACTACAAGACAACGCTCGATGTCGGCAATTTCGTCTGCGTGGATGAAGATCCGATTACGGCTGTGAAGAAAAATATCGGCATTGCCTCCATGGTGCACATCAAGGACTTCTACATCCGTCCTGAGGATCGCAATCCCGGCGATGGCTGGTTCCGCAGTGCCGGAGGCCGCTATTTACGCGGTGCGATTGCCGGCCAGGGCGACCTTGATCTGTGGGAGATTTTGCGGATCGTGAAGCACTCCGGCTACGACGGTTACTTGTCCATCGAATACGAAGGCATGGAAGACTGCCTCAAGGGCACGAAAATCGCCTTCGACAATGTGAAGCGGATTTGGAGCGAAGTATAAGCGGAGCCAAAATCGTACATTGCTGCTGAAAATGATTTAAAAACCCGCCCGACTTGGTGAAGTTGGACGGGTTTTTGTGTTAGGTGAGGTAGGAAATTTGGCGAGCATAGAAGAAATAGGGGAAAATTATGGACTTATTAGAGCAACTTTGCCCCTTGTACAAAAAATAGGGGTAATTTATGGCCCTATTTTTTCAATACTGGCCAAAAAGCAGCCTCTTTTGCGTGTTTCACTCCCAATAGGTCCACAAAATTCCCCTATTAAGGTAAAGATATTTGAAATTTTGAAAATAAGGCCGTTTTTTACCCTTATTTATTCCATCCATAAACCGCAATGCTCTGAAACTCCCCGCTAACTTGAGATGACGGCCCTCTCTCAAGGAAGTCAGACCACGTATAGCAGTAGTTTTCTGCGTCTAAGAATACTCAGCTCCACTGGTAACTCCAAAATTCTACAGTACTCAAAAAAAAAAGAAACGGACGTACAAGCCGCCCGTTTCTTCGAATCTCTATTTTTGCTCAGCTTTCCAGGCATCGAACTGCTTTTGAGCTTCCGCAATGACTTTGTCGATTCCGGCGTCCTTGAATTTTTGGAGTGCCTTCGGCAAGTATTCGTCCGGGTCAACCGATCCCGTGTACAAGGCCGGAATAAATTCTTTGGCCACATTCGTCACCGCAGCGACCTCCGATTTCACTGGGGCTGTATCGAAGTTAAAGCCGAAGGTAGGCGCTACGATTGCCGATGAATTGAACTTCTCGAAAGCATCCCATTTGTCTTTCGGTTCGCCTTCATGCAGGTAGGTCAGGAACATGTTGCCCAATGCGAAGCCCGGCATCGCGTAGTTGTCCTTCATGGCCGGAAGATCCTCGATGTACGGGTCCTCCAATTTCTTATAGTGAGTGCCTTCAATTCCGTACTGAATCAAGTTACGAAGATACGCGTCTGTATTCAACAGGTTCAGGAACATCATCGCTCGCTCCGGATTTTTGGAATAAGAAGAAATAGCGAGCATCGAGCCAGCGGCAGAGCTAGTATAAATAATCGGTTGGTGCATCGGTCTGGTAACAATGTCGTATCCGGCGCTTCTCGACCAGCCAAGATCTGCATAAGGCTGCGTGATTTCGCGGTCAACGAGCCATTTCCCGGTCTTCATATTGTCGATGCCTTCCAAGGTGGCAATATCCTCGCGGACATAACCGGCTTTATAATATTTCCGCATCGTTTGCAGAGCGGCTTTAAGCTCCGGAGATTCCAGAATATTCACATATTTATGGTCCTTGGTGTCGATATACATGCCGATCGGGATTTCATCGCCCAAGGCGAAGTCGAACGGCAAATACGGTTTGAAGTTTTTCGGAACCGCCAGCGGCGTGATGTCCGCCGGTTCTTTCTCTTTGATCGTCTTGAGAAGAGGCTCCAGGTCCTCAAGCGTTGTCACTTTGGAAATATCGAGATTGTACTTGTCCACATATTTCTTGTTAAAGCGCCACACGAATTGTTGGGCCAATTCCTTGTTTGCGGGAATCCCGTAATTAACCCCTTTAACTTTGGTCCCCTCCAGAAAGCGAGGATCCAACACCTTCTTGATCCCTTGGCCGTACTGATCCAGCAGATCATTTAGCGGTAGGAACGCGCCTTTGGCGGCATTCGGAAGGTAGTCGAACGCCCAGGAGCTGGTAAACGCAATATCGTAGTTTTCCCCGGAGCTGGTAATGACCTGCATGCGCTGACTGTAGTCGCCCCAGTCGATCATCGAGATATCCACTTTAGCATTAATTTTTTCGGTGACGTATTTATTGATTTCTTCCTGAACCTTAGGCAGATCCTTCTGGCTAGGTCCGATCAGGTATAGCTTCAATGTCACCGGGTCCAATTTTGAAGCATCAATCGTACCGTCGCTTTGAACCGCTTCCTTTTCCTTGGAAGCCCCGCCGCTGTCCTTACTGTTTTTACTGTCTCCCCCGCATCCCGCAAGAACCGTGGACAGCAACAGAACCAAAGCCAGAACCATAGCAAAAGACTTTTTCTTTCTCATGTTCCTTCCCCCTACTTCAAAATAATAATGAAATCCTGCATATTGAAACCGCATTCAACTCCTGCCATTAGGCACATGAAACATGTAAGGCAGAGCTTTGCGGAAACAACCGAAATCAAGCATTTGTGGACCGGTAAGCATCACCCCTTCACCGAACCCACCGTCAAGCCTTGAACAAAATAACGCTGGAAGAACGGATATGCCATTACGATAGGAAGGGTAGCGAGCACAACCATCGCCATTCGGACCGTTTCCGTGGGCAAATTGGCCGCGGCGTTGAAGGAGCCGAGATTCTGGGCATTCTGTGTCAGAAAGTCCATGTTTTTCTCGATCTTCATCAGCATAAATTGGAGCGGTGGCGTCAGCTCCGGTTTGTTGTAATACAGCAAGGCGTTGAACCAGTCGTTCCAATAGGCCAGGCAGCTGAACAGCCCGATGGTCGCGATCCCCGGCAGCGACACCGGAAGCACGATCCTCGCAAAGATGAGCAGTTCCCCTGCTCCGTCGATTTTGGCTGATTCAATAATTTCGTCGGGAACCGTGGTCTGGAAAAACGTCCGCATGACAATGATGGAAAAAGCGCTGAGCGACAGCGGAAGCACCAATGACCATATCGTGTTCTGCAAATGCAAGAACTGGGTCATGACGATGTATCCGGGTACCATCCCTCCGGAAAACAGCATCGTAAAAAATGCCAGAAAGCTGAAGAACCCTCGGAATTCAAAGCTTTTTCTGGATACGGCATAAGCATAGGTCGTTACCAGAATCAAGGTAAGCAGCGTACCCGTTACCGTAACGAGCAGCGTAACGCCGAACGAAACGAACAATTCATGACCGGTCTCGAAAATGTAGCTATAGGCCGCTGTGCTGAACTTGCTGGGCCAGAGGCTGAAGCCTTCAAGCACCAGCGTTTGCTCGTCGGTCAAAGAAATGATGATGACGAACAGAAACGGGAAAACGCAAGAGAAGGCGAACAGCCCGATAATGATGTTGAAAAATACGTTCCAGGCCGGCGTTAATTCATTGAAATCCCGCGGTTTCTTTCTTCCCGGCACCGGTGGCATTTCGGACTGGACAGGTTGAGTTGTTGTCATCTTTTAAACCCCCGTGCTTCAAAAGATCGCATGATCTTTTTCAATTTTTCTGACGACCGAATTAGTGACAAGAATAAGTACCAGACCGACCAGTGATTGATACAACCCCGCCGCAGTGCTCATCCCGATATCCCCCATATTGATCAAGCCGCGATACACAAACGTATCGATAACGTTGGTTACAGGGTACAGGGCACCTGAGTCTTTCGGCAGCTGATAAAACAATCCGAAGTCGGAGCGGAATATTCCGCCGATGGCAAGGATCGTCAAAATGATCATGAGTGGTTTAAGCAGCGGCAGCGTGATGTAGCGTATCTGCTTCCATTTGGTCGCCCCGTCGATAACGGCCGCCTCATAGTAGGATTTGTCGATTCCGGTAATAGCGGCCAAATAAATTACGCTGTTATACCCTACACTTTTCCAAATGCCGACGAACACAATAATAAACGGCCAATATTTCGGCTCCAAATACCAGTTGACCTGTTCCCCGCCGAAGAAAGTGATGATCTGGTTCAGCGTACCTTTATCCATGCTCAGAAAAGTGAAAGCGAAATAGCTGATAATAACCCAGGATAGGAAGTGCGGGAGAAACATTCCGGTTTGATATACCTTCGCCATCCTTTTGTTGACCAGTGAGCTCAACATAATCGCGAACCCGACAGAAATGACCAGTCCGAGAAAAATGAGTACCAAGTTGTACAGAATGGTGTTTCTGGTAATGACATAAGCATCGCTCGTCGTGAACAAATATTCGAAATTTTTGAACCCTACCCACTTGCTGTTGAACACGCTGGCGAAAAATCCGTCGCGGCTGATTCGGAAATCTTTGAATGCAAGAATAGAACCGAACATCGGCAAGTAGGCAAAAATAAGGAACCAAAGGGTCCCGGGTAAAACAAACATAAGCAGCGTCCGGTTCCTGATGATTTTTTTCCAATAAGCTGCCATGATCATTCCTCCTTTACCTAAGGCCAAGTCCGTTTGCCATGCCTTAGATCCCCTAAGATCCTAGAAAGCACCGGCAGGTAACCCCCCTTCATACACTTGCCCTTGACTACTTTTATTGTGCCAAGTAAGCGCTATCGCCAACAAGTTGAAAAACCTTATATTCCCATGGATAAATCAAAGAATGCTAAAAAAATAACAGGTCCACCGAAAGGTTGGACCTGTCTCATGCCGTTCTCCGGCATCAGGGAGCAATTCACTTTGTATACATTTGGCGAAGCTCCGTTGGGGAGACTCCGGCATACTTTTTGAATTGGCGATAGAAGTAGGAGGTGTCGAGGTAGCCGACGCTTAGAGCAATTTCCGCCGTTTTGCGATCCGTATTCAACAGCAGTTGGGTCGCCTTTTCAATCCGGTATTGATTCACGTAATCCGAGAAGCTGCTTCCGACCTCCTGCTGAAACAATTGCCCTAAATAATTCGGATGCAAGCCAGCTTTCTGGCTTAGTGTCTTCAAAGATAGCTCTTCGCTATAATGCCGATGCACCTGCTCAATCATAAACGCGACATGGGGAGTATATTCCTCGCGGACGCTTTCTTCCTTATCAAGGCATTTTTGGACGACGGCAACGACATGCCGCACGATGCCTGGCAGTGAACTGATCCGGCCCAAGGATGCAAACACCTCACTATAATCGGGGCTTTCCTCCTGTTCCTTTGCAGCTAACATCAGGCGAAGAGCCATGTTAAGGCACGATTGGCGCGGAATCAGATCTCCCCGCGAGGCACAAGCACCAGACAGCACCTTTTCAACATACCGCCCAACCTCTTCGGGGCGGCCTTGAATCAAAAGCTCGATATAACTTTTCTCATTCCATTCAACAGGAACGGTTTCGTCATTCCCGAAAGCTTCCGGTTCCCCGCAAAACGTATACTCCGTTTCCCCATCCCTAGGTAGCAAAAACCGGCGAAATACCGATTTTGCCTTTCGGTAGCTGCTTTGAACACCTAAAAAATCGCCTCCGACTCCGCCATCCGCGATCCAAAAACTTCCTTCAAGCCCGTTTGCCGCTCCCTGCAACGACTTTTGAAGCTCCTGGTCAGCGGCATCATTCGTCAGATTCCGGAGAGCGTACAGGATCACCAAGTCGCCGTCCTGGTCAAAAAAGCTGACAACCTCCGCCTCCTTCGGCTTAAGCCGTTCCAGTGCTCCAGCGATCTCCCGACACTTTATAGCCGACTCGCTCGCACAAAAATCATAGTCCCCTAACATCTCATCCGAAACCAGCCTCGACACAAAAAGCCGATATACTTCACATTTCAGCGGAAGACCCAGCAGTTCGGCGCGCTGCTTGAACTCCTGACTCTCGATTTCCCCGCTGACCCAGCGCTGTAGAACGTTGCTCCGCAGAATTTCCCAGTCCTCCTGGATTTGAACCTGCTCCATCTCCTCCCGATCCCATTCCCCGCGGATGTGCCGGATGGTTGATTCCAATTCGTCCAGGTTAATCGGCTTTAAGATGTAATTTTCAATACCCAGCCGGATTCCGGTTTTCACATAGGCAAACTCCTCATATCCGCTGAGTACGACGAACTTGGTCTGCGAGCCGGATTCCTTAACCCTGCGGATCAACTCAAGCCCGTTCATGCGCGGCATCATAATGTCGGTGACCAGTAAATCCACGGGTTTCTCCCGGAGGATATCGAGGGCGCTCGATCCGTCATTGGCTGTTCCGGCAATCTCGATGCCGTAGTGGTCCCAATCCAAAATCGAGCTTAAGCCCCGGGCGATAAATGGTTCGTCATCCACAAACAACACTTTTTTCATCGTCACATGAATCCCTCCCTGAGAACCGGTATCTCCACTCGCACAATGGTGCCTTTTCCTTCCTCGCTGCAAATGGTGACTCCGTAGTCTTCCCCATAATTCATACGTATTCTTTCGTGGACATTGATTAGCCCGATCGAAGAACCGCCGCTTCTAGGCGGCTGAGACGAATCCGACAGCAGCTGCCGAATTTCCTGCAATCGCCCTGCCGATATCCCCTTCCCGTTATCCGCCACCGTAATGACAATCCGTTCTTCTTCCCTTACGACGGAAAGCGATACTTCATTATCGCCCTCCAATGAGCGGAAACCGTGGACGATATAATTTTCCACGATCGGCTGAATCAGCAATTTGATGATCCTGCAGCCACCAATTTCCCGATCCATGTCGATCCTAACGGCAAGCTTCCCCTCGTAGCGAATGCGGAATAAATCCAAATAGATGGAGCACAGCTCGATTTCTTCCTGAATCGTCACCATGGTGTCTTTTTTCACCATGCTTTTGAACATGACGGACAAGCTGTAAATCAATTGCCCTACTTCCTTCGCTCCGGACATATATGCCTTCATGCGTATGGATTCCAGCGTGTTGTATAAAAAGTGTGGCTGGATTTGCGACTGCAAGGCAACAAGTTCTGCATGCTTCTGGCGAATCTCCGACGCATACATTTTATCGATGTACTGCTCAAGCCGCTCACACATGTCGTTGACTCGAACGGAAATTTGCTGAAGTTCGTCTTCCCCGGGCATTTGGATCCGAACGGATAAATCACCCTCCCCGATCCGACTCATGGAACGAATGATACGTTGTATTTTTTTCGAATGCTTCCTCATCACCGTGGAGGTGACGATGAAACTCGCTAATACGAAGAGAAGGGTAATAACGATCAGCGTATTCCTTAACTGTACAGTGCTGTCATGAATCGAAGATTTGGACACAAACCCAACTACCGTTAGCTCCGAATTTCCCGCGCTCAGCACATTTACCTTGAACGACTCATCAAGTGGCGTCCATTTCCCCGTGTTGTCCAGCTGATGCCGGTACGGGTAGGCCTGACCGACATAGCTTCCCGTCTCTTGAGAATCGTAAACAACGGTTCCCTGGGAGCTCATGACCAGAATACGGCCCTGGATATCCGGTGTTCTCGTTTTCAGCCAGGCAGACAACTGATCCGCATCGAAGTCCACCATCATCATGCCTACCTTTTCCAGTGTCCATGGGTCCTGAAGCTCCCGGAAGTAGGCGTATGTCCCCGACGAGGAAGAACCGGCTGCATCCAGGAAAGGCCCATATTGGTTTATCGTATCCCACCCGTAATATTTCCGCTCGGCAAACCAGGACTCCCAATCTCCCTTGGAACCGTTTTCATATTTAAGCTGCTGGCTTTGCTTTCGGATTTGCATATAGAAATTTTTCGGGTAGCTGAAAATCGTGACACCGGTAGCTCCCGGATCTTGCTCCAGAGACGACTTCAGCACGGAGCTGAACGACTGGACTCTATGCTCTCCGGGCCTGCTGAATAAATTGAGACGGTGGCTTAAATAACTTTCGTACCGATTGTTCAAAAAATAAACCAAATCGTCGCTTAACGCGGCGTCACCATAAATTTGCTGCACCATCGTTTGAACATTTTCGTACTGTCGGTTCAAATAAATGGCGAGCACCTGCGCTGTCTTCAAATTGGCGTCCGATTCCTCCCGAATAATCCGCTGCACCTGATATTGATATGCCATGACGGCTGCAATCAGGAACAAAATCATCATCACTGCGGAATAGATCAAAATGATCTTGTTGAACATTTTCCGTTTCACATGATTTAGATAAAAACGACGAATTTTATTCATGCCGGACAGTCCTGTCCTTTCAAGTTTTATTAGTTCGCGTTCAAGTTTAGCACCGTCCCTCGTCCCAGCGCAATCCGTTCTTCCGGAAAAACAAGTAGGCCCATGCGCATTTGCATGGGCCTCTCCCCGATTCGATCGATCGGGCGGTTTTATGTTGGATACCCGATGCCAGTTTACCTTAAGGGTAAATTTTGGCCCTATTCGAGCCATTTTGCCCCTTATACAAAAAATAGGGGTAATTTATGGCCCTATTTGCTACAAAGTAGCCGAAAAGCAGCCACTTTTGCGAACTTCTCCCCAAATAGGTCCACTAAATTCCCCTATTTCTATAAAATCACATGAAAAGCGGAAAATAAGGCCCTTTTTTACCCTTATTTCATCCTAGCCTCTTAGACTCTGCCTATACCCCCGCGATCGAGAACCACCGATAGCGACTGACTATCCCCTACCGGCGGCGAATCCCGATCGTAACAATTTCACACGGTCCGGTATGCATGGACAGGCCTCCGAATGTGTTTGGAGCCAGCGGTTCGGCTGCTTCTTCCAGAATCGTCGTTTTGTACATGTGCTTGTGCGGCACCTCGACGCTCAAGGTCAGCTCGGAAGACTGAGGGCTCATATTGTACCAGCGCAGCAGCATGTCCCCCGTCTCCTCGTTCATTTTCAGGGAGGAGAAGGCCAAGTCCCCGCTTTCCCATTGGAACGGCGTATATTTTGGAGCCAACGATCCGTCGTGGACTTCCGTTTGGCAAACTGTCCAAGGAATCTGGAACTGGTATGCCTCCGCAAAGGCACCGGATGCGATGCCGTCTCCGCTATGCGGAATCAGCTCCATGCGAGCCGTATGCTGCCCGAGGCACTGCGCGTCCGGCGTCGGGAACAAGCCCCAGTCGCCGAGCTCGCCGACGCACCGCAGAAGGGTAACGGCAATCGTATTCCGCCCATCGCGCAGCACTTCGTATTCGTTCAGGCCAAGATTGGCGACGGTTAAACCGGCCTTCTCGCCACTGACATCCACAAAAGCCTGCTGATGCTGGGTGTTGCTCGGGTTTTCCCATTCCGGTGCAGGCTCATTGTCCCGCACGGCGATTTCGAACATCGAATCGGCCCGGTGTACCGATGCGGCAAGATCCGTTGGGAACAGCGCACGCACGCGGTGATCCTTCGCCGTGTTGTCCAGCGTCGTTTCGAGCTGAACCCCTTTGCCGCCCGCTTCGAGAGAAACGACCGTGCGAATGTTCAGCGTCGTCAGCTTGCTGCTTCTTTGTGCCTTGCGGTGCGGGTAGTATACCAGCTCCCGCTGCTCGGCATCCAGGCGTTCATCCGCCGATGCCGGGATTTCCCAAGCATGGCAAATCTCCACGGACGCGCGAAACGGCGTATCCTCCAGCACGCGAATGGCAGCAGGCAACCCCTTCGTGGTCAGCGCCTTCTCGCCTTCCGGCTGTTTGTACATATATTCATTGCCGATATCCCCGGTATCCTCGTAAATGCCAAGGTCACGGTAAACTTGACCCGTCGCTTTGTCCGTTAGGACAAACGAGCCATCTTCGGCAATTTCAACCTTTAATCCCGAGTTCTCCATCACCAAGCGGTCGCGGTCGCTGAAAAGGCTGGACGCTGCAGCCGGAACGCCTGCTTGCGGGCGTACCCACGCATAGCTGCGGAGTCCCAGTGCAGGGACCTCCTCCGCCTGGAACGTCAGCTTCACCTTGCGGCACATGTACGGCTGACGGAATTTATCGTCCGGCAGGTCGTAGCCGAACAGCAGTCCGAGGTCCTCGACCGTGCAAGGCACCACGTTCCCTTGCTCATCGACGAGTTGACGGCCGGACAGGTCGAATTCCTTCATCCGGCGGCCGGTCTCCTCAATGCCAAGGCCATCCCGCAAATAAATGCGGGCGGCGTCCAGCTCCACTGTCACCGTGCCGGTCCGGCTCCAGCCGGTCGTATTCATCACGACCAGCGGTCGCGGATCTTCGCCATACCCGGCGAAGACGGAGGTGTTCACTGCGTCAGCGATGACGCGCTTGCTGTCATCGATCAGCGCTTCGGTCACATGCTTGCTCTTAGCGAAGCGCATGACCATCTCGCT
This sequence comes from Paenibacillus puldeungensis, assembly GCF_042678945.1. NCBI lineage: Bacteria > Bacillati > Bacillota > Bacilli > Caryophanales > Paenibacillaceae > Paenibacillus > Paenibacillus puldeungensis. The sequence goes on along the minus strand of NZ_JBHTLM010000002.1, from coordinate 418,505 downwards.
GTGCACCTCATCCACACTGCAGCCGCAAATGCTGTCGTGCGGATGGTTTTGCATCAGTGTTTTCCAAGCATAGGTAAACAAGTGATGCGGATATTCCTGCCCCAGCAGCTGCGCCACTGTTGCAAGCGGCTCGGCTACTTTTTCAAGCAGCGCTTGCCCTTCCTGATTCATCTGCTTCAAGTACACGCGGGCCGAAGCCGTGTTCACCAGTGTCCCCCAGCCGTCGGTGCGCTGGCTGCGCAGCTCGCCTTTGACGGTGGACAAATCGCGGTCCAGTGAGCCCTCGAGCGCCTTCAAATAATCCGGGAAGTTCGAGTGAATAAACTTCGTATCCGGATAGAGCTTCTCCGCCGTGCGGATCGCTTCCGGCAAATCGAGCTGAATCGGCTGATGGTCGCAGCCGTTCATGAACAGCAGCTCGCCTGTAGCTGCGTATTTCTCGGCATCCGCGAGCTTGCGCTCCCAGAACGCCTTCGCTTCCGCCTCATCCACAGGAACCTCGTTCCCGTTGGAATACCAGTTGGCGAACAAGATGCCTAGTACCTTTGAGCCGTCCGGTCCTTCCCAAATTAGCTCCGAGAAGGAGGACTCGTATCCGCCGTCGGATACGGTATTATTGAAGCCGGTCGGCTTCACGCCACGTCCGAAGAAGGCGTTGCTGATCCCGGACTGCTGCATCAGCTGCGGAGTTTGGCCGACAAGGCCGAACGTATCCGGGAAGTAGCCGATCTTCGACGGTTCTCCATACTTTCGCGCGTCGCGATGCCCGATCTGCATATTCCGCACATTCGCTTCGCCGCTGGTCAGGAACGCATCCTGCAAAATATACCACGGACCGATTAGAATGCGTCCGTCCCGAATATGTTTCTCCAGCCGTTCCTTGTTCTCCGGACGGACCTGAAGATAATCCTCCAAAATGATCGTTTGTCCGTCAAGATAAAAGCTTTTGAATTCCCCGCCTTGATCAAGCTTGTCTAACAGCGAATCGACCAAAGCCACAAGCCGGACATGATGCTTTTCGTACGGCAAATACCATTCACGGTCCCAGTGCGTGTGGGAGATGATATGGGCTGTTCTTTTTTTGTCCACGCCTAGATTCCCCACTTTCTTATGTTTAACTTATCCACGATTGCGAAGTGATTACGGTTTAAAGCAGCACCGGCCCAAACCTAGTACTTAGGCTTAGGCCGAAGCTTTAGACTGAAATTTAGGCTTCCAAAGGATATTTCTTCATATAGTCGAGCAGTTCGTCCACCGTCGTGAAAGCAAGGCCAGTCACGGTATCGGCGCAGCCATAGTAGATGGCAATCCGTCCGGTTTCGGCATCCGTCAAAGCCGCGCAAGGGAACGTTACGTTCGGCACGTCGCCTACGCATTCGTACAGCGTTTCCGGACCCAAAATGTAGTTGCGGGAGCGCGCTTTAACGATCCATGGCTGATCCAGGTCAAGCAGCGCGCAGCCGATCCGGTACACGAACCCGTTGCAGGTATTGATAACGCCGTGGTAAATGAGCAGCCAGCCCTCTTCGGTTTCGATCGGAATCGGTCCGGGGCCGATTTTTTTAGATTGCCAAGCGGAGGCGTCGCCGTTAATCGTGCCCATCACATAACGATGTTTGCCCCAGAACGTAAGGTCAGGGCTCGCGCTATAGAAAATATCCCCGAATGGCGTGTGGCCCGTATCGCTTGGACGGCTGAGCATGGCATAGTAATCGCCGATTTTGCGTGGGAACAATACCCCGTTGCGGTTATATGGCAGGAACGCATTCTCCAATTGATGGAACGTTTTAAAATCGGTCGTATACGCAATCCCGATCGTTGGGCCATGGTAACCGTTGCACCACGTAATATAATAGCGGTCTTCGATTTTGCATACCCGTGGATCATAGCGATACTCGCGTTTAGTAACTTCTGCATCTCCTTCAAATTGGATCGGCTCATGATTAATATTCCAGTTGATGCCATCTTCGCTGAATCCGGCGAAAATATCCATACTAACGGATCTGGAGTCGCAGCGGAACACCCCGGCGTACCCGCCTTCAAAAGGAACAACAGCCGAGTTAAAAATGCTGTTCGCGTTCGGAGTTGCATGCCGTTCGATAATCGGATTTGCGGAATAACGCCATACCGGGGCATTAAGGCCTTCCGGCTTGTCCTGCCAAGGGATATTTTTCAGGCTTTCTCCAATAATTTTGCTCATGCTCATTTCTCCTTTTCATCATAAGAAGTAAGTATGTTGTGTATAAGATCAATGCGGTCTTACAGAATCCCGTCCTTCATGGCCCGGTAAACAAGCTGGGAGAACAAGCTATTGGACCAGGCAAACCACTTACGGGTAAAAATAGTTGGGTCATCGGCATGAAATCCTTCATGCATATACCCGGTCCCCGCATCGGTCGTCTCCAGCAGCCGGATCATTTCCAGCTTCTCTTCCTTGGTTTGAGCCGTGATTCCTTGCATCGACAGCGCCATATGCCAAATGTAATCCTTCGGTGTATGCGGACTGCCGATCCCTTTAGCCGCTTTGCCTTCAAAGTAGAATGGATTTGCCTTGCTCAGCGCGAAGCGTCTCGTATTTTGGTATATCGGATCGTCGGCGCCTACGTACCCGAGGTACGGAATAGAAACGAGGCCCGGCGTACCCGCGTCATCCATCAAGCAGTAATTGCCGAATCCGTCGGTCTCATAAGCGTAAATCGGTCCAAATTCGGGATGGCGGTAAATGCCGTACAGCTTGATGCCGTGGTCAACCTCAAACTCCAGCTCCTTCAGCTCAGCCAGGAAAGCCATGTCACGGAAGACCCACTCAGCGAACTCCTGCATTTGACGAAGCGCTACCACCGCGAACATATTGCCCGGAATGTTGTAATGGAAATCGCATGCGTCGTCACTGGAGCGGAACCCCGACCAGATCATCCCGGTGTAGTTCACTGGCATACCGAGCCCATTATTGCGGAGCGAATCCTCAGGAATCCCGTTGTTTCGGGTGAAGCGGTACGGCGATTTCTCGAAGTGGTGCTGTTCGGTTTTGAATACATCGTAAATCCGCCGCATTGCCGCTTTGAAGCCGGCATCGAAAATGTCCGTGCGCTCCGTTTCTTTCCAATACGTATAGGCCAAGCGGACAACAAAGCATAACGAATCGATTTCAAACTTACGCTCCCACACCCAAGGTGACATTTCGGTCTCGTCCGTCGTGTTCCAGTGCCAGTCATTGTCTGACTCGTTAAACGCGTTCGCATACGGATCTACGTGAACATAATGGATGTGGCGCTTGATCAAACCGCTGATGATTTGCTGCAGATCAGGGTCGTTTTTGGCGAAAGGCACATATTGAATGACCTGTTCCACCGAATCCCGGAGCCAGGAAGCCGGAATATCTCCGGTAATGACGAACGTCGTGCCGTCATCCATCAGCTTCGTCGTCGTTTCCAGCGTATTCGGAAAACAGTTCTTGAACAGCTGCAGCAAATGAGGACGGTGTGCCAGCTTCACATCCGCTTCGGCCAGCACCTCCTTGATCGCCTGCGGAAGCTCAAGCTTCGGCATCGGTATTTTGGGAAGTCTAAATTGCTCCATGAGCAGCCTCGCTCCTTTATTGTCGTCTCTTGTATAGTAAATGGCTAGCCTTTGATTTTAATCGTTTTGATTTCATAAGGGGCAAAATGCATGTCAATGCGGCCCGAATGTCCTTCGATCGGTCTCAGCTCCTGCTCCAGCGCATTGGAAACGAAGGCCCCCCGGTAAGGCCGCGGCCAGTTCAGCTCTACGCGCTCGCGCCCGCCGGCGGATTCGTAGAAACGCATTACGATCCCGCTGCCGTCCTCAGCCGGTTTGATCGTATCCAGCACGACGTGCTCTCCGGTAAATCCAAAGAACGATTTTGCCGCTGGAAGCGCGCCTTCCTTCACCTCGGACGAGATGACAGCCGGAGCATGATTTAGCTCCGCTGCAGCGCGCACAGTATGAGCGGCTTGCCAATCGCCAATATGCGGATAGAGCGAATACGTAAATTCGTGCTGTCCCAAGTCGGCTGTCACATCCGGCCACTTCGGCGCACGAAGCAGCGACAGGCGAATCGTACTCCCCTGCACATCGTAGCCGTACTTGCAATCGTTCAGCAGACTGACGCCGTATCCACGTTCGGATACATCGGCAAAGCGATGCCCGCACACCTCATACTGCGCCTGTTCCCAGCTCGTATTGCGGTGGGTCGTGCGTTCCAAGGCGCCGAACGGGATTTCAAACGTCGCTTTATCTGTAACGACGTCGATCGGAAATCCTACCTTAAGCAGCTTATGCGCTTCGTTCCAGTTCACCTTGGTGCGGAAATCGATCCGCCGGCTATGGTGATACAGGATCAGGTCCTGGATAATCTCCGAATTGCCAATGCTCCAGCGAAAACGCAGTACGTCCTGAACCGCGCCTCTTGCCACTATCCTTTTCTCGAGCAGCTTGGCTTGTCCGGCCAGCTGCTGCTCATACCGATCGTCGATATCCCAAGCGTCCCACAGTGTCGGACGGTCATGGAAGAAGAAGAAGCGGTTTGCCGTCTGGCCCCGTTTGACGATTTCCCGCTCAGCCGCTTTATCCCACAGGCTGACAATTTCGCCCAAGCCGTTAAATTGCAGGCGATAGTGCTTCGTTTCCCAAACATCCTCGAATGTCTGAGGATGCGGCCGACTTGCCGCAGCCGCAGCTCCTTGCTCCTGCCCGTTGGTTAGTCCAGGCTCGGCAGCAGCGTTCGCCGCTTCGTTTCTCAGCCATATCGTCTTGTAGCCAAACGCCGGAACCGCCGGTACGTGTACCCAGGCTGCCGGTGATTCTCCGTCCGGGACACTTACCATATCCAGGCTGAGCCGCTCTCCGTGCTCGTCGTAAGCCGCCGCTCCCTGCAGGAGAACATTGTCCCGTAAACCGACTACAACGTCACGCGCCCAGCCCAAGCTGTTAAATATAATAAACGGCTTGCCTTCACCTGTGGTCGTCACTTGCCCCGCCAGCGTCTCTAACCCTTGAAGCAGGCCGTTATTGCCTTTGCTAAAGATCTCTTTATACTCTTTTTCCGAAGTTTCATACGCTTCGGTAATTGCCGAGCCTGGAATAATGTCATGGAACTGGTTCAGCAAAATCAGCTTCCAGCCATCATGCAGCAGTTTTTGCACCTCAAGGCGCTGCTTCTCCGGCATTACGGGAGCCCCTAGCGTATTCCAAACTTCTGCCTCCCGGTACAAGATTTCTGCAATTCGGTTGTTCCGTTTGTTTCGGGCGTGTGTCGTATACGTGCCGCGGTGCAGCTCCAAATACAAATCTCCACGCCACTGTGGAAGTTCCGATCTCGCCGTATCGATACCTGAGAAGAAGGATGCTGCCGTGCTGTATTTGCTGCCCGGCTGACCGACCATCAGGCTGGCGCGGTTGATATACTCCAGCATTTCGCGAGTCACCCCGCCGCCGCCGTCCCCGTGCCCATAGAGCAGCATTTGTTGCGGATGTTCTGCTTTTTGCCGGTAAGACTGCCAGTGCTCGTGCACGTCCTTCGGCAGGGTGTTCTCATTGACCCCGTGGTTGAGATAAGACAAAATCGGGGTTCCGTCAATGCCGACCCAGTAAAATAAATCATGAGGAAATACATTCGTGTCATTCCAGCCCAGCTTCGTCGTCATGAAGTAGCGAATGCCGCCGTGACGCAAAATTTGCGGCAGAGAAGCGCAATATCCAAACGTATCCGGTAGCCACTCGATTTCCGATCGTTTGCCGAATTCCGTCATATAGAAGCGTTGGCCGTACAGCATTTGCCGCATCAACGATTCACCGCTCGGAATGTTCAAGTCAGGCTCTACCCACATGCCGCCTACGAGTTCCCAGCGACCTTCTTTGATTCTCGCCTTGACTCTCTCGAACAGCTCAGGGTCATTGTTCTTCAAATATTCGAACAATTGCGGCTGGCTTTGCGCATAGCGATACTCCGGATATTCGCTCATCAAGGCGTCCACCGTCGAGAACGTACGGCTCGTCTTCCGCACCGTTTCCCGGGCTGGCCACAACCAGGCGATGTCGATATGCGACTGCCCGACCATATGGATTAGACCTTCGGCATTGCCGCCAATTTCGCCGACTCGTTCGACAAGCCGCTTTTCCAGCGCCACAATGGAGTTTCCTTGGCGCACGGCGGCTTTGTCCATCCCTACGAATTCATCCATAGCCTGATGCAACACCTCGATAAGCCGGGTACGGCGGAAATCCTGCTCAGGCAGCAATACCGCAGAGTCGCGGATAATCGTAACTGTGTACATCAGGCTTTGCACAGGCCGGTTCACCAGCACAAGCTGGCTCGAAATCGATGAAATCGGTGGCTGAATAACAGCCTGCTGATTCAGCGGGTCCACCGGCTCGGGAATCGGGTCGAACAGCTCGATTTCCAAATCGAGCGAAACGTCCGGCCTTGCCCCGCGGAGTGTAACAAACGTATGGTTACGATCGAGTCCTTGATACGACTTTCCATTTATCCGAAGCAGCCCTTCGCCTCCGGATGCAAACACAAGACCTACGTGGCCTTTCTCCCATCCTTCCGGGATGGTCAGTCTCGACCGGAAGAAATAGGTCGTTCCTTGTTTACTCGGAAACCTTTCGAAGTTCAGCCCCTCCGAATAATCTGTGGGTTCCGCATACTTCCCGGGAAGCTGATACGTCGAGGCTGTGATGTCCCATCCGCGCAGTTCAATCTGTTCGAGCCAAACGTTTTCCGACAATTCCCGAATAAAACGTCTAATCCGTTCCATGTCCAATTAATCCTCCCGCACCGTTAGCTTGGTGCTCAGCGTATTGTTCACGTGCCCTCCGACATACACCCGGAAGTCACCCGGTTCGACAACTGGCTTGTAGTCCTGCCCGATGTACTGTAATTGCTCGGTGCCTACCGTAAACTCAACAAGGCGGGTTTCTCCCGGTGCAAGCTGAATCTTCTGGAAGCCCTTCAGTTCCTTAGCTGGTCTTGTCACCTTGCTGGCTACGTCGCCGATATACAGCTGCACGACCTCCGCCCCGGCACGTTTTCCGGTATTCGTCACCTTGGCGGTCACCTTGGCGGTTCCACCCTGCGGGATCACCTCCGGCTGAACGGTCAAATTCGCGTAACTGAATTCAGTATAGCTCAGTCCGAAGCCGAACGGGTAACGCGGCTGCGAATCGTTCTCCAGATATCTTTTTCCGCGTGAGCGTTTGCCATTGTAATACACCGGGAGTTGACCGACATCCTTCGGAATGGAAATCGTCAGCCGCCCGGAAGGGTTGATATCGCCAAACAATATATCGGCAACGGCATGGCCGCCTTCCTGACCAGGGTACCAAGCCTCCAAAATCGCATCCGCATGCTCGTCGATCCACGGCTCCGCAATTGGACGACCGTTGATGTAAACGACGACCATAGGCTTGCCCAGCTTATGCAGCTTCTTGGCGAGCTCAAGCTGTACGCCCGAAAGATGCAAGGACAGGCGGTCAATGCCCTCGCCACAGTCCATGTCGCTCCACGCATTTCCGGTAACCTTTGAGGCTCCGGTCTTCAAATCAATACTGCCTTCGCCAAAGTCCCGTGCGCTGGAGCCGCCCAGCACCAGAACAATCGTATCTGCCTGCTCCGCCGTGAATAACGCATGCTCAAAGCCTTCCCGGGAATCGCCGTTAATCCGGCAACCCGGAGCGTAAAGCACACGCTCTGGAGCATCGGCCAACCGGCTGCGAATCCCGGTGAGCACCGTAGCTACCTTCGAACGCGGCTGCGGGGAGGTGTAATCGCCGAGTTGGTTATAGCCAACATCGGCATTAGGCCCGATCACCGCAATTTTACCTTTGCCTTCCGGGGCAAGCGGCAGAACGCCGTCCTTGTTTTTCAGCAGCACGATGCCTTCACCAGCGAGTTTCCGCGCCAATTCAATATGCTCCTTGCTCCCAATCACCTGCTCGGCCCGGTCAGGATCAGCATAAGGCGATTCGAACAAGCCCAGTTTGAATTTCAGCGTCAGCACGCGGCGGACCGCCTGATCCAGGACAGCCGTTTCCAAACGACCGCTGCGGACCGCCTCCACCAGATGCTCATCGAACATCACGCCGGACATTTCCATATCGATACCCGCCTCAATCGCTTGAATAGCCGCATCGCGGCCGTCCTCAGCCACGTCATGGCCGGTAGCGAGCATCTCTATCGCTCCGCAGTCCGTGATGACCATGCCGTCGAAGCCCCATTCCTTGCGCAGGACATCGTCAAGCAGCTCCCGGTTTGTCGTGCATGGCACACCGTCGATTTCGTGATACGCCGGCATAATTGAAGCCGCTCCGGCCTGCACCGCTTTCTTGAATGGTAGCAGGTCCACCTCCAGCAGCTCGCGGCGCCCCATATGCACAGGGCCCGCATTTCTTCCACCCTCAGAGCTGCCGTAACCCACAAAATGCTTCAAGGTTGCAGCTACGCTGTTCGGGCTGTCCAGCCCCTCGCCCTGCAAGCCTTCGACTGAAGCCACAGCCAGCTCGCTAATGAGATGAGGGTCTTCGCCGAAGCATTCCTCCGTGCGGCCCCAGCGAGGATCGCGCACAACGTCGAGCACTGGCGAATACGTCACCGCCCCGCCTTGACTGCGGGTCTCGCGAGCGACGGCCTGGCACATTTCCCGGTACAAATCCACATTCCAGGTGCTGCCTAGCGTCAGCGGCACCGGATAGACCGTTGCCCCGATCGCCATATGGCCATGAGAGCATTCCTCCCCAATTAACAGGGGGATACCCAGCCGGGAATGCTCAATGGCATAGCGTTGAATCGCGTTCACCGCCTCTGCGCCTTTGCGGGGCGAGAGGCCGGTTTCCAGGGTGACGCCGGTCCACGGGTCGGCCCGAAGCATACCGTACAACGAACCGACTCCACCGTTTTCAACCTGTTTTTTAAACGATTCTGTCAGCTTTATTTCTCCATTTATATGCTCATAGGTTTGCCAGCCGAACGGCTGGATCAGCTGGCCGACCTTCTCTTCCAAAGTCATCAGCCCGAGCAGATTGTCCACCCGTTCTTGAATAGGTTTTGTTTTGTCTTTATAGATCATGGTTTCTACTCTCTCCTCCGAATGATCTTATTCTTTGACAGCCCCTACCGTAAGACCTTGGATGAAATAACGTTGAAAGAACGGATAAGCGAAAATGATCGGCCCTGTAGCCAGCACAACCATGGCCATCCGCGACGTATCCTGCGGCAGCGACTGAAGAGCTTCCAAGCTAAGCGAGCTGTGTTGCGAATTTTGCAGGATAAATTGCATACTCGTTTCGATCCGCATCAGCATGGATTGCAGCGGAACGAGGTTCGGATTATCAATGTAAAGCAGCGCGTTAAACCAATCGTTCCAGTAGCCCAAGGTGCTGAACAGACCGATGGTTGCCAGACCCGGAAGGGACAAAGGAAGTACCAGCTTGAGGAAAATCCGAAATTCCCCCGCACCGTCAATTTTCCCGGATTCAATAATGGCGTCCGGAACGCTTGTGCTGTAGAAGGTACGCAAAATCATAATGTAAAAGGCGTTTACGGCAAGCGGCAAAATCAGAGCCCAAATCGTGTCCTTCATGCCAAGCAATTGAGTCACAATAATGTAGGTTGGGACTAAACCGCCGTTGAACAGCATCGTAAAAAAGGCAAAAAAGGCAAAGAAATTGCGAAATTTAAAGCTTTTCCGCGAAATAGCATAAGCATAAAAGGCGATAAACAGCAAGCTGATGATCGTCCCGACAATCGTTACGAAAATCGTAACCCCATAGGATTTAAGCAGCATATCCCCGGTTTTAAATACGTACCGGTATGCCTCAAGACTCCATTTCGACGGAATCAGTCTATAGCCGTCATTCGCAAGTGCTCCCTCATCAGTAAAAGATAAAATTACCACAAAAAGAAAGGGAAAAACGCACAAAAATGCAAAAATGCCAGCAAAAAGATTAAATATAATATTCCAAGGCGTTGAAAGCTGATGAAAATCGCGTTCTTTATTAGTTCTCCGAGACATATGACTCACTCCTTCCGGTTAATTAAAACAGGGCGCTGTCCTTGTCATACTTACGAACGATCAGGTTAGATACCATTACCAGGATGAAGCCAACTACCGATTGGTACAGACCTGCCGCCGTACTCATGCCGATCTCGCCGGTTGTTTTGAGGCCGCGGTATACGTAGGTATCGATAACGTTCGTAACCGAATACAGGGTGCCGGAATCTCTTGGAACCTGGAAGAACAAGCCGAAATCCGCGTAGAAAATTTTCCCGACGGCCAGCAGCGTCATAATCGTGATGATCGGTGTGAGCAGCGGAATCGTAATGCTGCGAATTTGCTGGAATTTGCTGGCGCCGTCGATCATGGCCGCTTCATACAGTGATCTGTCGATCCCCATGATGGCTGCCAAATAAACGACACTGTTATAGCCTACGGCTTTCCACAAGTAAACCAGAATCAAAATATAAGGCCAAACCTTCGGATTGGAGTACCACTGGATAGCGTCGATCCCCATCGATTGGAACAGATGGTTTAGCAGCCCGCGTTCCGAGCTCAAGAAGCTGAAAGCAAAATAACCAACAATAACCCACGAAAGGAAATAGGGGAGGAACATGCCGGTTTGATATACTTTTGCAAGCCGTTTGTTCGTAATTTCACTCAGTACGATGGCCATCGCCACGGCTAGAATCAAGCCAATGATGATAAAGGCAATATTGTATAGCAGCGTATTCCGGGTAATGACGTAGGCGTCGTTTGTGCTGAACAGAAATTTGAAGTTGTCCCAGCCTACCCATTTGCTATTGACGATGCTGGCCCAAAAGCCGTGCCGGCTGAATCGGTACTCCTTAAATGCGATAATCGTGCCAAACATCGGCAAATAGGAAAAGAACAGAAACCATAATGCGCCTGGTAGAACCATGAGCAGCAAGACTTTATTTTTAACGATATCCTTAAAAAAGCCGCCTATCTTTTTCACGCTAATCCCTCCTGATCGCTAAATTCACATCGACTGACGGAATGTAAAAAAGATCGGGCGTTAGGCTCATCACCCGCCCGATCTTCTATAATAATGTTATTACTTGTTGTTTGCGGCTCTCCATGCATCGATTTGCGTTTGCGCTTCAGCGATGATTTTATCCAGACCAGCCGTTTTGAATTTCTCGATTGCTTTCGGCAGGTATTCGTCAGGATCTACAGTACCGGTCATCAGTGAGGACCAGAATTCTTCCTTCACGTTGTTTACTGCCGCAATTTCGTTCGTTACCTTCGAAGTATCGAAGTTGAAGCCAAGCAGCGGAGCTTTGATACCCGATGCGTTGAATTTCTTGAATTCGTCCCATTTGTTCTCAGGGTCGCCTTCATTCAGGTAAGTGATCATGATGTTGCCCAAGGAGAACGTAGGCATATCGTAGTTTTTAGCATCAGGCAAGTTTTTGATCATGTTGTCTTTGACCTTTTGATAGTGAACACCTTCGATACCGGAATCAATCAGGTTACGCAGGTAAGGATCAGTATTGAGCAGGTTCAAGAATTCCATTGCTTTCTCTGGATTCTCGGAGTTTGCAGAAATGGCTTGCATGGAGCCCATAACCGACCAGTTGTAAATGTACGGCTTGCTGGCTGCCGTAGAAACTACAGGATAGCCATAGCTTGCGGACCAGAGGTTATCGGCCAACGGCTGAGTTGCCGCCCGGTCCATAAACCATTTGCCGGATTTGTACAAATCGTCTACCGAAGAGGTCGTTGCAACTTCAGGAGAGACATAACCTGCTTTGTAGAACTTGTGCACGGTTTCGAGCGCTTTTTTCGCTTCCGGAGTTTCCAGAATGTTTACAACTTTATAGTCCTTCGTGTCCAGGTAAACTGCCATCGGCATTTTTTCGATAACATAGTCGAACGGCATTATCGGCATGAAATCTTTCACCATAGCGTACGGAGTCACGCCCGGTTCTTTCTCTTTAATCGTCTTCAGCATGGGTTCCAAGCTATCCATCGTGGTCGCTTTGGAAATGTCGAATTTGTATTTATCTACCAATTGTTTGTTAAAGCGCCATACTTCTTGAGCAGGAAGCTCTTTGTTTGCTGGAATCGCGTAGTTGTGTCCATCAACCTTCGAGCCTTCAAGGAAAGCCGGGTCGATCGTGTCTTTGATGCCTTTGCCATACTTGTCGAGGAGATCATCAAGTTCCATGAATGCACCTTTCCGTGCATTTTGGACATAGTCAAATGCCCAGGAGCAAGTGAACATGATGTCCATCGGCTCGCCGGAAGCAGCCATAACTTGCATTTTTTGCGTGTAGTCACCAAAGTCGATCATTTTCATATCGATCGTAGCGTTGATTTTTTCTTTGGTGTACTTGTTCACTTCTTCCAATACTTTGTTCATGTCTTTTTGCGGAGCCCCGATCGTGTACCAGATCAGTTTTACCGGTTCCTCGGCTTTCGTGTTCGAGGAGCCTGACGTGTTGCTAGCCTTGTTTGTGTTGTCTGCCGCTTTATTCCCGCCGCAAGCGCTAACAATTAGTGTAAGCGCCATCAACGTGGCCAGTAGCAGAGAAAAGCTTTTTCTTTTTTTACTCATTGCTTGAGTACCCTCCTTTTGATGTAAACCTCTTAAGGACTATCTTTACTGTAAGGGATGAAAGCATTTTCAAATAGAGAAGAAAACTAATAAATCATGTTCAAAATAAAGAAAAGAGCTTGCCAGCCATTTCACTCGCTGGACAAGCCTTTGAACTCCGTCGGGGAGACCCCTACGTATTTCTTGAACTGTTTGTAGAAGTATCCAGTTTCCCAATATCCTACGCTGCGGGCGATTTCATGCACCTTCTGGTAGGTTGTTCTAAGCTGCTCTTTGGCCTTCTCGATCCGGTACCTATTGATATACTCGGTAAACGATTCGCCGACTTCCTTATGAAACAGCTGCCCAAGATACACGGGATGGATGTTGTATAAAGACCCAAGCGTCTTGAGTGAAAGATCCTCGTTGTAGGAAGTATGGATATTGTTTAGTACCTGCTGAACGACTGGGCTTTTTAAATCATGATCTAAGGATTCCATCGTCTTGTCGGCCACTTCCTTCAGCACGCCGATCAATTCGCCGATCGATCCGGCGGAACGAATACGTACCAAGCTGTCTTTAAAAAGACCTGGCTCTTCCGAATGGCGAATTTCCTTAAACTGCATCTTGAAGCGGACGATCCATTCCATTGCGCTAATGTGCAGGTCATCCGGGGTTACTCCCTCCATCCGGCTGAGACGCTCAAAATCCTCTTCAATGCGCTGAAGCATCGCTTCCCGGTTTCTGGCCATCAGGAGCTTGGCGTACTCCGCCCAATCCACGGAAACCCCTGCCTTCATCTGCTTGCCGGTACTTTCGAGTTCTTCAAAGCAGATGATGTTCCGGTCCTCAAACACCATAAAATATTCCTGGGCTTTCTTGGCGTTAGAATAGCTCTCCGGAGCTTGGCCCTCCGTCTCCTCCACGCTGCCCACGGATATGCGCACAGGTTTGAAGGACTGCAGCCCTTCAATGAGCAGCCGATGGATGTTGTCCGCACGTTCTTTTCCCTGCCCTGGGTCGTCAAAATTATAAAGCAGCACAATGTCCCCATCCATATCACGAAAAGGAACGATCCAGGTTTGTCCGGCGATGATGCGAAGGGCTGCGTCAAACAGTTCATTTGCCGGCCGCTCCGGGCGCAGCAGCGCCACCATGGCATACGGCTGGTTCAACGAAATGCCGAGCAGGTCGGCCCGTTCTCGAAACTCCGCACTGCCGATCTGTCTGCGTATCCACCGGTGCATGATGTTGTCCCGCAATATCCGAATGCTGTGTTCATTAAGCATTACTTTGGATTCATTCAGCTTGTCAATCGCGGTTTTGAGGGTAGCCTGAAATTCCTCCAGGTTAATCGGCTTGAGCAAATAATTTTCTATGCCAAGCGCCATGCCTTCCTTCAGGTATGCAAATTCGTCATACCCGCTTAGAACAATAACTTTCAAGTTTGGGTGAACTTCTCTTGCGGACCGAATCAGGTCCAGTCCGTTCATTTGCGGCATAGAAATATCCGTGATCAAAATGTCAACCGGAAGCTGCTTCAGCCGTTCCAACGCCTTCAAGCCATTTTCGGCATGACCCACGATTTCCATACCCAGCTTGGCCCAATCGACGATATCATATAAACCTTCAATGATAAACGGTTCGTCATCTACAATAAACACTTTATACATACCCTATCTCCTCTCCCCCAAGTTCAGGAAAGCTCACTATGACGGATGTCCCCACTCCTGCCTCGCTGCTGATCTCAAGCCCGTATTGAGGACCATAGAGCAGCTTCAGACGTTCGTGGATACTCCGTAATCCGAACGATTCCGAATAGGCATCCGGATTAAGTAAGGTTTGCTTAATTTGCTCGAGTCGATCAGGTTCAATCCCCCGTCCGTTATCGGTTACCTCCGCGCGTAGCGTTCCGTCTTCCAAACGAGTCACGGATATGGATATTTCATTATCCGTGCGGTCTGATTTCATACCGTACAAAATATAATTTTCGATAATCGGCTGCAGCGACATTTTTAGAACCAGATTATCTTTAAGCTGGTTGTCGCAATGAATATCATAAGAAAATTTATCCTTGTAGCGGATACGGAACAGCTCCAGATAAAGGCGGCAAGCTTCAAGCTCATCCTTCAATGTATATTTCGGCTTTTGCTGCACATAACTTTTGAACAGCATCGACAAGCTGTAGATCATTTCGCCGACATCCGCCGCACCCTGCGAAATCGCCCGCATGCGGATAACTTCCAACGTATTGTAGAGAAAATGTGGGTTTACCCGCGCCTCTAATGCGGCAAGCTCTGTTTTTTTCTGTTTGATTTCCGCCTTATACACTCGATCAATATACAGGTTAAGCTCATCGAGCATATCGTTGAAGCTCTTGGAAATAAGCCCGAGCTCGTCGTCGCGCACATCCGCAATCCGCGCCTTAAAATCCCCGTTTCTTACCTTACGCGTAAAGCGGATAATGCCGTACGTCCGTTTGGCGAAATTGCTGATGAATAGTGAAGGAAGCAGAATGGCGAACAAAATACAGATGGAACTGATTAGCAAGATCATGTTTCTCGTACCACGGTATGTTTTCGCGAGGTCCTGCTCCGGCACCGCGCTAAGCACTGTAAAGCCGCCTTGGCTTTTCGTCAGCTTGGTGATGGTCATTCCTTTCCCCAGCACTCCGTTATCGTATAAGGAATTGATCTGGCTTGCATAAGGATATTTTTGGCCGTAATAGGTTCCCGAGGTATCAAACAGGACGGTGCCGTCGCTGGCGAGCACCAATATGGAGCCTTTCAAATCGTCCTTATAATTTACCAAGCTATCCCAAACCTTGTCCGTATCAAAATAAACGACCAGTTGGCCGATATTGCGGAGAGACTGCTTGTTATTGATTGGAACGCGCACCGAATACATCGGAACATTCGGCAGCCCGATTGTTCGGCGTACCCAGATATTGGCCTTGGAAATGCTCTGGCCTTCCTGCTGATACATAACGTCAGGGACAAAGGATCGCGCAGCATTGGTTGAAATGATTTTGAATTGCGCGCTGCCGTTGTAGGCATAAAGCTGCTGCTGTTCGGCGCTGTACAGCATCAGACTCCGAATATCCGGGTCATCCTCGACCTGGTTGCGGAAGTATCTGACCGTATCGATTGGAGAGCTATTCTCCTTATAAAACTTGTCCAATCTATAGATTACGTAATCCTGATAAGGGTGCTCCAGGAAATAAGACGTATTAAAGGCCAAATCGCCGTCTCGATAAACGTTTCGCACCATCGTCTGCACGGACTCGTATTTGTGGCTGATATAATTGCTTACGCTTTCAATCGCTCGTTTTTGAACATCCAGCTGCCTGTAAACCGCAGCCTCTGACGTAAACTTGAACATCAAATAAGAAAACGTGATAATCGTCACAATCGTTATTACCGAAAAGAACAAAATGATCTTCATGAATAGATTGTTCTTAAAATATTTGCGATAAATATTCAAGATGATCGACGCCCCTCCTCATGCCATGCCACTGGTCAATTATATCATGAGAGGCAAGTGCTTGTGGCTTCCTTATTCCAGGGGATAGTTTACGGCGGTGGGCCGGTTGCATCCAGCCTCCAGCTCGCTCAAGGCTTGAGACATCTAGATGTATTTTGTACATCTATTTTCCTCAATATCAGCAACTCTCGGATTTTAATTGCAAAAAGTACATTTAAAAGAACCCGTCATCGAGTCCAGCGGCATACAAGGCCCAATTAGCTGCACTTTTTACATTTACTTTGGTCTATCACAGTGAAAAGCAGCAGATTAACTGTACTAAATGCAGCTAAATATCTCGAAGCGCTATCTCTCTTTGAAGTGTTGAGTATACCAGAAGAAGTCCGCAAAAAAAGAAGAAGCGCCCTGCTCCGATGAGAGCCTGGCGCTTCTTAAAGAGGCTGCTGGCAGCCTAAGCCTAACAGCTTAAAGCTTAGCCGCGGAATTCCTGCAAACCTTCGTTCAGCGAGCGGGTAGCCTCATATACTTGTTGATACAGCTTGAAGAGACGCGCGTACTTCTCGACATTTTCCGGAATCGGCTCGTAAGTAGCGCCATACCCGATAAATTGATCGGCGCACTCCTTCAGGCTGCCGAACCAGCCACTGCCAACGGCCGCCATCATGGCTGCGCCCATGGCCGGGCCTTGCTCGTTCTTCAGCGAAACGACCGGCTTACCGAAGATGTCAGCTTGCATTTGCAGCCAGACCGGATTTTTAGCGCCACCGCCGATGGAAATGACACGGTCAACCGTAATGCCGGCTTGGCGGAACAGATCAAACGACTCCTGCAAGGAGAAGGTGATCCCCTCCATCACCGCACGAGCGAGATGATCGCGGCGATGCGTGCCGGACAAGCCGATAAAGCTGCCGCGAATGACACTGTCCGCATGCGGCGTACGTTCGCCGACCAAATACGGTGTGAACAGCAGCCCCTCGGAGCCTGGAGCGATTTCGCCTACGTTTTGAAGCAGCTCACTGAAGCCTACGCCAGGAGCCAGCGCATCTCTGAACCAGCTTAAAGAGTAGCCTGCAGCAAGTGTTACGCCCATGGCATAAAATGCACCCGGGTGCGCATGGTTGAAGAAATGCACCTTGCCCGCAAAATCCTTGCTCTTGTCTTCCTCATAGGTGAGGACAACGCCGGAGGTCCCCACGCTGCACAGCGCGTCGCCTTTACGGACTATGCCCGCTCCCACCGCACCGCAGGCGTTGTCGGCTCCGCCGCCGAACACTTTGGTTGCTGGGGACAAGCCGGTCAATGCCGCAAACTCCGGCAGCAGCGTGCCGGTTCCTTCCGTACTGCCAACAAGCGGCGGGCAGAAGCCTTCCGGAAGTCCAAAGGCCGAAGCGATTTCATCGCTCCATTTGCCTTCCGGAACGTTCAGCAGCAGCGTGCCGGCAGCATCGGAAATTTCCATCTCTACGCGCCCGGTCATCCGGTAGCGCAGGTAATCCTTTGGCAGCACGAAGCTTGCTGCCTTTGCAAACAGCTCAGGCTCATGCTTTTGCACCCACAGAATTTTCGGCAGCGTAAAGCCTTCCAAAGCGGCATTTCTCGTAATGTCGAGCAGCTTGCCGCCAAGCTTCTGCTCGATTTCCCGGCACTCCTTCGTCGTACGAGTATCGTTCCAGAGGATGGCGTTACGCAGCACACGGTTTTGTTCATCCAGCAGCACCAAGCCGTGCATCTGTCCCGAGAAGGATACGCCTTCAATATCTTCAGCGGACACGCCGCTCGTCTGCAGCAGTTCCTTGAGACAAGCTACAGTTCCGTTTACCCATTCCTCCGGGTTCTGCTCGCTGTAGCTCGGGCGCTCTTGAATCAGCGGATACGAAGCCGTAGCTTCACCTTTGATCTCGCCATCCTTGCTGACAAGCAGCGTCTTCACCGAGCTTGTTCCAAGGTCAACCCCGATCACATATTTCATGAAAGTTTAACTCTCCCTTCCTCATTCTGACCAGACCGATTAAAATAGCCCAAGTACTAACAAAAAGGGACGGCTGGCGTCCCTTTTTGCGGTTTGCATACTTCGAGAATGCGTTACATTCGATTCATGGCTCCAGCCAGGCTTTTCAAGACTCGACTTATTTTGCTCCGAAGATGTATTCGTTAAGGCGAGCTTTAACCAATTCAAGATGGTTCGATTTATTTTGGATATCGCTGTGTTCAAGCGCATAAGCGGCCAATGTTTTGAAGTTGGCTTTGCCAGACACGATGTCGGCACCGATGCCGGATTTGAAGCTTGCATAACGTTCGTCAAGCAGACCGTCGATGAATTTCTCTTCTTTCATCTTAGCAGCTACTTTCAGACCTTTTGCAAAGGTATCCATACCAGCAATGTGAGCGTAGAACAAATCTTCAGGTTCGAAGGAAGAACGTCTAACTTTTGCGTCGAAGTTTACGCCGCCGGAGCCGATGCCGCCATTCTCAAGAATTTCGTACATTGCCAGCGTTACAGAGTACAGATCAGTAGGGAATTCGTCTGTATCCCAGCCGAGCAGCATGTCGCCTTGGTTGGCGTCGATCGATCCGAGCGCATTGTTGATACGGGCTACGCGCAGTTCATGTTCGAATGTATGGCCAGCAAGGGTAGCATGGTTAGCTTCCAGGTTGAGTTTGAAATGATCTTGAAGACCGTATTTTTGCAAGAATGCAATTGTCGTTGCAGCGTCAAAGTCATATTGGTGTTTGGTAGGTTCTTTTGGTTTTGGCTCGATCAGGAATTGACCTTTGAAGCCGATTTCTTTTGCATAATCAACAGCCATATGGAAAAATCTTGCCAGGTTGTCAAGTTCAAGACCCATATCCGTGTTCAGAAGGGATTCGTAACCTTCACGGCCGCCCCAGAATACGTAGTTTTCTGCGCCCAGTTCTACGGCAGTTTCGAGACCTTTCTTCACTTGTGCTGCAGCATAAGCGTATACGTCTGCGTTCGATGTCGTAGCAGCACCATGAACATAACGAGGGTTCGAGAACATGTTAGCCGTATTCCACAACAGTTTCACACCCGTCGATTTCATGCCTTCTTTCAATTTGGCAACGATTACGTCAAGGTTCTCGTAGGATTCTTTCAGGTTTGCGCCTTCCGGTGCTACGTCCACATCATGGAAGCAGAAGTAAGGAGCGCCGAGCTTTTCAAGGAATTCAAAGTTAACTTCTACGCGAGTTTTAGCCAGATCAAGACCCGATACCGTTTCCCATGGACGAATCATGTTGCCTTGACCAAATGGGTCGCTACCGTTCATCGTGTAAGTATGCCAGTAAGCTACTGCAAAACGGAGGTGTTCCTTCATCGTTTTACCGAGCACGATTTCATTTTCGTTATAATGTTTGAATGCCAGAGGGTTGTTGGAGCCTACGCCTTCATACTGAATTTTGCTGATGTTTTTGAAATAAGTCACTGCTTGAGTCCTCCCTGCATGATTTTTGTTTTTTTAGTAAGCCTTTTCATTGCCTTCTGCACTGAAGATGTTCGAGATGCTCCGCTTATATATCACCGAACTTTTCGAACCTCTCTTAAAAAGTATCATGCCCCGATAGATCGTATGCATGCCCTTTTCAACTAGATCGTATCACGTTATACTTTGTTTGTCCAGCAAACTAACTAAGTTATCGCAAATATTTGTTTTTTTATGTTATGATGGCAAGGAAGAGCATGTTTCATACGGAGGAATATGATGAAAATTACCGGCGACCAGCAGTTGATTAAAAAAATGAATAAAAGCATCGTGCTGGAAACGATCCGTCACCGCCAGCCGTTATCCCGTGCGGATATTTCCGCCGAAATCGGGCTTAATAAAGCGACCGTCTCCTCGCTTGTCGCCGAGCTGATCGATAGCCGCCTCGTGACCGAAATCGGTCCGGGGGAATCGAGCGGCGGACGTAAGCCGACGCTGCTGCTATTCAATAAAAGTGCCGGCTTCGCCATCGGTGTCGACATCCGGGTGAGCGATTTGCTGGCCGTGCTTGTTGACTTGGAAGGAAACGTCATTCGTGAAAAAAGCGTACCTTTAACCGTTTTCTCGCCGGATAGCGTACTCGACCAGATCAGCAAAACAATTCGCCTGCTCGGCCGGAGACTTCCAGCTTCACCTTACGGTATTGTTGGCATCGGTATTGGAGTTCCGGGGCTGGTCGATGAGAAAAGCTTTGTTGTGTCGGCTCCAAACCTCGGTTGGGATCATGTTGATCTGGCTGGAGCCCTCACGAAGGAATTTGGAAACAATATTCATATTGATAACGAAGCGAATGCGGGAGCGATCGGAGAGAAGCTGTACGGCGCGGGCCGCGATTCACAGAATCTCATTTATTTAAGCATCGGCGTCGGGATCGGCTCAGGCATCATCGTTGGCGGGGAGTTGTACCGCGGCATCTCCAACTTCTCAGGAGAGGTCGGCCATATGACAGTAGCCGAGGATGGCCCGCTATGCCGCTGCGGCAACCGTGGCTGCTGGGAGACGCTGGCGTCGGAGAAGGCGCTGCTGGATCGAGCATCCGCCATTTGGCAGGAGAATACGCCTTCCTTGGACGAGATTCTGAAGAACGCCAAGCAAGGCGACCCTGAAGCAGCCGGTCTGTTGAACGAAATCGGCTCCCAGCTTGGCGTCGGGCTTGCGAACCTGGTGAACATCTTGAATCCTGAGCTTATCGTGATCGGCAATCGTTTGTCGCTGGCCGGAGAGCTATATGAAGAAGCGATGCTGGACACCATCAAGAACCGGAGCCTGTCCTACCACCGAAAAAAAACGCATGTCGATTTCGCCAAGCTGGGCATCCGCTCGACCGCGCTTGGTGCCGCATCCATGCCGATCACCTCTTTTTTGACCGATCCGGATGTGAGTGTAGAGGAAGCTGCGAAGTAGTCGCATGAGCTACAAAAAAGCACGAATTGAATGGGCGCGTACATGGCCCCTCAATTCGTGCTTTTTTCATCGGTACACTGGTTCAATATATCTCGATTTCCCGAATCTCCATACCGGCCTTCCGGCTGATATCCGTAAATATCAATCGCACATAACGGGCTTCTGCGCCGGGTAGAGCAATTTCGTCCTTCCCTCCGTCACTGCCTTTTACCTTATATACATCCTCAAAATGAATTCCATCCCCCGAGGTTTGGATGGTGTAGGCTTTAGCATGATCCTTCCCCCACTTGATCAGCAGTCGATTTAGCGGCTCTGCTGTTCCCAGATCAAGGCGCAGCCATGCCTTGCTCGGACCTTTTTTCCCCGCAGTTTCCTGACCCCGCTCCACTATATCCTCTGCCACTTCGGCCTCCAGATGATGATTTCGATCCTTGGAGATGACCCATGAGTCGCTTAACACTCCGTTGGTGACATTCCCTGCCAAATGCTGAGCGGTTGACCCCAAAACCGGGGCCCCTAACGCCAAATTGGATTTATCCCTCACCGTTTTAGCCGCGCGGATCGTAAACCCGGCTTCTAAATTGTAGTAGGGCCAGCCACGGCTCTTATCGAGATAAGCCGACTTTACCGAGCTTAAGAACGTGTCTACACGTTCTTTATCATCCATAAGCGCCCCCGTATAAGCTAGAATCGCCCACGGAAAAGCGTCCGGCGTCGAGAGCTCGGGCCAGCCGGGATGGCTTTCATTCAGCTTCTGATATAAACGGACAGCCCTCTCGCTTGGCGGAGTGAGGATGTTGTGCCAAATCGGATACATCTGTGCGGTAGCTCCCGGATAAAAACTGGACCAATCGGACGTACCACCGCTGCAATGGCCGCATTCATAGAAATCGTAGTTGTCCTTTGCTGGGTTCCACATCAGCTCAATTCCGGCCAAGCTGGCTTTCTTCTTAATCTCATATTCGTTGGCCTTTACAGCATCGCCAAACACCTGCCGCTCAAGCCACTCGATATCGACCAATCCGGTATGTACCTCAGTATTGTCCATCAAATAAGGTATGGCGTAGTCGGGCTTTGCCCAGGTCAGCCCGTTTGGCTGTAGCGTGGACAGCATCGCTCCGGCAATCGTCTCCAGTTCCGCCTTTTTCCCTAATACAAAGGAGCGATCGCCCCCGGATTCGATATACTTTCGGGTCAAGCTGAGAAAGGTTGCGGCATACGAATCGGTAGAATCGTAATTACCGTGGGCAAGCGTACCCGGAGTGGCTGTTTCCGCTTGGGTAACCGGATCGGCGTAATGTACATACACCGAGCCAAGCGCCCCGTTGTAATCGGGGGCATTCATATGGGAAAAATACCATTCCATCCACTTACGTGCCGTCTGCAGCTTGCCGGGATCAGGGTTTTCCAGCATTCCGACCAACGCTAAATTCGCAAAATATGGCTCAATTTTGTAATAGCGTTTTCCTTCCACCTCATAGGTGTGCTCTCGCGTCATGACAATGGCGCCGGAAGGCTGCTGCAAGCTTTCGATCCAAGCAGATTCTTGTTCGATAATTTCCGAGTAATCCACTGCCGCACCGACGGTTGAGGCAACACCCAAGCTACCTGCTAAAATTCCCGCCGCAAGAAATAACCTTTTCAACATTCTCGGAATCCCCCTGTCCATTCATCGCTCCTCAGGAAAACATGAAAAGCCGGATCTTGTATGCGCCTTCACGATTATGAATATTCCTTTGAATGGCTTATTAGCATGGGAATTTTTTTGTCTGAACGTAAGAAAAACCTGACGGGAATTCACCGTCAGGTCCTTTCATGTGCAAATAATCAGCGCTGTGATGTGAATTCACACTACTAAATGCATTTTATACATCTATTTTCAGGCAAATTACGGATTTCTCAATTTTAACTGCATAACCTACATCTAAAATTGGCCGAACTGTCCAGAAGAAGTGATTTCTCCCCTTTTAACTGCACCTTTTACATCTAAATTTCTAAAATGCCCATAATGATAAGTTTTAATTGTACATTATGCAGTTACTACGTGTCAGGAGGCCAGAAGTAGGCAACTAAGGGCTCTCGGCCCCGTCTCCTAATCTGCATTCTTGGCTTAAACATGAGATTAACTGTAAATTTTTAAAAAAACGCGAGCGGAGTTTCACACTATGCTCGCACTTCTGCTGCTCCCATGAGCAGCTCTCGTGTTCTTTTGGCATCCAGGAAGAGAATAACGAATCGTAGGGAGTTTACGTCCGCCTATGGGAGCCACTTGTCATCCTACTAGTCTAATCCCTGACAAGTGGCGGACAACAGCGGCCCATAGATCGTTATTCTCTTCCAATGTATTCACCCACGGCCTCTATAAAGACAGCCACTCATACTCCAACAATCCGGCTCATGAAATGCGCCAAAAACCGGTCCGCATCGACCTTCAAGCAAACGTTGATTTTTGGCTCACCCTCAAACGAACCAACCGTTCGTCCGGTTTGCTCGCCTTCGGTCACGACGGTGACGCGCATCGGCTGGGCCTCCACCAGGCTGCGGTCAATCGCCACGCCTACAGCCAGCGGATCATGCAAAGCGCAGCCGCCGATGCCTGGGTAGAAGGACTCGTACGCGCCCATATAGAACTCGGCGATATCGGCGAAAAACATCCCTTCCGCCTTTCCAGAGGCGCGCCATGCTTCCAGATGCGACTTCGGCAGCAGCGTCTGCATCGTCACATCCAGGCCGACCAGCGTAAGCGGCAGTCCGGCCGCAAAGACAAAGGCCGCCGCCTCCGGGTCGGCCACAATGTTGGCTTCCCCGTACGGCGTTACATTCCCGGGCACGGTCACAGCCCCGCCCATCACAATCACTTCGTGAATGAGCGACACGATGCCCGGGTCTTTTTGAATCGCCAATGCAAGATTGGTCAACGTCCCGACCGAAATGATCGTAATTTCATGCGGCCGCCGTTTGACCTGCTCGATGATGAAATCGGATGCATGCCCCTCCTTCGCTTGTCCTCTTGGCGCATGCTGCACCGTGTTGCCCAGTCCATCCTCGCCGTGGACCGTTCTCGCATAGTGATCTCGTTCTCCGCGGCAAAGCGTCTCCTTAGCTCCCTGGATCACCGGAACCTGCTTTCCGAGCTTCTCCAGCACGGTCAAGGAATTGCGCGTAGCTTCCTCTGCTGTAATGTTGCCAAAGCATGTCGTAATTCCCAGCAACTCCAGCTCCGGGGAGTGGGCCGCATAAGCGATCGCCATCGAATCATCGATGCCGGTATCAACATCCAAAATAATCCGTTTCACCGGTTTCTCCCCCCTCCTTCTTATGAAAAGTGCTGCAATGCAGCCGTCACCATATTCCAGAACTTGGCGTGATCCAGCTTCATCGCCACATTAACATTAGGTTCACGACCGGTTACGCCGCCCACGTCGACCACGGTCATGCCGTAGGTCAGCTCGCCTCTCGTCTCGATATCGACCCGCAGCTTGCGGGTTTCCACCACCGATGGATCGATGCAGTAAGCAACGCTACACACGTCATGCACCGGCGGATGCTCGAAGCCGAACACTTCCAAATAGGTTTTGCGGAAAAAGACCAACAGCTCGCTGACAAACTTCCCTGCCGGATTGTCGATTTGAGCAATACGATCCGCCACCTCGTACGTTGCCAAGGCCTGGTGCGTCAGATCAAGCCCCATCATCGTAATCGGCACGCCGCTCTCGAAGACGACCTTGGCCGCTTCGGCATCGACAAAAATATTGAATTCAGCGGCCGGCGTCCAGTTGCCGAACGTTCCTCCGCCCATCAGGACGATCTCCTGAATTTTCGGCAGAATGGCCGGCTCGCGCCGCATCGCCATCGCAATATTCGTTAAAGGTCCTACCGGAACCAGGGTGATGTCTCCGTCGGATTCAAGCAACTTACGAATGATAAAATCAACCGCATGCTCGTTTTCAACCTGACGTGTAGGCTCCGGCAGCACCGGACCGTCCATCCCGGAATCGCCGTGAATATCCGCTGCGGTCTCGCGTTTGCGGACCATCGGCTGCCCGCAGCCTTTCATGACCGGTACATCGTGAATGCCGGCGATTTCACACACTTTTAGCGCATTTCTTGTCGTTTTCTCCACTTCTGCGTTCCCGGCTACCGTCGTAATACCGACCAGCTCGATCTGCGGTGTGCCGGCAGCCAGCAAAATGGCAATGGCATCGTCATGCCCAGGATCGCAATCAATGATGATTTTTCGCTTTAGCGTTTCGCTCATCGCTCCATCTCTTCTTTCACTGTGTTATAGGCTCTGTATTATTTGGCGGACGCCGTTCCTAAGCTATCGGTTTGTTTGCCATGTCTGCGAATCGCATATACGACAAGGGCCAGAATTGTGACGACGTAAGGCAGAATTTGTACGAACTGGCTTGGAACCGGGCTGTTCGGTATCGTCTGCAGTAGCGTTTCCAAGGCTTTGGCCAGACCGAAAATGAGCGAACCGACCAGAATCCCTACCGGGTTGCGATTGCCAAGCAAAACGACAGCCAATGCCAGGAAGCCAGTACCGGCGGTCATGTCCTTAACGAACATGCTCGTCATACCCATGGACATGAAGGCGCCGGCCAAGCCGACGAACACGCCGCTCCAGGCGAGGGACGAATATTGCAGGCGTTTGACTGGAATCCCCAGCGATCTTGCAGATTGCGGGGCTTCGCCGATCGCCCGCAGATGCACCCCGTAAGGCGTACGATACAGCATGTAGAAGCAGAAGACGACGGATAGAAGCCCGATCCATACCATAAGGCTGTGGCCGCTCAGCAGCTTGCCCAGGAAGGGAATATCCTCGATGAACGGGATATTTATAGTCGGAATTTTATCCAGGTGCTCCGGATTGTAGCTACCAGTCACATTGAAGATTTTGTTCATCAAAAATACGGTCACCCCAGAGCCGAACGTATTAATGGCAAACCCGGTAATAATGACGTCGACACCCAGCCGCAAATGGAAGAATGCCATCACGTATGAGAGCGCTACGCAGATCAAGACGCCGCACAATACACCGATAAACCAGCTCCCTGTGGCCGAGCCGACCGCAATCGACGAAAACGCCGCAACCAGCATCTGACCTTCCAAACCGATATTCGTTACACCGGTCACATCGGAGATCAAACCTCCGAGCGCCGCAAGCAGAATCGGGGTCATCGACCGGAGCAGGACTACCACGATCGTCAAGTCGGCGATTTGAGCCCATAGATTAGACCACATCTGCCTTCACCCCTTCGCTTGTGTTCTTCTTCGATTGCTTGAGAATCGCCCGCTGTTTCAAATAGTTGAAGACGGCTTGCGCAGATACGAACAAGACGAGCAAACACTGGATAATAACCGCGAGTTCACGTGACACATCGCTTTCCGCCTGCATCACTTGACCACCTACCTGCAAGTAGGCATAGAAGAAAGCGGATAACACAACGCCGAGCGGGTTGTTGCGAGCTAGTAATGCAATAATAATTCCATCAAAACCAAGGTTTATAGAAAAGCTGTCTTTATAAGTGCCGTGAATCCCCATCAGCTCTACGATCCCGCCCAATCCGGCGAGCGCGCCGCTGATCATAACGCTGTATACAATGATTTTCTTCGTATTAATGCCGCCATACTTGGCGAAGGTGTCGTTTTTCCCTACGAGGCGCATTTCGTAACCAAGACGCGTTTTATACATCAGCAGGTAAATGATTACCGTAGCGATAATGGCAATGAAAATTCCGTAGTGAACCGGGAAGGAGCCCGATATTTTCGGAAGCAGCAGGTCTTTATCAAAAAATTTCATCCGCGCAAAGCCGCCGCTCTTCGGATCCTTAAATACATTGTTAACGAGATAAGAAGTCATAATGATGGCCACATAGTTCAGCATCAGCGTCGTCACGACTTCATTGGCATTCCATTTGGCTTTCAAATAGCCTGGAATAGCGCCGAACAAAGCGCCACCAGCCAATGCAGCGGCCAGAATGACCGGAATATGAATCCATGGGCTGAGT
This sequence comes from Paenibacillus puldeungensis, assembly GCF_042678945.1. Taxonomy (NCBI): domain Bacteria; kingdom Bacillati; phylum Bacillota; class Bacilli; order Caryophanales; family Paenibacillaceae; genus Paenibacillus; species Paenibacillus puldeungensis. The sequence continues at coordinate 391,525 of NZ_JBHTLM010000002.1, read as the reverse complement.
CCCGGAATGTAAACCGCAGCCAGCGCCCCTACAAAACCGCCGACATACAGTTGGCCTTCCGCCCCCATACTGAACACGTTGGTCTGGAAGACGACCGCCAGGGAAAGTCCGGTAAAGATCAGCGGGGTTGCTTTATTAATGATGGTACTGATGTTGAAGGGGCTGGAAAACGGGCCGAGCAAGAACGATGAAATCGCATTGATCGGCTCATCACTGACTAGGAGGATGATCGCGAACCCGCACAACACTGCGAGAACAACTGATCCAATAATCCCGACCAGGTCCAAATACAAGAACCGTTTATTATTCATTGTGATGCCGCCTCCTGCTTCGCTTTCTTGATGCCCAGCATGTAATAGCCGATTTCCTGCTCCGTCAAATCCGGCGTATTATCAAGCACGGCCACCAGTTCGCCGTTATAGAGCACCCCAATCCGGTCACTCAAGCTCATAATTTCGGACAGCTCTGCGGAAACCAGCAGAACGGCTGCCCCCTGATCCCGTTTCTTGATGATCTCGCGGTGTATGAACTCAATCGCACCGATATCGACGCCGCGAGTCGGCTGAGAAGCGATAAGGAGCTTCGGGTTTTTCGCCAGCTCGCGTGCAATGACGACCTTCTGCAGGTTCCCGCCTGACAGAGAGCCAGCCAAGGTTTCGCCGCTATCGGCCCGTACGTCAAAGGTTTTCATCAGCACCTGGGCAAATTCCTTAAGCCGTTTATGCTTCATAAAAGGACCGAAACGAAACTCGGGATGATCATAAACATCAAGGATCAGATTTTCTTCAATTGTAGATGTGAGACAGGCCCCTGTTGTCTGCCGGTCCTCCGGAATATGTCCGATCTTTAAATTCCGGATTTCCCCAATGCTTTTACCGATAATATTTTCGTTAAAATAAAGAATTTCGCCCCCGGTTGCCTTTCTCATTCCGGTGATCACTTCCACAAGCTCGCGCTGACCATTGCCTTCAACGCCGGCGATTCCGAAAATTTCTCCGCCATGGACTTTTAAGGAAACATCCTTCAGCATGGCGACGCCTTTGTCATCGACTGCGTTAACATGGTTAAGCTCCAGCACCATATCCCGCAGCACCTGTTCCTGCTTCTCTACACGGAACAGAACATCGCGCCCTACCATCAAACGCGAGATTTCCTCCTGACTGGTGTCCTTGGTCTCCAGCGTTTGAATCGTCTTACCGGCTTTCAGCACCGTAATCCGGTCGGAAATCTCCATCACTTCACGCAATTTATGGGTAATGAAGATGATGGTATACTTTTGCTCCACGAGTGTTTTTAAAGAATCAAACAATTCATCCGTTTCCTGCGGAGTGAGCACCGCGGTCGGTTCATCCAGAATGATCAGCTTGGCGCCGCGAAACAGCACCTTTAAAATTTCCACACGCTGCTTCTGGCCGACGGAGATCGATTCGACTACCGCCTTCGGATCCAATTTCAGCCCGAAATCCTTGATCAATTGATTGATGTCCTCAAGCTCCTTATTCCGGTCGCGGAACATATGCAAAGGCCCTTTTCGCGGTTCATCGCCGAGCACGATATTTTCGGAAACCGTAAGCGAAGGAGCGAGCATAAAGTGCTGATGCACCATGCCGAGTCCGTGCTGAATCGCATCGCGCGGTCCATGAAATTGAACCGGCTCTCCTTTATAGTAAATCTCCCCCTGCGTCGGAGCCTCGAGGCCGAACAAAATCTTCATGAGCGTCGATTTGCCTGCACCGTTCTCTCCGACAAGAGCATGAATTTCTCCTTCCCGAACCTCCAGATTAACGCCCCGATTGGCTATGGTGCCGTTCGGATACGTCTTGTGAATGTCTCGCATTTCTAATAAAACCGTCATCAATCCTGCACCCCCGAATGTTGGAGTATCAAAAATAGGGGAGGAGCGAAAGCGAGCGCCCCTCCCGCTTTGTCGTAAAATTCAGCTTACTCCAGGGTAGATTTTACTTTAATTTCGCCGGATTTTAATTTTTGCGTAATTTGTTCCATGTTGTCGCGAATCGTTTGCGGAACGTATTTATTGTAGTTGTCGTCCTCTGCCAAGCCTACGCCGCCTTCCTTAACGCCCAGCACTTCTAGCTGACCAAATGGAAGCTTATTGTCTTTGAACATCTGCAAGGCACGGACGGTTGAAGTATCCAGGTTTTTCATCATGGAACTCAGAACGCTTCCTGGATACAGACCGTTTTGGTTGCTATCGACGCCGATGGTGTAAAGTCCTTTTTCATTCCCGGCTTCCAGCACGCCAAGTCCGGCAGCTGCAGCTACTTGGTACACAATATCCGCTTTTTGCGAATTGTATTGCGCAAGCGCTAATTCTTTTGCTTTTGGAGCATCTGCAAAGTTACCGATATAGGAGCTCACAACCTTGATGTCTTTGTCTACGTATTGAGCGCCTTGCTCATAGCCCGATTTAAAGTCATTGATAATCGGAATATCTTGACCGCCAACGAAACCGATAACTTTATCCGGGTTGGAGGCTTTCAGCTCCGTGCTGGTCGTCACATAGGCGGCAAAGGCACCAGCCAGGAACGAGCCTTCGCTTTGCGAGTAAGTCATGGAGTACACGTTAGGCATATCTTTGATCGCATCATCGAAGAAGATAAATTTTTGATCCGGATATTTCTGAGCCAAGTCTTTGACGATTTCCGTCATTTGGCTAGTGCCTACCAGAATAACATCGTATTTCTTGCTGGAGATCATCGATTCAAGCCCAGCAGCCCAGTCCCCCTGGTTCGTACCGCCTTCAATCGTTTTCGCTTCAAATCCGAGGTCGGAAACCGCCTGGTCTACCCCGCGTTTCACGGAGTCGAAGAACGATTTATCGCCCAAGGTAGCGTTTACATAATAGCCGACGGAGAGCTTTTTCCCCGCGCCGTCTCCGCTGCTTCCGGCATTTTTATCCGAGTTTCCTCCGCCGCAGGCTGGCAGAATGGCCATTACCGCTGCAAGACAAATCGACAAAATCCATTTACCCATACCTTTTTTCATTGAGAAAAGCCCCCTATAAATGATGGATTTTATACAGCTCTACTCTTGTGTCGATTCCTTGATGAATTGCTCGGTTTCTGCTAAATCCGGCATTGCCGACTGGGCACCTGAACGAGTCACCGCTAGAGCCCCCACCGCATTGGCGAATTGGGCCGCCGCCCACAAATCCTTACCTCCGACAAGTGCTGTCGCAAGCGCTCCGGCAAAAGCGTCACCCGCCGCAGTCGTATCCACGACTTTCACCTGAAAGCCAGGGATATTGAACGCCCGATTCGCATTTGTTACGACTACCCCTTGACCACCCAGTTTGGAGAATACCGTATCAACCCCCTTTCGCAAAAGTTCAACGCTAGCCGTTTTGGCGGTCCGTATATCAGATACCAATGTTCCGGTCAATTGAGAAATTTCGTTTTCGTTCGGGACGATATACTTGACCTTGGCCAGCAGCTCATCTGGCAGCGGACCGGCCGGCGCAGGGTCTAAAATGACCGGAACACCATGCTTGTCCGCAAGTGTAACCGCTTCCATAATCGATTCGAGCGGTACCTCTAATTGCACCATCACCATCTTAGCTTTGGAAATCGTCTCTTCGTGCTGTCTTATAAAATCCGGTGTCACCCGGGAATTAGCTCCGGGAGCCACGACGATACTGTTGTCGCCATCCTTGTCTACGGTAATAAAAGCTACACCGGTGGCCTCATCGGAAACTCGCCCGATTAAAGAGGTATCCACGCCGGCCTGCTGCAAATTGGCCAGTAATTGATCGGCAAACATATCGTCTCCTACCCGTCCAATTAGAGCTACTGAAGCGCCGAGCTTTCCGGCGGCATACGCCTGGTTGGCTCCTTTTCCCCCCGGGCTCATAAAAAAGTGGCTACCCAGCAGAGTTTCCCCGCGCTCCGGTCTCCGGTCAACTTGTACCACCATATCCATGTTCAAGCTGCCTATAACCACAATGTCTGAACTCATGTCCTTGGGTCCTCCCCGTTCATTGATTCTCTTTGTATGAACTTGTGCTCCACTACCACGTTCCTAGCCTCCGAGGTCTTCACCCCTCTCATACGTTCTACCAGCAGTTCCACTGCGGTAACGCCGATTTGATAAGCCGGCACAGAGATGGTGCTTAGTGTCGGATTGCTCATCTGGGCGAATAAAATATCGTCACAGCCTACCACCGCGATATCTCCCGGAACGTTTAGACCCCGGTTATGTATCGCATTCATCGCCCCAAGCGCGATCAGGTCATTAGCGGCAAAAACCGCCGAAGGCTTGGTTTCAGCTAAGATTGAATCCATTAATTGGTAACCGGCTTCATAAGTGAAGCTTCCAATCCGTACGAAGGACTCCAGACCATGTTCATGCATGGCATCCGAATAAGCTTGCTTCCGCATTTCCGCGGATTGCACCAGGCTGGGTCCAGCCAGATGACAGATGCGGGTATGGCCCTGCTCAATCAAGCGAGTTACGGCTTCGTACGATGCTTTGTAATTGTCGATCGACACCGTATCGAAGGGAGAGCCTTGAATTAAACGGTCGCACAGCACAAACGGAATTTGCAGCTCCTGCAGCTCGTTCACTTTGTCTTCACCAAGAATGGAGGAGATCAAGATAATCCCGCCTACCTGTTGGTGAACCATCTTCTGAATATACTCCTGTTCAATTTTTGGATCATTATCCGTGTTGCTGATGAACAGCGTATACCCGAGTCGATGCGCCGCATCCTCAATCCCTCTGGCCAGAACGGGAAAGTATGGATTCGTAATATCAGGCAAAATGAGGCCCAGCGTGCTGGAAGTGCTGCTTGCTAGACTTCGGGCGATGGCACTGGGATGATAACCAAGCTCCTCTATGGCCGCATAGACCCGTTCCCGGATTTCATTATTCACTTTTGGATTGTTATTGATGACCCGGGACACCGTTGCTTTGGAAACACCGGCATGTTTAGCTACATCGAGAATTGTTGGTTTCATCGGTTCAGTCCTTCTATTTACGTTTCTGAGAAACCGGTTTCTCAAACTCATAAAAAAAAGAAATCGGTTTCTTGGCCTTAATATAACACTCTCTAAAATAACAATCAATAGGTTTTTAGAAAAATATTCCGCATTCACAAATCACAGCAGCAGGCATCCTTCGGAGGATAGCCTGCTGCTGGTTGAACGCGTCTATTTCGTTTTAAGGTTAAGGCTTCGCGATCAAACTAGATCTTCGCTAGGGAGCTTGTCTTCTTTCACCGGATATTTTCGTCCGCTCCGAACCAGTTCCAGGGCTTCTAGTTCAGGTAGCGGCTTGCTAAATAGATAGCCTTGAACGAGATCGCACTTAGCTCGTTTTACATGCTGCAGCTGCAGCTCCGTCTCAACACCTTCGGCCACGACCCTCATTCCCAGTTTGCGTCCGATCATAACGATCGTTCTGGCTAGATTTCGGTTATCCTCCTGCTCAGGCACATGCTCAATGAACGACTTGTCCACTTTGAGCGTCGTAATCGGCATATTTTTTAATGATCCCAGGGAGGAATACCCCGTTCCAAAGTCATCGAGCGCAATTTGTATACCTTTGGATTTCAGCAAATCCAGCTTAGAAATAACAAGATGGAATGATTCCATGATCATCGATTCGGTAATTTCCAGTTCCAATTGCTCGGGATTTAGTCCACTCTTCTCCAATATGCGAAGCACAGAATCGACAAAACCGTCCTCCAGCAGTTGCACCACTGAAATATTTACCGCCATTTTATAATCACCGTATCCCTCATCCTGTAGACGTTTAGCAAACATGCAGGATTGGGCCAGAACCCATTCGCCGATCGGCACGATCAAGCGGCTGTCCTCAGCGATCTTGATAAAAGAAAGCGGCGATACCATTCCCCGCTCCGGGCTATTCCACCGAATCAACGCCTCGAAGCCATAGATGCATCCGTTCCGCAATCGTATCTGCGGCTGATAAAATACCATAAATTCGTTGCGTTCCAAAGCCTTGCGCAAATATTTTTCCATGTTTACGCGCTCGCTGAAAGCCTGAAGAAATGCAGGATCAAATATGATATACTTCCCTTTTCCTTCTTCTTTAGCTGCATACATGGCGACGTCGGCATTTTTCAAGATTTCCTCAGGGCTTGCCCCGTCTCCAGGGTAAAAGGATACTCCTACGCTGATCGAGATATGCAGTTCGTTTTCTTGAACTCGAAATGGCGTCTTGAAGCTCCCCAGCAGTCTATCTGCCAAAGCAATGACCTTGTCTCTGTTCTCGACATCTTTCAGCAGAATGACAAACTCATCCCCTCCCAGCCGGAACAGCATCCCTTCGTGACCAATTACGGAGGTTAATCTTGAACTGGCGTCCTTCAGAATGCCGTCTCCGATTTTATGCCCAAGTGTATCATTGACGAATTTGAAATTATCCACATCAATAAAGCAAAGAGCCCCTCTAGCACCAGGCTGGGTAAAGATCGTCTCCATTTCCTCCAATAAGTACCGCCTATTCGGTAAATCGCACAGCGCGTCGTGGTAAGCCAAATGCTGCAGGCGCCCCTGATATAGCTTCAATTCGTGGTTATCAGCGATGGAACCGGCCATTCGGTTAGGCATACCGTTCTCATCAAGCAAGGCCTTACCCCGTCCGATAAACCAGCGGTAGCCACCGCTCTGGTGCCGCAGCCGGTATTCGCACTGAAACAGCTCTTTGCGCTTCATCCGTACCGCCTCCAACTCCTCCTCAAACCTAGTGAAATCATCGGCATGAACCAGCTGCTTCATGCTGCCGCTAAAGCTTCGCTCCTCCTCCGGATAACCGAGCAGCTCATACCAGCGTGGGGAATAGTACCATGAGTCATGGATGAGATCCACCTCCCAGGTTCCGCCGTTTGACGCCTCGGTGACAAGTCTGTACCGTTCCTCGCTTCTTCTCAGCTTTTCCTGATGTTCCAGCACGCGGTCGTAGTTTTCCTTCAGCTCCGCTTGAGTGGCGTTAAGCTCGGCACAAATTTGTTCCAGCTCCTTGTTGCTCTCCTCCAATCTGAGCTCATACTGCTTCCGATCCGTTACATCGATCATCGAACCCGCAAACTGCTCCACTTTGCCTGAAGCATCTCTGCGCAGCTTGCCACGAGCCTGGATCCAAAGATATTCGCCGTCCCTTTTTCTCACTCGGTATTCGCATTCATACACCGGCGTCTTCCCCTGAAGGTAGTCGATTCGCCGCTGCTCCATAAGGTCCTGGTCATCGGGGTGAACCAGAACTTTCCAGTCACCAAAAGTGTTGTCCGACTCCTCCCGGGTATAACCAAGGAGCTCGTACAGCCGGTCAGATATAAAATATCGCCCTGTCGAGGGGTGAGTATCCCAGATCGCCGCACCTGAGCCCAATGTGGCAAGACGGAAGCGCTCCTCGCTAATGCGCAGCTTACCCTGATTGGCCACCAGTTCGTCAAATTGACGAAGCTGTTCCTCCTGCGTGGCTGAGAGCTGCTCGTAAGTGGCCTCCAGTTCCTGATAGCTTGCCTGCAGCTTGTTCTCGTATTGCTTGCGTTCCTCGATATCGACCCCAGTCATGACAAAAACATCCGGAGCCCCAGTTAAGTCAAAGATGACTGAGGTTCTAAATAAAAAAGCCTTGGTTTGCTTTTGCCCACTACAGGTAAGATGTACTTCAAGATTATCTACGAATTGTCCGTTGAAGGCCTGATCCAGTAGAGAAATTAGTTCACTATATTGATCATTTAGCAGCTTAAATCCGTTGTAAGCTGTTCCAACCGCTTCAGTCTCCGGAACTCCGGTCACCTTTTCCGCGTAGTGGTTAAACCTGACCGTCGCTTTATCCCGGTTTACGGCCCAGATGAACAGATTGGTATGGTCCAGCACTTCTCTGGAAAATTCACGTTCCCCATAAATCGTTTTTCTTAATCGGTTAATATATAGCTTGAGGAGCAGCATCGTTACGGAAACGAGCAGCAGCGCCACGGTACCAAAATAAATTAAGCGCTTTCTATTTGAATGCTGGTAGTACTCGGAATGCTTGAAAAAATACTTTTGATATAAGTCCTCATATGTACCGCTATCCTGAAGCGCATCAATTCTGTGGTTAATAAAATCTACGAGCCATTGATCTTGCTTGCTTACCCCGTAGGCGACGTCTTCAGGGTACAGGTTGGGCAGCATCTTATGGATTTCTCCGGTTAGATCCTGCTTGACAATAAGATAGTCCACGACATCCTGGTTCTCAAAAAGAAGCGCTATTTCTCCGTTTCTCAAAGCGTGAAGCCCCGCCTCCACGGTACGGTAGGTCCGATATTTGTGAATACCGGACTCCCTCTTAAGCAGCGCCTCGGTATATTGATTCGCCGCAACGCCGACGGAATAATTTTTTAGCGTTTCCATCGTAACCTTATCTCTAAACCATTTATTCGCATAAACAGCTGTATAGGTAACGGTAACCGGTTTGGAGTAGAGTATATCCTTCTTCCGGTCCTTATCCACCGCCATGAGGCCGACCGTATCCAACGTGCCCTTCTTCAACTTCTCATAAGCATGTTGCCAGTCGGTTGCGGCATACGATAGCGAATAATTTTTATCCGCAAAAATAAGGTTCGTCAGCTCCAGATCAAATCCCGTAGGGAATCCGTTCTGCCAAAACTTATAGGGAGGATAGTCCAATTCTGTCTCGTACCGAATATCCCGCGGCTCCGCATCGGCAGCAGGTATCCATAGCCCCAACGCGAGCGCAAACACGACAATAGCCATCAACGTCTTCATGATCCGCTTCATCTGTGATACACCCTTTACGCCTTAGAATAGTGATATAAATTGAAGTATTAGGCTTGGTTAACCGCATATTTTGTCTCATCTTAGCATAGGTGGCCCTTTACCCAATAGGACAAATTACGCAGGAATGTTTAACTTATAAATTCTTTAATAAGAAAAAACGGCCCTCCCTGTCTTAGGAAGGACCGCAAAAGGTTTGTTTTATTGTTTTTGATCCAAACGCTGGTTATCGAGCGCATCCAAAAATGGCTTGTTCGCAAAATGATACATGAAGCCCATCAGAATGACCCCGCCAACCAAATTGCCTAGCGTAACGGGGATTAGGTTATGTATCACTCCGTAAAACGAAATCGTTCCGGGGTGATTAAGCACGAGGGCAATGGCAAATGTACACATATTGGCGATGCTATGCTCGTAACCTGAAATGAAGAAGCAGAATACAAATAGCATCATTGCAAACATTTTGGCCCCATCGCCCTGCAGCGACATGGGGATAAAAAAGGCTAAACAAACGAGCCAGTTACAAAGAATTGCCCTAAAGAAAAGCTCAGTCGTCGAGGTGGCCATCTTATGTTCGACTACACTGAGCAGAAAACTGTTAACCGACGGATCGGTAAACAACCCGGTAAGAAAGATCAGCAGCGCGAAAACGGCAGCGCCGATAATGTTGCCAACGTAACTCAATACCCAAAGCCTGATCACCTCGGGCCATTTGAGTTTTTTTCTTAGGGCCGCAAAAGTGTAATAAAATGTATTCCCGGTAAATAAGTCCCCTCCGCCGTAAGCGATCAGAATGATAGCCGCACCAAATGTGATGGCGGCCATCGGATACGTCAGCGGCGAGTGCTCTAAATAGAAAAAGTTGCCGGTCTTGAAGGCAACGATAACTCCAAAGCCGATAAACATGCTCGCCAGCATAGCTCTGGCAATGTAGCGAATCTGGCTTTGACGGAAAATTTTGTACTTTTTAAGTGCCAGTTCTTCAACCTTTAGTAACGATTCTGTCTCCATATTTCCTCCCGTGTATTATTTCTCCTCATTTTCCATATATCTTGTCCGATGTCAAGGTAAGCCATCCCCGAATCGGTAACTTTATTAAAATTTTAGGTTGCCGGGCCATTCATATTTACAACGATCCACCAAATGTGCATAATAAGAATTAAATATATGATAATGATTATCATTATTGATTGTAGAGGTTAACTATTTTATTGTACCGCATTCTGTCGGAAATTAGCTAGATGAGGAGATAAAGCTTATGAGATTATCCGCCCGGAGAAAAACCTCCTTGGAAATTGATGATTATTTGGATCTGCTTAATCTCGCAGCACGTCTTGGAGACGCCAAGTGGCAAAAGGAGATTATCGGCAAGCTGGAGGGACTTTTAGCTGAACTGGCTGATGTCCAGCAGCAGTAGAGCATAATAACCAGAGGGCCCAATCCGCGTGCACTCGTAAAAATATTGTTCCCCTCGCAATAAAACCGCTGGAGAAGGTTGTTCTCCAGCGGTTTTTTATAGCTGAATATTCAAGGGATGTCACAGATTGCGTTATGCAATCTAAAACCCAGTTGTGCATTGCTGAGTCAGTCTAAGGAACCTAATAAGCCTTATTTTCTGGATTTGGCGAGCTCCGTCAGGCTAACGAACTCAGTAGTACTTATTGATGATAAAATAGCCATTTTGACCTCTTCAATAGCTAAATAAGAATGCTGAGGTTCGTTAGCTTGCGAAATCTACTGTTTTCGCTGCAATAGTGCTTACTGGATTCGTTAGAGTACGGTAAGGTACTATTTGGCACCATTCAACCCGCAGCCCTTATGGCAAAACGGAGCTCCCCATCAAATAGCGATCTACTTCACGGGCTGCCTGACGGCCTTCCTGGATCGCCCATACGACCAGGCTCTGGCCTCTGCGCATGTCACCAGCTGCAAATACACCTTCCACATTCGTGGTGAATTGTCCAAACTCGGCCTTTACATTGGAGCGTTCATCGCGTTCTAAGCCAAGCTGCTCCGGCAAGCGGTTCTCCGGACCAGTGAATCCTAATGCTAGCAGCACCAAATCAGCCGGAATCACCTGCTCGCTGCCTGGCACCTCCACAGGGGTTAAGCGCCCGCCAACTTGCTGCCATTCCACCTTAACGGTTTCAATTTCCGTGATATGGCCTTCCGCGTTGCCAACAAAACGTTTGGTAGACGTTTCAAATTGCCGGGGATCCTTGCCGTATAAGCTTGCGGCTTCAACTTGACCGTAATCGGTCTTCAGCACCTTCGGCCATTCCGGCCACGGATTGTTAGACTGCCGAGTCAGCGGAAGCTTCGGCATAATTTCCAGCTGCGTTACACTGCGGCAGCCTTGACGAATAGCCGTTGCTACGCAGTCCGTACCGGTATCCCCGCCGCCGATAACTACTACGTCCTTGTCTTTGGCCGATAAATATTGGCCATCCTGCAGCTCTGAATCAAGCAGGCTTTTCGTGTTGCGGGATAAGAACTCCATCGCCTGATGAATACCAGCGAGTTCCCGGCCCTCGGCCTTAAGATCCCGGGCCTGTGTTGCGCCGCCGCACAGGACAACCGCATCAAACTGTGCTTGCAAATCAGCGACAGGAATGTCTTTACCGATTTCGCAGCCAGTTACGAAGGTGATTCCCTCCGCTGCCAGCAGATCAACACGGCGCTGCACTTTGGCTTTATCCAGCTTCATGTTAGGAATGCCGTACATTAAAAGACCGCCAATCCGATCGGCACGTTCATAGACAGTCACCTCATGACCGGCCTTGTTAAGCTGATCGGCACAAGCGAGCCCTGCCGGTCCGGAGCCGACGACAGCAACCTTACGTCCGCTGCGGCTCACTGGGGGGCGAGGTGTAATCCAGCCCTCGGAGAAACCTCTATCAACAATCGCCTTTTCGATGCTTTTGATCGTGACTGGTGATCCGCTCTTTCCAACCGTACAGGAGCCTTCGCATGGAGCTGGACATACTCGTCCGGTAAATTCCGGGAAGTTATTTGTTTTTTGCAGCCGCTTCAATGCTTCCTTCCAGCTCCCGCGGTATACGAGATCATTAAATTCCGGAATGAGGTTGTGCAAAGGGCACCCCGAAGCCATACCGGATAGAAGTCGTCCTACATGACAGAAAGGTGTTCCGCAGTCCATACAACGGGCACCCTGCGTTCTTAGCTTCTCTTCATCCATGGGAACCGTAAATTCTTTCCACGAATTAATTCTTTCCTGTGGATCGATCTCTCCCGGAATCTCACGTTCATATTCTAAAAAACCTGTAGCTTTCCCCATTTCCATCCCCCTGTTCTTATCTAACCCATTGTTCCTTGAGCGACACTCTATTGCGCTATTACTATAAAGCGGTAAAATAAGCGAATGCGCCTACCCGCTATTTCAGAATCTGCCCTAAACCCGAGATGGCAGAACAAGTACGACATTCACGACATCACAGCAACGACTTTAAATAAAGTTATGGTATCATTAAGTCCCCCGTCATACGAATGAGGTAGATCACTTTAGCTCGAAATTTGAAAAAAATTGACCGTTCAGGTTCAACTTGCGCTTTCAGAATACGTCAATTTTTTGCTATATCGCACATTTCGCGTCTAAAGTAGGCAGAACCTCGAATTTCGTATAAAGCTGTCTACTTTTCGGCACATTTTGCCAAGAAATCGATTGATTTCCGAAGGTACCCACATGTATGATGTGGTTATGAGTGTAAAGACGTACTCCCGTATACCGGACATCGTCAGGGTTACTAACTTCAATAACGGTTAATTTCGAGGAGGCCATACCCGTGGAAGACCAGGATGTTACTCATTCGAACCTTGAATCAATCATCAATGCCTCTGCATTACTGCATTCCATCGATATGATGGGCGTAGGACTGGCGATAACCGATCCTCATTTAAAGGACAATCCCCTGGTCTACGTCAATAAAGGATTTGAGAAAATTACCGGCTACACCCGCGAAGAGGTATTAATGCGGAATCCCCGGTTTCTTCAAGGTGAGGAGACCAATAAGGGCCATCTGAAGGTCATCCATCAAGCGATTCTGGAAGGACGGACTGCCACCGTAACCATTAGAAATTACAAAAAAGATGGCAGTGCTTTTTGGAACCAGTTTATCATTAGTCCCATTATGGATAATGAGGGACAGCCGATCTATTTTATCGGCCTTCAGTTCGATGTCACCCAGGAGGTTGAAGAGCGTAACGCCTCCTCTGAACAAATTCGCCAGCTATCCAATTTTGATCCCGTGACCGGATTGCTAAATATGAATCGTTTTCGGGAACTCATGCACGCCGAGCTAAGCACTACGGAAGCAGAGAAGAAAACCGCTGCGGTGCTGCGCGTAAATTTAGACCGTTTCCGTTACATTAACGAAAGCTATGGAGAAAGCGCCGGAAATGAGCTATTGGGCATGGTAGCTGAAAGACTGCGCCGTTCCTTTTCCGAAAGCACGCCGATATGCCGCAGCTTTGCCGATGAATTTATTGTTTTATTATCCGGTATTTCGGATCCCCTGCTTATACATACAACTGCGGTTGAGCTCCACGACACTTTAAAGCTACCCTATGTTCTATCCGGTGAAGAGCTTCAAATCGGCTTCGGGATGGGCATCAGCATTTATCCGGACGACGGACCGGACGAAACCCAACTGCTAAAGCATGCTGAACTGGCCTTGAAGGAAGCCAAGGCGGAAGCGTTAAATGGCCCTCACTATTTCGATTACTATTTGATGGACAAATTGCTTGAACGCGTCACTATCGAGAAGAAGATGGCACGTGCGCTCGCCGAAGGACAATTTGAGCTGCATTACCAGCCTAAGGTAGATTCTTTATCCGTGACTCTAACCGGGTATGAAGCTCTGCTTCGGTGGAAGGATCCAGTTCAGGGAAATATACCTCCGAACACATTTATCCCGATTGCCGAGGATACGGGGTTTATTGTTGAGCTTGGGGAGTGGGTGATGTGGGAAGCATGCCGAGCCAATAAAAGATGGCAAGACGCCGGCCTACCAAAGCTTCCGATCTCGGTAAACGTTTCGGCCATTCAGTTTAGACATCCGAATTTCCTTCGTACCGTTGAGAAGGTGCTTGCCAAGACGGGTCTGGAGCCAAGATACCTTGAGCTGGAAGTAACGGAATCACTTCTGAACAATCCCGTGCTTATTAAGGAGACGCTTGTTGAGCTGCAGGATCGCGGAATCTCCCTATCCGTCGATGACTTTGGAACCGGGTATTCATCCATTAATTATTTAAAGTCACTGCCCTTGCAGGTGCTAAAAATTGACCGAGCGTTTATACAGGAGACTCCCTCCTCCGTTCGGGACAGCTCTCTTCTTCAATCGATCATTCACTTGGGGAAATCGCTTGGTATGACAGTTCTCGCAGAAGGCGTAGAGACGAAGGAGCAATTTGAATTTCTGCAGCAGATCGGCTGCGACCAAGTTCAAGGCTATTATTACAGCCGACCTCTGGATGAAACGGCGATGCAGAAGTTGCTGGAATCCTGGAGAGAGCAGTTGCTGAGCAAATAGCATGCAGATGTGCAAACAGAACAAAGACCTAGCTGCGGCTAGGTCTTTGTTCTGTCTCCAAGCGTTTGAGCTTCCGCTCACTTTACTATTAAATGTATTTAATGCATCTATTTTAAGATGAAACGCGAATTTGGGGATTTTAGTTCGGTGGCCGCGGCACTCTCACTTAATTCTCTCTTTAGGAAACATATCTCATGTTTTCTTGTATTTATAAAAAAACCACAACGCCAGCAGCAAAGCTGCCGCCGGAATTCCTCCAATCATCAGACGGATGCCCAAAGCAACCGAATCGGGCTGAATGGATTTATGAGCGCTGTACCCGCTATACTCCAGCACCAAGCCCATCACTACAGCTTGCAAGGATACTCCCCATCTGACGATGAACCCGTTCATGCCAAAATACATACCTTCCCTGCGGGCCCCCGTCTTTTTCTCATCATCATCGATAATTTCCGAGAGCATAACGTCGAGCAGCACCATCAGACCGGCCAGGCCGATTCCGACAGCCGCCGCCGTAGCAATTGCAGCCGCAGTCTCTGTTACCAAACCAAACGGAAGCAGGGCCAGCATATAACACGTAACCGCAGCAAGTGCCCCGCGCCGGGGGCCAAATTTAGATGTAATTTTGCCCCACACAAACACAAAAGGAATCGCCGAAATAAAAATAGCACCTAGCAGCAAGGTGTTGAAGCTCTCCTCACGCTCAAGCACATATTTTGTAAAAAACGGAATGGCAGCCGGCAGCAGTGCAAACGTAAACTGGACCAAAAAGCTGCCAAGTACGTACATGACAAAGGTTCGGTTTCCGAGTGTGTATCTTATCGCTTCGGTGATGCGAAATGTGGCTTGGGTTGCTTCGGGATTCTCGCGGCTACCCCAAAGCGACAGGCCTAGAAACAAAGCGGCCAGAACTGCAAAAGCTCCGCCCATGGCCCCCCAGCCAATCTGCGAATACAACAGGGGTGGAATTGCCACTCCCACGATCATTCCTATGATGCCAAGCATTTGGCGCCACGAGGAAACATACGCACGCTCCCGGATGCTTTGGAACATTTCCGGGAACAATGCCGAATAATTCAAGACGACGGTTATGAACATGACATCATATAGAAATACAAAAACGATGAAATAGGGAAAGAGCAATTCATTAGCTGCGGGAGGTGTCCAGAGAAGGGCAAAAACAGCAGCTAAAGGGATAAATCCGAAGGCAATGTAGGGGATACGCCGGCCGAACCGGGTCCGGGTGCGGTCGGACAAATGACCGATGAGCGGATTGAGGATCGCGCCGAGAATGCCATGGAACACCATTGCCAGACTGACCCACGCCGGGCGTAGCCCCAGCACATCGACATAGTAATACACCAAATAGGTGGCGAACGCTTGGGACATTAAATTCACCGCCAAATTTCCCGAGCTGTAAGCTACCTTTTGAAGCTCAGACCTGGGTGACTTAATGGCGGTTTGCTCCATCCTCTTTTTACCCCTTTCCTGTAAATGCCTAAAGCTGCAGCTGCAGGCTCTGCAGATCGCGCCAACTGATTATAACGATGCCTTCTGATGCGATGGCATGTTGCACCTCCGGATCTCGGAAAAGCTCATAATCCCACTGGCGTTTCTCCCATTCGGAATGAATGGCCTTCAATTCCTCCGAGGCTACGGCTGGGTGAATGATGAGTTCGGAAACGCCAGGCTGGAGATCTCGAAGGACCCTAATCGTCGCCTGCTTGTAGCCTTCATAGGTTTCCCCCGGCTGCTTTCCGAAAGGTAACCCGAGCAGATGGTCGAGAATGACTACCCCCATTCGATCCGCCAGCCCAGCGACCTGTGCGGCAAGGACTGCAGCTTCCGGCAGAGCTCTAGCAAGTTCGGGCAGAACTCTTGGCATACGGAAAGGCAACCCGTATTCGGCGCACGCCTCAAACACAACATCCAGAAAGTGATGCCCCGTCGTCAATCCGTATAGACTGCCCATATGATTGTCCAGATGGGTAGGCTTAAGCCCCATGGAAAGGGCCATTTCAATTTGGTTCATTATCTCCAGACGGACCTGCTGTCGCCCGGCCTGTTTTTCGAAGGTAGCAATATCAGCAGGAAAATAACCTTCGTCCGTAACTAGCGTATGAACGGCGCCGTTTCGCGTTACAGGCCCCCATTTGTATTCGTTCCATTCGCTTGTAAACGTCAAATGCACCCCCACGTCATACTCCGGATGCGCAATACTCCAGTTGATGGCTTCCTTCGCCCAGGCGCAAGGCATCATAACTGTGGTCGAGGATACTGCCCGTTCCTCCAGCAATTGAGTAATGGCTACATTTTCGGCATGGCACATACCAAAGTCGTCCGCATTCACAATTAACAGTTTTGCTCCTGGCTCGAACCCTAATTGTTGTACTAATGACACCTTGTATCCCCCGTTTCCGCCTTAGGCTACTTTATTAAAATATCGCTTTCCTAGTAGAGCGCAGATGCTCTCGCTATGGATACAGTCGTGAATTTTTGCTGATGACAAAGGTAGACGCGATCCAGTCATGCAGACCACGTTTTGTTTCACTGAAACCGATCATGATATAACCGATACATAAGATTAATGCCGACAAGATTTGGGCCAAGTATCTTAAAACTGACCTAAAGTACGAGATACGCTCCCCTTCCTCGTCTACGATTACCGCTCCGATCATTCGTTTGCCGATCGTCCCCTGCCACGAAGTACAGGGCAGTACAGTAGAATACAGTCGAGTATCCTGTCCGCCCAGGCGTTTAGAGGAAATAGCCAGTTTACGAGCACTAGTAAAACTCCATCGATGAAGTAAGCCAACAGTCTCATCCAAAATCCGATATAGTCGGGATATGTTTTTCGGTAAATCATATTTTGCCGCTGCTCAGACCCTCCATCTGACCCGTAAAATGAAGGCTTCTGCCAATCTTGAAAAAAACAAAGGTCGACATTGCTTTATACCCTTTCTTTATGCCGTGGGATCAAATCTATACCTATGAATTGCTGCCAAAAATGATTCCTGAGATTATATTCTCCGTTTTCCTAATTATTCCTGCAAATTTAAACAAATAATGACAAATACTCATACAAAAAAGATGCAATAGACTAATCTTTGCACCTTAAAACTTTATTGCATATATAGCTCTCCACACTGTTTAAATTCTACCTCGAACCCGATAGTGATAACTCGTTACCGTACTGAATCCTAGCTTCCCATAAAGCTCCAGCGCCGCCTTGTTGTCCGCCATCACTTGGAGATACATGCTGTCCGCTCCGGCTTCGGCCGACCAGGCAGCTAACGCGTGGAGCAAGCGAATGGCGACTCCTTTGCGTCGGTAGCGCGGGTCGACAATTACATTACTGATCCCAGCCCAGCCTCTCTCGATTACAGCAGTTGCTAATCCAAGTTGCTCGCCCTCTTCTGTAATGGCTGCAAATACCCTCGGCGAAGGCATGTTGGAGAAAATCGACACATATCCCGGACGCCGCGATTCGTCAAACCCCTCCATGCGTAAAAACGCATCAAGCCACCAGCCTTCGGCATTAGGTACGGTTACGACATTTCTGCGAGCATTCACCCGTGCGTTCCGCTGCACCTCCTGGCAAGGGGCAGCCAGCATCAGACAGTTCATGGATACCTCATAGCCAGCAACCTCAAGCTGCTTGTCCAACCCAGAGGGTGCAGATGGACCCACATGAAAATACGGAGGAAGTCCCTGCTCCCTATAAAAAGACTCTACAGTTTTTATCCAATCAGGTGACGGAAACGGCCCAGCAGCCAGCACACTGTTCGCTCTTGTCGTGACACCTTCGTTAGCCCGAAGTCTCCAAGTGCCTAAGCGACGGGATTCACGAGGAGGCCAGCTGTTTGCCGCAAGCTCCTCCAATAAAACCGCCAGTTCTTGAGACGATCTATTCCCCTCGTGTTCCGACTTCGTTCCAACCGCATGATCGGTGCTTACTCTTCGCTCATTCATCAACTTTTCCATCCACCCTTACGCTCATTTTAACCATCCGTCAAAGAAATCCCGGTACCCCTGCTTCATCACGGTTTCCGAAAATTTCTCAAACGCATAATCTCGGTTGTCGGCGGAATATTTTAACGGAGAAGCAGCGGCCATATTCACCAGCTCGAACCAGTTTTTTTCGTTTCCCGAAAAAGCATGCCGAGAGCTGATGTGGTTATAGCACGGATGCTCGGGCTTCACAACAATTTTCCCCATCGCCAATGCTTCGGTCAGCGGCATGGCGAAGGTATCAAACTTCGAGCAGCTCCAATAGACTTTGGCCGAATTCATGAGTTCAAAAATTTCGTCCTGAGTGAGCTTAAATCGCAAATCCACGTTCAGTGGAATGTCGTATTTTTTCATGCTTTCGCGGTAACGTTCCCCGCCGAACACCATGACGACATCCTTATCCGGGTTTTGCCGCGCATATTCCAGCACCAGGTCAGGCCGCCGGTTCTCCTCATCACGCCCGATCCAGAGTACCCGGCGATCGACGATTCTCCCGGGATCAAAATATTTCCGCGCCAGTGTCTCGTTAAAGCCGATCGGAATAACGTCCACGTCCGTCACTCCGAACACCTCGTTCAGCTGCCGCTGCAGAAACGCCGTCTGTACAATGGCTTTGTCCACGATACCGTAAAACGGCTTCATCATCTCATAGCCTGTCAACGCCGGGTCAGGGAAGCTGTGCGGAAACAGTACGCATTTTTCAATGAACATTTTGAGAAAGGTAAACCCTGACACGGTATAGATGACGTGCTCAATTCCTTGGGAGTAGATTTGGTCCAGTACGATGTCGTAATTGACCAGATCCCCCTTCTCATGCTCATATCCCGGAACCCAGTCGTGATTGCTGACATGGCGCTCCGGGGATATAAAGACGATATCGACGCCCAGCTCCAGTGCAATATTACGCAGCCGTTCCGCAAACACTCGCGGCCCCTGAGCTTCGGCAAATTGAATTTTTCGCATGACTAGTCCAACTTTTTTCATATGATCCCCGCCTAATTGGTTAAATGGATCCGGTAGCACCATGGCTTTCGCCAGGCCCAAATCCGCTTTGATACGGATGCGCCTCAAGCTGGGCAAGACAGCCGGCTAAACCCGCCGCCGTCTCATTCCACTGCTGAAGCAATCGTTCTCTTGGCCAGACGCTATTTTCCTGCTTGAGATCCCGTCCGATCAGCAGTATCATCCAAAGGGAAAATACCGCGCCAAAGCAGGCGTATTCCCTAAAGAAAACATCCCGCTTCCATTGTACTCCATGAGCTTGGGACTGGCTGATATATTCGTCAATAATACGTTCACGGTCCGAGGAGGTCATCTGCTTCGAGTAAAGCGGGTGCGACATGTCAATTAGATGGAACAAATCCCAATATGGCGTGTTGAGATGGGCGTGCTCCCAATCTATAATGTACAAGCGTCCGTTCCCGGCAACCGCATAATTGCCGATGTGGAGGTCACCATGAGAGAGCACCTTTGCTCTGTCCGTAGCGCCAAAATAACTTCCCGCCGCTACCTGCCGCACTTCTGTGAAGATGCGGCCCGATAACCCCAGCCGCTGCAAAACGGCTTTCGCTTCATCCTGCCTGTGAAGCAGATCGGCAGCCATCCTTTCTACAGTCGGCTTAGGCCCTGGTATTGCAAGCTCCGGCCAATCCCGCACAGGGGTCGCATGCCACCAAGCGATCAGCCTTGCAACCTGCAAGGCCGTGTCCAGGCGGTAAGTATGAGTTAATTCACCTAAGTCCTCAAAGATAGACCAAGCACCCTGAAGTGACTCCTCATCCCCAGAAGTAACCAGCAGCTTTGGGTACACCGGTGGACAAAAGCTCAGCACATGCTTGTACACCCAAGCCTCCCGGCCCATCGTCTCCTCATTCGTCAGTGGTTTGAAAATATAACTCTCCTCCGGCGTCAGGTAAAACCGCTCAACAAAACGTCCGTTCATCCCTTGGTATAACGGTTCCCTTCGCCATATTTTGCTGTCGTCCAGCGTTCCGTCCGGCCGCACGCATTCGCTTAGATTTCCCATAACGATACCCTGATTTCTGCGTAATTTTTGTATATTTAAGGTTACCTAAAATTTTAAGGGAATGTCAAACCTGGATCCTAGTTATGTAAAAAAGCAGAGCACCCCCAAACAAGAGGGCCGCTCTGCTTTTGTTTTGCCGCTCAAACGGCTCATTGAATTAAGCTCGTTACTCCTGCCGACTTTACTTGGCAGTAGACGGTTCCGAGGTCGGAGTCGTCGTTTGTGGTGTTGTACCTGGTGCTGGATTTTGCACTGGTGGGTCCTGCTTTATAGGCTCTGATGCCGGCTTAGGCGGCGTATACAGGGTAGAAGGAAACGCATTTGACAAGGCATAAATTCTTGAGTTTGTCATGTCAGGAACCGATAAAATGTAAACTTTGTACGTAATTTTCTGAGGATTCAATTGAGTTCCATTGATATCCTTATCCAGTTTTACCGTCAAGGTTGCATCTCGACCTTTACTAACGGAAACGGCTCCACCTTGGGTTAATGCGTTAATGGCATTGTCCTTGCTTATATTACCTTCAGCGGCAATAACGGCATATTTTTCGATAAATTTGTTATCGAGTGGTTGGGTGAAGCTGACAGTAATGCCGTAAGCATCCGAGGTGATATTGGCCTCCTGCACCGCTGGAACAGCCACTTTATCCGCATCGGTGTACAAAGTAATATCACTGGAGCCGTCAGACAGAGCATTTTTACCAGCATAGCTTCCGCTGCCTGCCGAAAGAACAAACACACGATAGCTGACGCCGTTTTGGATCTTCGCTCCGTCCACGTCCGTTGCTCCAGAATTTAGTGTCAGCTTTAGAACGTTTCCGTTCTTGCTGACATAGGTGTATCGAGAACCATCAACCGCTTCAGCTCTTTTCACATCGAAGCTGCCCGCATTTTGCGACTTCACGACCATGACCCGATAATGGCTGATGTTCGTTTCGTCCGCAGCACGGTTGAATTGAACCTGAAGGTCACGGCCATCTTTATTGTCCGCTATATCGGTCGCAACGACATTAGAAGCCGGACCTACACTATTGAAATTGTTCGTCAGTGTAATCTCCGGTGAAGATGAATAGGAGGTCAACGCATTCGTTGTGTTGTTGTTGCTTAACGATAGAACAAAGATACGGTAGCTGACGCCGTTTCGAATAGCCGCTCCATCGACATCTTTTGCCCAGGAACTGAGCGTCTGCTTCAGAACGTTTCCGTTCTTGCTTACATACGTGTATCTATCGCTGGAAACCGCATTAGCCATGGACAAGTCAAAGCTGCCGGCATATTGCGATTTAACAACCATAATCCGATAATGACTGATGTTCGACTCATCCGATGCGCGGTTAAATTGAACCTGAAGGTCGCGGCCATCATTGTTGTCGGCAACATCGGATGCCACAATATTGGATACTTGCCCTACGTTGTTAAAATTGTTCGTGAGTGTGATCTCCGACGAATAAGAGGACAACGCATTCGCAATATAGTTGCTGTTGTTGCTTACCGAAAGAACAAAGACACGGTAGCTGACACCGTTTCGAATCGTCGATCCATCGACATCCTTTGCCCCGGATGACAGTACTTGGGAGAGCGTGTACCCGTTCTTGCTTACATACGTGTATCTATCGCTGTTAACCGCATTGGCTTTGGATAGATCAAAGCTGCCCGCATACTGCGATTTCACGACCATGATCCGGTAGTGGCTGATGTTCGATTCATCCGATGCCCGGTTAAAGGATACCCGCAGGTCGCGACCGTCGTTATAATCACTCACATCGCTTAATGCCAGATTTGAAACCACACCGACGCTGTAGCTGTTCATCAATGTAATTACGCTGGAAGCGGAGGATAAGGTGTTAGTTCCATTGTAATAACCACTGCCTACCGCCATAACAAATACCCGATAGTTAACACCGTTACGGATCGTATCCCCGTCAACGTCCCGCGCCCCGGAAGAGAGCGTCTGAGTCAGGGTATTTCCTCCGGTCTTATTCACCTGCGTATAATTCCAACCGGATACGCCATTGGCTTTCGTCAAATTGAAGTAAGAATAATTGCTGTCTTTCACTACGAAGATCCGGTAAGCGCTGATTTTGGATTCATCGGCGACCCGCGTAAAGGTCACTCGTAAATCCCGACCATCCCCGTTATCGTTTATATCTTCAACCTTATTGATGACCGGCGTGTTGGAACCGATGCTAAGCGTGATTGAAGACGATCCCGTAGACAACTTGCTGGCTATCGTATTCGTATTATTGCTAACGGACATCACAAATACAGTGTACGGAACTCCATTCTTGATCAATTCGCCAGAGGTATCTCTCGACGAGGAGGACAGCGTTCCCGTCAGCGTTGAGCTGCTGCCGGATTTATAAACGACCGTTGAATATGAGCTGGACACGTTGTTAGCCGCAGCCAGATTAAAGGATCCGGCATCTTTCGTCTTAACAACAAAAATCCGGTAGTTGTTGATGCTGCTCTCATTTTGCGGTCTGGTAAAGCTAACGGTTAAATCCCGACCATCACCATAGTCATTAATATCGCTCACATTCACATTCGTCGCAGCCGGTACCGAGTTATCCCGATCCAGTGTCACAACCGGAGAAGCGCTTGAGAGCGCATTCGAGCTGTTCCCTTTGCCTACGGCTAATACAAACGCAGCGTAAGGCTGATTTTCTCGGATGAGTGCGCCGTCTACGTCACGCGAGCTGGACGTAAGTCTAACGACCGGATCGTTGCCGGTGGCTGACAATGTCGTGTAGTTGCCTGACGATACTCTTTGAGCCGCCGTCAAATTGAAGCTGGATGCATTTCCGGACTTCACAACAAATACCCGATAATGGTCAACGCGGGATTCATTGGACGACTTCGAGAAGCTGACCTCAAGGTCGCGTCCGTCTCCGGCATCTCCCACATCACGACCGGTAACGTACGAAACCGGATATGGATCCGACGACCCTGGCTGATCATCCCCGCCGGAACCGGAAGTGATGATCGTAACGATTTTACTTCTGCTGTCCCAGTTCACTTCCTGACCGAGCGCCTCGCTCACAAAACGGACAGGTACCATCGTTCTTCCCTTCACGCTTTGAGCCGGTACATCAAGCAGGATACCTTCATTGTTAATCATCGCAGCTTTATTCTTCATTTTCAGTACGATCTTCGTACCATCTTTTTGCGCGGTCACGGTTTGCTGTGCCCCATTCCAGGATACCGTCGCACCGAGCGCCTCAAATATGGCACGCATCGGCAGCATAACCCGACCCTTGATCGTGACAGGTGCTTGATCCGTCGCCAGACGGCTCCCGTCAATATAAACACTAATACCTGCGGCCGCTTGCGCTTGTGTTTGCAGCAGCAACGGAATGACTAGCATTGCCGATAAAAAAGCCGATAAAAACTTCCTCACTCGTTTACCCTCCTATATTTTGGCAAAATAAGTGTTAAATATTGCCTACTCCCCATTTGACGTTCTAATACTGGCAAAAGTTTCTCTCCCTAGGCGGCTTATTGAAAAAAATTTACCAAAAATGAGTAAAAGGGAATCTATTCTCATTTGAAACTTCATTTCCTTCTCATTCGTATTATTTTAAGACAGGCAACTTTAACCCCAATGAACAACAACCCATTCGGAGAGGATATTACACTATGAAAATAAAACAGGTTATCATTGTTGGCACGATGGCGTTTGTGATTACACTAAGTCCAAGTTTGTCCGGTTATTTGTCCAGCTTGGCTTACGCTGCAAATCCATCCAAGCCGACCAGCTTCAGCAGCCCTGACAAAACCGAAAACCCGCGGGATGAGCTTAACAGCCTGCTTGGCATGTCCTCGGATCAAGAAGTGTATGAAGCGCTGCTTGAGGGACAATCGCTGGCGGATATCGCTGAATCTCATGAGCAGGATGCAGATCGCGTAATCGATCTTCAGGTTGACCAGATGAAGGAACTGCTAATGCAGCGTGTCCTGCAGGGGAGCTTATCTCAAGAAGCCTATGAGGAACAGGTCAGGGAGCTGCCGGAGTTGATCGCAAACAGCGTACATACCAGGTATGCTGCGATAACCAGTTGAACTTATAGTTAAGAGAAAACCTGGCGGAAATCACCGCCAGGTTTTTTTGTGTGCAAATCGTTACTGTTGTGATGACCGAGGAATAACCATTTATCGAAGAATAGCATAACTCATAGAAAACGGACCAGAGCGAAATGCCCGGTCCGTTTTTGATTCTTTCCTGTTTTGATTAGTTACTGTCCCCGTTTGGGGAGCAGCTTCACATACTCATCCGACAGCTTCATCAGCTTCAGAACGTAATCATAATCCGTGCGATATGCGGAGATGTCGGTTACAGGCTGGAGCGTCTTCAGCGAGACCGCCGTACCATCGTCGAACCCTTTGCCCGGAACGAACATCACTTCATCGTTAAAGAACGACCCGGTCGGCAAATAATACCGCATCCCCATCACGTTACGATCGACATTTAGTAAATCGTGTCCCATTGCCGTAAAGCCCTCATCCTCAAGCGATACCCCAAGCAAATTGGCGATCGTTGGCAAAATGTCTACCTGACCACCGGTGCGCTCTACAACTTGACCGGATTTCCCGCCTGGAATATGCATGATTAACGGAATATTGAAGCGGCTGATCCGGTCGTCGTAAGGAACACCCACTTTGTCTGTGATTTCCTCAGGACTTACCGCATCCGGCTGTATTCCAAAATGATCCCCGTAAAATACGAGCATCGTATTGTCCCACATTCCCGCTTGCTTCAGCCGATCGATCAAAGTACCGATTGCATAATCCGTATAGTTGATCGCAGCGATATAGTTGCCTAACGTCGTCCCCTCCAGATCAGCCGGGATAGTGATATGCCGCCGGTCCTTCGGGACGACAAACGGGGAGTGGCTCGATGTGGTAACGAACTGCGCGTAAAACGGCTTGTTTTGCGCCTTGATCTCCGTCAGTTTTTCAATCCCAACTCGGTACATTTCCTCATCGGACGCACCAAAATCATTAAAATGATCGTTTGTGTAGTATGGCTTATCATAATATTTATCGAAATTGAGTGCCGGATACAGCTTGTTGCGATCCCAGAAGGTTACCTTGTTAATGTGAAACGTATTTGCTTCATAACCCTTTTTTTGCAGCAGACGAGGCAAGCTTGGCAGCTCGCGGTCGCCGTAGCCCGTCGACATGGCGATCTCGGCCGTAGGGTAAATCGACGTATTAGACATAAACTCGGCATCCGAGGTATTTCCTGGACCAATCTGCTGGAACACGTGCGGGAAGTAGAATCCTTCCTTGGCAAGCCCGTTTAGAACAGGCGTAATTTCCTGACCGTTCAACTTCTGATTAATCGGAAAGTTTTGAAAAGACTCCATTTGAACAATGATGAGATTCTTTCCTTTTGCCGCTCCAAAATATTCAGCCTTACTCGCCTGCCCACTCGTACGATATGGATAGCTTTGCTCCAGCTGCTTGATTTTGGCGATTGTCTCTTTGAGATCCCCTTCCGCAATCTTCTGTTCCGCTTCTTGGTTGCGTAGAGCGGCATCCACCTGAAAATTCAGGAAGCCGACGCTTTCAGCTCTGACCAGCTCGTTGTCAATTCCTTTGCCCGAATGGATGTATATCCCGGAGAGCAGCAGGCTGACGATCATCACAAAGGAAACGCCTACCTTCCAGAACAGTCCACCGCGCGGACGTCGTGAGCGAAAGCTCAACTCTCTTACTGAACGGACATTGATGCTATAGCCGGAGCTGAAACCTCCGCGGCGTCTCCGATTGACGGACCGAACGATCGCGATAATAGCCAGTATAAATAAATCGACAAAATATAAGAACTGCTGAGGTTGTAACAATGCCCCGACGCTAGCCTTCACTTCCGGCACCTGGTTTAAACCGCTAAGCACCGCATAGGTAGGTACCGTTCCAAAATAAGCGTAATAGACCGTTGCGGCGAACAGCGTGAATGATAACAGGAAGTTGAATACCCAATAAACGGCCGACTTTCCTTTGGATGGCGTAATCAGCTCCACCAAGCATAACAGCGCCAGTACGGACAGAACCTCGCCAGGGAGACCTCTGACATGAAGTCCGCCATAAAAGAAAAACCTTAACAGCAGCAACTTTGCAAAAATTAGTATAAAGGTTTCAATGAATTTGTAGTGTCTGGAAGTAAGTATGTTTCCCCATCTCTTTTCCCTGGAGTGTTGCCCCGTTTTTACGAAAACCACGGTTTTCTATCTGTATATTATAGCACGGTAAAATCCAGAGTCTAATCCATGATAAAATCGACCATTGACCGCACCTGCAGCTTGCCAGGAACCCCTGAAACAAAGGCCTCACTGCTTGTGCTCCCGCCGCGTTGTCTAAATTCTACCATCATCGGAACACCGGGCAGCAAATCGAAGAAATTGTCGGAAAAGATGCCTTCATGCTCCGCGGAAATCCATACTTGGCGTACCAGCACATCGCTTTTCAGTTCGAAGGCGGTTCCCTGAGAACCTGGAACCTCCCGGACAGCAATCTTCGCCTTTGGCAGTGCGAGATCCTTAGCCGGTACGAAATAGTACGGCTTACTGTCCACCGTCTCCCCGTTCAGCTCCAGTCCTGCGTTCAACACGACCCCAGCCGGATCTCGCCCTTCGAGCAAATCCTCAAAGTGAAGTGTGCATACATGACTAACGGAATCGGCAAAGGCATGCACCGAGTAGGTTTTTTCCGCTAGCAGTCCTCCATGGATATCATAGAGCGATAACCGGAGCACCCCTTGAGTATCGTGCCGCAAATCAGATACCACCGAAACTGCGATCTCTCCATCCTTGGACTCTTGAACCGTTAACATCAAGTCGCGGAAGCTTCTGCGGACTACATACTGCAGTGCCTTCCAGCGTCCGTAATAATCCATTCCGGCCCAGGAAGCTACCGGCCAGCAATCGTTCATTTGCCAGTAAAGCGTCCCCATGCAATATGGCTTATGAACGCGGTGAGCCTCGATCGCCGTTTGAATCGCCTGAGCCTGCAGCACCTGGCTCATATATAGGAACGATTTAAAATCTTTTGGCGTAGGCAAATACATGTCCATGTATTCCTTTATTAGCTGATTGCCCCGTCCGTTCTTCTGATGGGCGAGCATAATGTCGGATTCCAGCGCGAGCTCGGTTTCTGGTGCATACTTTAAGACAGAGTCCAGCTCTGGAAAGGATTGAAACCCGTATTCGCTCATAAACCGTCCGATATGCGTATGATAATTCGCAAACGGCTCCACGGCATGCCAAACGCCCCAGTAGTGAATGTCCCCTTCCCCGGACAACTGATGAGCGTGCTGATTCGCATCCCCTGTCAATTCCCGCAGCGGTGAGGAAGGCCAGTAATCAATCCCACCCGCGAACCGTTCCACCGCCTTTGGTAAAACGTCATGGAATATGGCTTCGTAATCAGCCCAAATGCGCTCGCGCTGGTCTGAGTCATATTTCTCCTTCCAGCCCCAGCCCGCTTTCACGTAGTGGGCCCAGGCCGAGTCGATCTCGTTGTTCCCACACCATAAAGCGAGACATGGATGGTTCCGCAGACGCTTAATATTGTCCTCGGCTTCCAGAGCGATATTGCTTAGAAACGCCTCGTCCCCCGGATACATACTGCAGGCAAACATAAAGTCCTGCCATACCAGAAGTCCATATTCATCGCACAGCTCGTAAAAAATATCGGCCTCGTAAATGCCGCCGCCCCAAACGCGAAGCATGTTCATACCGCATTCCGCAGCCGTGGCGATCTCATGCCGGTAGCGCTCATGCGTTACTTCCGTTACAAAGCTGTCGTTCGGGATATGGTTGGCGCCTTTGGCAAACACAGGAACTCCATTTAGCTCAAAGCGAAAGGACGCGCCGGCTTCGTCTTTTTCACGAACTAGCTTAATTTGACGCAGCCCTGTTCTTACCGATCTTTCCGCTACAGTCCGATTCTGCGCCGGCTCCACAAGTTCCGCGCGGAAATGGTACAGCGATGGCTCACCGAGCCCGCGGCACCACCAAAGCCGGGGATTTTGCATGAACAGCTCCAATTCAACTTCCTGCACGCCAGGCTGCAAGGAGATCTTTTTCTCCCATACCAACTCATCCGTGGACACGCGAAGCACGCCCTCCCAGCCTTCGGTCGAGTCGATGGATACAAGGGCGGTCAGCTTTGCCGCTTCCGCTGTCACCTGGTCCTGGCGAATGAACAAGTCGGTCATGGCAGGTCCTGACCAGCCCTCGATCCGAGCCTCACGCCAAATGCCGCTCGTTACAAAACGCGGTCCCCAGTCCCAGCCGTAATGGTAAGGGGCTTTACGGGCAAAAATGCTAACTCTTTGTTCTCCCATCCCGCCGAGCTCCGACTGATCATTTGATGCGGGAAGCGCGTAGCCGAGCTTCTCCAGCTTCGGTAAATCCTCGGCGATCGGAGAGCGGAACCGAACGACGATCGTATTCATGCCTTTGTGCAGCAAGGGCTTTATGTCCGCTCGCCAGCGGCGAAACATATTATCGGCCGACAAGGCGTGCACGCCATTAATGGATACATCCGCATAGGTGTCTAGCCCGTCAAAGACGATGTCAACATGCGCCAGCGTCTCCCAAGCAGGATCAAGCTCGAAGCTCGCCCGGTACTCCCAATCCTTTTTATCAATCCACTGCAGCTTCTCTTCATTCGTTCCGTAAAAAGGATCTGAAATAATGCCGTTGGCCAGCAAATCGGTGTGCACTGTCCCTGGCACATGTGCCGGCAGCCACGTTTCCTCGTCACACGCTTTAAAGCTCCAATCGCTCAACATATATTGATAGTTGTTCATAAAGCCCTCCATTAGGAATGTAAGATATGACTCATTATAACTAATTTTCAATGATTTTGTTAGTGCTTTGTTAGTTTTAGTTATTAAAATAAATTTACCTATTTACACTGCTTTTAGACTCAAATCATATATACGCCGTATCTCGCTCGTTAAAACAAGCAAAATGAAGACAATTAATAATAACACAGTACATTTTCATTATTATAACAAACAGTTACAATAAGTTTGTAAGCGCTGACATTATTTTGAATAAGGAGCGATGAAATTGAAAAAGCACTTTTTAATTCCTTTTATGCTCGTCTTTGCTTTAACCGGTGTGCTGTCAGGCTGCGGCGGAGGAAACGGCACCGACAACAGCGCAGATAATGCCAAAAACACGGCCAACTCGGGGAAAGAGCAAGGCAAAACCGGTAACGAAGCCAAACCACTCAGCGGCAAAGTAACCTTCCTCACCAACCGTACCGACATGATTGGCAAAGAATACGACGAGTACGTCAAACGTTTCAATGAAAAGTACCCGGACATCAAGATCGAATTTGAAGCGAGCCAAACGGACTATAATCAGCAGGCCAAGGTTCGTATGGCCAGTGGTGAGCTTCCGGACCTGATGTTCATTCCTGACATTCCTAACTCAGATTTGCCCAAATACTTTGCGCCGCTGGACGACCTGGGCCTTAGCTCAGAAATTACCTTCAAAGATTTTAAAGCTTATGACGGCAAGCTCTATGGGATAACGACTGGCAACTCTACTTCTGGAATCGTTTACAACAAAAAAGCCTTTGCCGATGCCGGAATAACGGAAATCCCAAAAACTTGGGACGAGTTTTTAGCGGCCTGCGAAAAACTGAAGCAAAACGGCGTCATTCCCCTTGCCTCCAACTTCAAAGACAAATGGCCTCTGGGCAGCTGGGTTTATGACATGCCTAGAGTGATTGAAAACAACCGGGATTTTCCGAATTCACGAATCAATATGGAAGCCCCGTTTACGATGGATAACGGTTACGGCAAGGCAATGAGCTTGATCAAAGAACTAGCCGATAAAGGGTATTTAGAAAAAGACATCAATTCGACGAACTGGGAGCAGTCCAAAAAAGATGTGGCAAACGGCAAAATGGGCATGTATTTCCTTGGCAACTGGGTGATCAACCAGGTGATCGGCGTTGGGGCCAAATCCGATAACATCGGCTTCTTCCCGCTTCCTTTCGACAATTCGGGAGAGCTTAGAGCTGCATTCAACCCTGACTTTTTCTATGCGGTTAACAAAAACAGCAAAAACCTGGAGGCAACAAAGGCCTTTCTGAAATGGATGCTGGAGGATTCCGGATACGAGGACTTCGCCGGGTTCATTTCCCCGCTGAAGGGCCGGGAATCGAAGCTGACGCAACTGGCTGACTTTCAGGCCACCGGTGTAGAACTGCAAGAAGGTATGCCCGATGATCCGAAAGTGATCGAAATTTCTAATAAAGCGCAAATCGACCTGCCGGCGATTGCCCAAGAATTTGTGCTGGCGAAAGATCCGCAGGCCGTTCTTGATAAATGGAATAAAGCGTGGGCGAAAGCCAAGCAGGAGTTGGGCTATTGACCCGGCGACTTCAAAATTCAAGTAGATAACAAGAGAAAAACAGTGCCAAATGGATTGTCGGTTTCAGCGATAATCCATTTGGCTTTCCACATAAGCCGACGGAAAGAAGGGAACGTAGATGTTTGGAACCCTATCCTACAAATCGCAAAAAAATATCATCATCGTCTCATTTTTGTTAATTCCGCTTACCCTACTCTTACTCTTCACCTACTACCCCGCAGTAAAGCTGGTGATGTTCAGCTTCACCGATTGGGACGGATACAGCCCAGAAAAACCGTGGGTCGGGTTAAGTAATTATAAAGAGGTGTTCTCAAACCCCGACATCTTCGGCGTATTTGCCCACAACTTCGCTTATTTCATTATGGGTATTATTCAAAATATCGTCGCCATTTATTTTGCCGTCATCTTAAACGGCAGGCTGCGGGGCAGAAACGCGTTTCGCCTGCTGCTGTTTCTCCCCTATATCATGAACGGCGTCGCCGTCGCTTTCATGTTTGGCTACGTGTTCGACACCACCCAAGGCTCGCTGAACTTATTTTTGCAAAGCCTCGGGCTGACCGGGCTGGGCGAAACGAGCTGGCTCGGAACCGAAGGCCTCGTCAACTATTCCCTGGCCTCGACAGGCCTTTGGCGTTTCATGGGGTACAACATGGTGATTTATATTGCATCTCTGCAGGCCATCCCCCGGGATATTTACGAAGCCGCTAAAATCGACGGGGCCGGTGCAATGCAGACGTTTTGGCGGATTACACTGCCGAACATGAAGTCGGTCATTCAGTTAAACCTGTTCCTTACCGTTACCGGCGCCCTGGAAGTGTTCGACCTTCCTTTTGTTTTGACGAAAGGCGGCCCGGCTGGAGCAAGCCAAACTTACGTACAGCGTGTAGTAGAAACTGCCTTTGCCTACAATCATTACGGTCTGGCTTCGGCGATGAGCATTATCCTGCTGCTGTTCGTCATCGCGGTCGTGGCGCTTCAGCAGTTTGTTCTTAGCAGAGGAGGAGACACCAAATGAAACGAAGCAAATTCGCCTTGCTCGACGTGTTAAAATACATCACCCTGCTGATTGGAGTTTTTGTTGTTTTGTTCCCTCCATATATCGTTATCGTTAACTCTTTCAAATCCGGCGATGAGTTTAATACGGCCAGCACGATGGCGCTTCCGAAGAGCTTCCTTAACTTTGACAATTTCCGGGTCGTATTTGAGCGAGGCGGGCTGTTAAGCGGATTCGGCAATACGCTGATCATCATTTGCGTTTCCCTCTTCTTTAACATTTTGTTCGGAACGATGGTCGCTTACGTGCTTGGAAGGTTTTCTTTCAAACTAAAAAAAGCCGTTTTCGGCCTTTATCTGTTCGCTACCGTCATTCCCGGCATTACGACCCAGGTCGCTACCTTCGGAATTATCAAGTCACTGGGCTTATACAACACGCTTGGCGCCCCGATCATTTTGTATATTGGAGCGGATGTCATTCAAATCATTCTTTATTTGCAGTTTATACGCAACATTCCGGTCGATCTCGACGAGAATGCGATGGTGGAAGGAGCCTCGCTGTTCCGAATTTATCGCTCGATCATTTTCCCGCTGCTGACACCGGCGACGGCCACGTTAATTATTTTAAAGACAATTAGCATTTATAACGATATGTACACGCCGTATTTATATATGCCCAAGCAAAGCCTGGGTGTTGTCACAACGGTGTTGATGCGGTTTCAAGGTGTCAACATAGCGGATTGGAACCTGATCAGTGCGGCAATTTTGCTCATCCTCCTCCCGACCGTGGTGCTGTATTTCCTCCTGCAAAAATATATTTTTGAAGGTGTTACCACCGGTGCGGTAAAATGATAAGCAATCTGACTCGAAAAGTCTGGCTGTGCTTTGCCAACTTGTCCATGCAGAAGAAACTGGTGATCATCTTTATTTTCCTTATTTCTCTGCCGATCACCTATGTTAGCTTCATTTCTTACAGATCCAGCTTTTCTTTGGTTCAGAGCAGCACCACCGCAGCCGCCAATCAAATGACGGATAACGCCATGGACAAAGTGGATCGCTATATTGCGGATTTAAAACGGTATACGATCCTTCCGCTTTACAACAAGGATGTGCAGAAGTATTTGGATCAGCGGGGAGCTGACTGGGATAAACGAACGACGATCGACATCTTTCTGTTGTACTTAAACAATACGAAAGAAGAAATTTTGTCCGCCTATCTGGTGGACCGCTACGATGCAGTATTTTTTAGTCGAAAACCTGGAATAAACGCGCTGTACCCGGAAACTAGACTGGAGGGTTGGAAACAGCTAGCTAGAAAATACGGCACAGCTCCGGCTCTTGTCGGAACCCATCCAATTCGTGTCAATGAAAACGAAACTCGCCAAGTATTTACCGTCATCCGATCCGTTCAATCCACCAGCTCGCTAAAGGATATCGGTATCATCGCGATCGATGTCGATACTCGGCTGTTCGAGGGGATTATAAATCCCCTGAATGCCGTTACTCATGGAGACGCCTTTATCGTGGACGAATATGGGAAGGTCGTCTACAACAGCAACCCTGCAAAGCTTGGGGAGGATTTGAGTCAAAGGCTCCTGCTGGGCAAGGCTGCGAAACCACGCGGCAGCTTCCAGCTCGAAATGGATGGCAAGCCGTATATTGCCGTCTACACGGTGTCAGAGCAGACTGGGTGGAAGACCTTGGTCTACATGCCGATAACCGAGCTGCTAGCGCCTATGAAGCAGAACCGGAATGCGCTAATCATCACCACCTTATCCATCATTTCATTCGCTCTTATGGTTGCTATTCTTTTGTCCTATGCACTTACGAAGCCCCTCAAACGGACCGTTCAGTTAATGAAACAGGTGCAGCGCGGCAATCTTGATGTATGGGTAAACGTAAAATACAACGACGAAATTGGCATGCTAGGCAGCCACTTTAATCGAATGGTCAGACGCGTCAGGGATCTACTGGACGAGGTGCATGAAACCGAAAAAAGTAAACAACAAGCCGATATGCTGGCACTGCAAAATCAGATTAATCCGCATTTTATTTACAATACGCTTGAATCGATCCGGATGCTTGCAGAACTGAATGACGACGACCAGGTTGCCGAGCTTACTTACCTGCTAGGTCAGTTGCTTCGCTATAGTATTACCCGGAGCGCCGACGAAAGCGTCACGGTAGGTCAAGAAATCGAGCATGTTCGTAATTATTTGTTCCTTCTGCAGATCCGTTTCCCGGATAAGTTTGCGTTTCGGTTAGATATTCCGGATCACCTTTATTCGCTGCCGATCACCAAGCTGGTGTTCCAGCCAATTGTCGAAAACGCTGTTTTTCATGGACTGGAAAAGCGGGATGGCACCGGCACGATCACGATTAAGGGATGGACTGACCGCAGCGATGTCCTCTTTGCCATACACGATGACGGGGTGGGTATGACCGGGGAGCGTCTGCTCTCTCTAAATCACAGCTTGAGGGATGGAAAGGCGGATAAATTCGGAATCGGGCTCCGCAATGTTTATGAGCGGATCAAGCTTCATTACGGTCCCAGCTCACTGCTTACCGTCAACAGCAAACCGGGACTAGGAACCACCGTCACTTTAAAAATTACCGGCCTGCTCGGCGTAGATGCGTCAAGGAAGTAACACGGTCCGATCTAAGTCGAGCGTTGAAATCAACCATGTGTTAAGGAGGGAAGCTAATGCTGCGAATCGTGATTGTTGACGATGAAGCTTCGATCCGCGAAGGACTCGGCAAAATCATCGGCAAAGAAAGCTGGCGATTTGTCGTGGCTGGCTTATTTGCCAATGGTCAGCAGATTCTCGATTTCATGAACGAAGAAGAGATCGATGTGATTATCACCGATATCAGGATGCCTGTCCTAGATGGGCTGGAATTAATCAAGCAAGTAAAAAGCTGTCGTCCGGAAATCCGCTGCATCATGATGAGCGGGTTCACCGATTTTGAATATGCCCGGCAAGCACTCCGTTATTCTGCTGTTGACTACCTGCTGAAGCCGATCAATAAAAAGCAGTTGTTCCATTTGCTCTATACGTTGGATGAGGAAAAAACAGCGTTACAAAACAAAGAACAGCATATCCGGCAGGGGCTGCTGCTCTCTTACATAAAATGCTCGCCCGGGCTTTGCACCAAGCTTCCGCGGTTATCGCTGCCCGGGGCTTATTTTAACGTCTTCGTCTTCAAAAGCAGTGATCTTGACGGGCTGCAAAACAGTATACGGCATTTTGAACATTGTACCTCCTCTCGCAATTGGGATCTGGTGGATACTGGCGAGGCAGGACTTGCTTTAGTATGTTATTTTTCTAAAGAGCCTGGTGACGGTGAAATTCGGGGCCTCGCCAAGGAAATTCAAGCAGTATGTCCCCTCGGACGAATTCTAGTTGGTTCCAGCCCATGCTATCATGAGCCTGACCTCCTAAATCAGGCATATGCTGAGGCGAAACGAGCATGCGAATTTGGAATTTACTTGCCTGAGCTATGGGGATACAGCCATATCCTCGATATCCGCGAACCAGGTACCCGGTCAGACACCACTGAATTGTTTGCTGCTTACCGGGATGATTTGGTCAATGCGCTGCAAATATTGAGCATACCGCAGACAAAAACGTGCCTGGAGGGCATCTTTGATCAAGTTTTGAAACAAAAAATCCCGTTAGAATCATTTGCTTTACTATGCCGTCTCATCATCGAGACCGCTTCGGCCGAGCTGCACGAATGGGGAAAAGCATGCAGTCCTGTACTTGGAAATGACCTCGAAGCAGCACTCGCAAGCTGCCTTAGCTTTCGTGAAATTCAGCGAAAATTTATCGGGGAATTTATCGGAATCCTGGATCGGATTAGAACAGGGCGCTTGGCGCTGGCCGGCAAATCGGTAGAAACGGTAAAACGCTGGATCGCCGATCACTATGATCAGCCTGCAGAATTAACCTATCTGGCTAACCTGGTGTATTTGACGCCAAGCTACTTAAGTAAGCTGTTCAAGCAGGAAACTGGAATGACGATTACTGACTACCTGATCGAGTTTCGGATTAAGAAAGCCAAACACTTGCTGCGAGCGTCGAACGAACTCAAAATCCACGAGATCGGCCGCACCGTCGGGTACCCCGATCCTGCCTATTTCAACAAGCTTTTTAAGCGTATGGTCGGTTTGACTCCTAATGAATATAAGAAGATTACTTAAGCTCACATTTGTAACTTCCATTGAAATCATAATTAAATTTTTGGATAAAACATAGTATGATGATCTATAACTGTTTTATCTCTGTTTGCTCACCCGTTTTGTGAAAGGGGTTTCATCATGAAAAAATTGTGGATCGTTTATTTGCTGCTAGTTGCCTGTTTCCTGCTGTATGTGCTGGATTACCGTGCTCAGAGCCGGGCCGAGGAGCCATGGATGACCGGAGGCCTACACGGGGAAATTGATGAAAGATACGTCATGATCACTTTTCAAAGAGGGATCGATTATTGGAAAAGCGGGCTGAAGGGTTTCGAGGATGCGGCTCAGGCGCTGGGCGTCTCGGTAGAATACCGCGGCGCGACCCAGCGCGACATCCATGAGCAGATCACTGTCCTGGAACAGGCGATTGCCAAAAAACCAGCCGGCATTGCTATATCCGCCATTCACCCAGTGGATCTGACACCCACGATCAACAAGGCGGTCGAGGCGGGCATCCCGGTCGTCTTGTTCGATTCCGATGCCGCCGGCAGTAAAGCTTATTCGTTCCTTGGCACGAACAACTATTCCGCCGGTGTAGAGGCCGCTCGCAAAATGGCCGAGCTGACCGGGCAGCGCGGAGAGGTCGCGGTAGTGACGACGCCGAACCAGCAAAACCACCAAGCTCGCACCGATGGGTTTACCGATACAATATCCCGGGAGTTTCAAGACATGCAGGTCGTAACGATTAAGAACGGCAAAGGTGATCAATTGGTCTCCCGGAAGGCCGCTGAGGAAATATTGCGGGATCATCCGGAAATATCCGGTATTTTCGCAACAGAGGCCAATGGCGGCATCGGCGTAGCAGAAGCGGTACGCTCCTACGAAGGAAACGGCCGGCCGAAAATCATTAGCTTCGACACTGATAAAGGAACGCTTGATCTTGTCAGAAGCGGTGACATTTCCGCCACGATGGCCCAAGGCACCTGGAATATGGGGTATTGGTCTCTACAGTTTTTATTTTCGTTAAAGCATGGGCTGAATACACCGCAAAGCCCCGGCTCCAAGCTTGTACCAACGCAAGTGGATACCGGCATTACCGTCGTGACAAGACAGAATGTGACGGATTACTATGCTAAATAAATCGAAATGGGAACTACGCCGCCTGGCGTTCAACAATTTGCCGATCCGCTATAAATTAATCATTCATTTTTTGCTGATCAGCATTTTGCCCTCCATCGGTCTGGGGCTATTGACGAACTGGACGGTAGAACGGATCATTGAACGCCAAACGACAGACAATACACTGCAGTTGATCAGCAAGGTAAATAAAACGCTCGAAACCTATGTGGAAAATTTGCAGAATATCACCTTCTTTATTTCCTTTAATCCAGAGGTACAGCAATTTCTTGCAGGTAATGCGGAACCCGGAACAGCGATTCGTCAAAACGGTGCGGACACCGATATGGCTACGGACCATTACGAAATGCGGCAATTTCTGCAAGGATTTACGACGCTTTATTCAGAAGTGGCCGGCGTGCTCGTCGTAAACAGCCGCGGAGACTACGTCAGCAACGAGATGTACGCGAGAACATCGGACAGCCTCACCCACGAATTTTGGTATCAAGAAGCTGTGCGCAACAACGGGATTTTCAAAATACTCGGCCACCCGTACCAACGTAACGTGACAACCCACGTCAATTACAAAGGCAGCGAAGTCATTTCCGTCGTCCGGGCTATACTGGACCCGGATACCCAAAAGGTCAAGGGAGTTGTGCTGATTGACCTGAAGCTGCGCGTAATCGCGGAAACGGCTCAAGACGTAAGACTTGGAAAAACGGGCTATTTAACCGTTCTGGACGGCAATGGGGGTTTTATTTATGCACCGTCGGACCCCTATATCCACCGAATCCCGCTAGCGAAGCTGAATAAAAATGGTTCAGGTACCTATTCCGAAAAAGTAGGCGGAAGGGATATGCAATATATTTACCGGGTTTCCCCGTTTACGGGATGGACAACGGTAGGAGTTTTCGCCTTGAAGGACTCTGCGGCCGAAATGCGGGAAATCCGCTTCTATGTTGTCAGCTTCGTCTTTACCGTCTGCTTGCTTGGGATGACTGCCTCGTTCTTTCTGGCCTATTCGATATCCAGACCGATCGACCAATTGGCCTCCTTTATGCAGAAAGCGGAATCTGGGGATTTGGCGATCCGTCATTGGGGCGACCGCTCGGACGAAATCGGCATGCTGGGACGTCGCTTCAATGCCATGCTGCAGCAAATAAACCGACTTCTGTCATTAACCGAGCTTCAGGAGCGGCAAAAACGGGAAGCCGAGCTGCGCAGCTTGCAAGCGCATATTAAGCCGCATTTTCTGTACAATACGCTTGATACGATCCACTGGATGGCCCGGAAGAAGGGCGCCGAGGACATTGCCGAGATGGCGGAATCGCTCTCGAAGCTGTTCCGGATCGGCCTTAGTAAAGGCAACGACATTATTCCGTTGAGCGATGAGATCGAGCACATCCGCAGCTATTTGCAAATACAGCATGTGCGTTATCAGAACAAGCTGGATTACACGATCCATGTCGCCCCTGAAATTCAAGAGGTGTATGTGCTGAAGCTTGTTTTGCAGCCGATCGTAGAGAATGCCATCTATCACGGCATCAAAGAAAGACGCGGCCCGGGCCATGTATGGATCGAGGCTGGGCTGAGCGAAAACGATCTAATTATGACGATTCGAGATAACGGGAAAGGTATGTCAGAAGCAGAATTGTCGGCCCTGCAGAAAAAAATCGATAACGTTGTAAAAGCGGACGCGATGCACACCCCTTTGCAGCCGTCTCAGCAAGGTAACAGCGGTGATTTAAAAGGATACGGCATGATGAATGTGCAGGCTCGGATCGGATTGACATTTGGCACTAAATACGGCCTGACCATTCAAAGCGAAGAAGGCCAAGGCACGGTTGTTACGGTAACCCATCCCCTGATTCGGGATAACCTTAGTCGATGGGAGAGGATCGATGATGAACGAGAACCAGGAAACAAAGATTGAATCGATCGGCGGGCTCGGAGACGATACGTCTTCAGACTATCGCTGGAAGGTGCTCATTGCCGATGATGAAATGATTATTCGGGAAGGAATTCGGGAAAGCGTAGATTGGGATAAGCTGCGCCTGGACGTTGTGGCCGAAGCAGAGGACGGCGAGGAAGCGCTGGAGCTGGCGGTCCATTATGCCGTGCATATTCTGCTCGTCGATTTGAATATGCCCATTATGGACGGAATCGAGCTGATGAAGCGGGTCCGGGAGGCGCTTCCGGACTGCAAAATTATTGTTATTACCGGCCACGACGAGTTTACCTATGCGCAGAAAGCAATTCGTTTTCAAGTTAAGGACTATATTCTGAAACCGGCAAACCCGGCCCAGCTCGAAAAGGTGCTGTGTCAGGTTCGGGACGAGCTGGATGAGGAAGCGGTGCAGCAGCAGCATTTACTGAGCGCCTCCCGGCAAATTGCACGCAGCTACCCCCTGCTGCGCGAGCGGTTTTGCCAGGAATGGATGGAAGGCAACATGACGACTGCGGAAATTATGGAGCAGTTGCAGTTTCTAAAGCTGCCTTCCGAATGCCCGCATTGGCTCGGCGTCATTCGACTCCCTGAGCCGACCGCCTCCCAGATGGCCCTGAAGGAAGATGAGCGGCAGCTCTATTTGTTTGCCGTGGAGAACATCGCATCCGAGCTGCTCTCCCCTTACACCAAGGTTATTTTCCGTGATTTGTTCGGCTTTATCATCGTTTTGCTCTGGAACTATGAGGCCGAGGCAAAATTTCACCAAATCAGCTCGTCAGTGAGAACCTATTTGAAGATCGCCGTGGACATTCACCTGGCTGAAGGAAACGGCGATATGATGCATCTGCCTGCCGTTTACCGCAAATGCAAATCCGCCGTGCTGAAGGAAACGGCTGTCTCTCCCTTAGTCCGCCGGGCGAAGCAATACATGCTGGAGCATTTCGGAGAAAGTGGGCTGACTTTGGAGGCCATGGCCCAGGACCTGCAGACCTCCCCTGTCTATTTAAGCCGGATGATCAAGCAGGAGTTAGGTGTATCTTTTAATAGTTACCTGACGCAGATTCGTATCCGCAGAGCAGCTCAATTGTTAAATTCCACTGAAATGACAATTTACGATATATCAGAACAAGTTGGTTACGAAACGCAGCACTATTTTAGCACCGCCTTCAAACGTAACACTGGAATTTCCCCCCTTCAATACCGCAAAGGAGCCATTAACGGGGAGGACCGCAAATCGGAATAACTCCCCCTTCCCCCCACAAAAGTTAGTTTGTTTTTTATAAAAAGAGTAGCTTTATTGTAAATACGCCCCCCCTAGTTCCTTGCTATACTCCAACTGTAAGCGCATCCAAAACAAAAGAATAACCAAATAACCAGGGGGGTAAGCTAAACAAAGAGATTACTGTACCGCTACTGGCTAGGGCTCTGAGGATTATACTTACCGTTTGCGGCAC
The DNA here is from genome assembly GCF_042678945.1 of Paenibacillus puldeungensis. Lineage (NCBI taxonomy): Bacteria > Bacillati > Bacillota > Bacilli > Caryophanales > Paenibacillaceae > Paenibacillus > Paenibacillus puldeungensis. Next base: position 351,086 of record NZ_JBHTLM010000002.1, on the reverse strand, counting down.
GCAAAGGGCGGTACCAGAGCAGCAAAAACAGGAATTGGCGGGATCGCCAAGCCGACGAAGTCGTCGGAACGTTGTTTAAATGACAGTTGAATAACCAAATAACCAGGGGGTAAGCGAATGAAAAAAATTACTGCATTGCTGCTGGCTTTGACTCTGATGATCTCTTTGACCGCATGCGGCGGCGCTAAGAACAACGCCGGTGCCGGTGGTGGCGGAGAAAAAGGAACTGTAGGGATTGCTATGCCGACGAAATCGTCGGAACGTTGGGTTAACGACGGCAACAACATGGTTAAGGAGTTTCAAGCACTTGGCTACGGAACGGATCTCCAGTACGGGGAAGACGTAGTCGAAAACCAGGTTTCCCAAATCGAGAACATGATTACGAAAGGCGTCAAAATTCTCGTTATCGCCTCCATTGACGGGGCCGCTCTCACTGATGTTCTGCAAAAAGCCCACGATCAAAACATCAAGGTCGTCGCTTATGACCGTTTGATCATGAACAGCGAATACGTGGATTACTATGCTACCTTCGACAACTTCAAAGTAGGCGTGCTCCAAGCTTCTTACATTGAAGATAAGCTTGGTCTGAAAGAAGGCAAAGGACCGTTCAACATCGAACTGTTCGGCGGCTCGCCGGATGACAACAACGCTTACTTCTTCTATAACGGCGCAATGTCTGTACTGAAGCCATATATCGATTCCGGCAAGCTGGTTGTACGCAGCGGCCAAACCAAGATGGAACAAATCGCTACACTGCGCTGGGACGGCGCTACCGCTCAATCGCGGATGGATAACCTGCTAAGCGCGCACTACACGACGGAAAAGCTGGACGCCGTTCTGTCTCCATATGACGGCATCAGTATCGGCATCCTGTCCTCCCTTAAAGGTGTAGGCTACGGATCGGGCAACAAAACGCTACCAATCGTTACCGGTCAAGATGCAGAACTTCCTTCGGTCAAGTCCATTTTGGCTGGCGAACAAACGCAAACCGTCTTTAAAGATACACGTGAGCTTGCTAAGAAAGCCGTTTCTATGGCACAAAGCATTCTCGAAGGTACAGAAGCTGAGGTCAACGACACGAAAACTTACGACAACGGTGTGAAGGTGGTTCCTTCCTTCCTGATCGCCCCTAAATCTGTAGATAAGAGCAATATTGAGAAGGAATTGGTTGAAACCGGGTATTACAGCAAAGACGAACTTGGCTTGTAATTCGCCGATCATCAAGGTTTAGATCACTGACACGAACGATTCAGCTCCGAACTCGCGGCGGGCGGTCTACTCGGCCGCGCCGCCGTAAACTTTTGTACAACGAGGAGAAAGGCCTGGTGATGACACTTGCGCGACATTATTTTGGAGATGAGAGGCATTACCAAAACATTTCCGGGTGTTAAAGCGCTCAGTAATGTGAATTTGAAAGTAGCGGAAGGCGAAATTCACGCACTCTGCGGAGAGAATGGTGCCGGCAAATCTACACTCATGAAAGTACTCAGCGGTGTTTACCCGCACGGATCTTATGAGGGCGACATTCTTTTCAAAGGAAACGTTTGCGAATTTAAGGATATTAAGCAAAGCGAAGATCTCGGCATCGTCATTATCCATCAGGAGCTGGCGCTGATCCCTTATCTTTCGATTGCGGAAAATATTTTTCTCGGCAATGAACAGAACAACCGCGGGATTATCAACTGGAATGAAACGACGATCAAAACAAAAGAGCTGCTTAAAACGGTAGGCTTAGACGAATCGCCGGCTACGAAGGTTATCGAACTTGGTGTCGGCAAGCAGCAGCTGGTGGAAATCGCCAAGGCGTTGTCCAAACAGGTCAAGCTGCTGATTCTGGACGAACCGACGGCGGCGCTGAATGAAGACGACAGCGAAAACCTGCTGGACCTCATCCTGGAGCTAAAAAACCAGGGAATCACTTCAATCATCATTTCACACAAGCTGAATGAGATCAAAAAAGTGGCCGATTCGGTCACCATTTTGCGAGACGGCAGAACAATACAAACGATGGACATGGTGAAGGACGAAGTAACCGAGGACGTCATCATTAAAGGGATGGTTGGCCGGGACTTGACTAACCGTTATCCAGAGCGCGTTCCGAAGATCGGAGACAAAATTTTCGAGGTTAAAAACTGGGAAGCGTCTCATCCGCAGCAGGAAGATCGCAAGGTGCTGGAGCAGATCAACATGCATATCCGTAAGGGAGAAATCGTCGGGATCGCGGGCCTCATGGGGGCCGGAAGAACCGAGTTGGCTATGAGTATTTTTGGACGATCTTACGGTAAGCACATCAAGGGACAGCTATTCCTGCATGGCAAGGAAGTTCATCTCAACAGCATTAGCGATGCGATTGAGCATGGGGTGGCTTACGTCACCGAGGACCGAAAACACTACGGCCTCATTCTGATGGACGATATTAAACGAAATATTTCGTTGACCAGTCTTAAGAAGCTATCTCGCCGAGGCGTCATCAATGAGCAAGAAGAAGTGCTCGTCGCCGAGGAGTACCGGAAAAAGCTGAATATCAAAACACCCGGCATTTTGCAAAAAACCATGAACCTTAGTGGAGGTAATCAGCAGAAGGTTGTGCTAAGCAAATGGATTTATGCACAGCCGGAAGTACTTATCCTCGATGAGCCGACACGCGGGATCGACGTCGGGGCCAAATATGAAATTTACTCTATCGTGAACCAGCTCGCAGACGAAGGAAAAGGCATTCTGTTCATCTCTTCGGAGTTGCCGGAAATTCTCGGGATGTGTGACCGGATTTACGTGATGAGCGAGGGTCGAATCACCGGTGAAGTAAACCGTGAGGATGCCACACAGGAAGTACTAATGAAATCTATGACACGAGGCAGGGGGTAGACAGAATGCAAGCAATTACAGAGCTTTTTAGAAAAAATATACGCCAATACGGCATGATTATTGCCTTGGTGTTTATCACCGTATTGTTTCAAATTTTGACGGACGGAATCCTGCTGAAACCGCTCAATATAACAAACCTGATTTTGCAAAATAGCTACATTCTAGTGTTGGCCATCGGGATGGTTCTCGTCATCATTACCGGTCATATCGACCTTTCGGTCGGTTCTGTCGCCGCCTTTATCGGCGCCTTGGCCGGGATTATGATGATCGATATGGGAATGCCAACATACTTGGCGGTCATCATCTCCCTCGCCGCCGGAGCACTGATCGGAGCCTGGCAGGGCTACTGGATCGCCTATGTAAAAATACCGGCCTTTATCGTCACACTAGCCGGCATGCTTCTCTTCCGTGGTCTAACGATGATTATACTCGGTGGTCAGTCGATCGCTCCTTTCCCAAAATCGTTTCAACGAATCAGCTCCGGGTTTATCCCCGACTGGTTTGGTGGCCAGAACCTGCACATCTTGACGATCGCCCTTGGGATTATTCTCTCGGTACTGTACATCTGGCAAGAAGTGCGCGAACGCCGTACCCAAATCAAGTATCAATTTGAAACTCCGCCCTTCTGGATATTTGCTGCACAAATCATTATCCTGGTTGCTATTATCAACATCTTCACGTTTGTATTGGCTACCTACAACGGTTTGCCAAACATTTTGGTGATCCTGTTCTTCCTGATCGCAATTTACTCCTTCGTCATGAACCGCATGATCGCCGGTCGCCACATCTACGCACTTGGTGGCAACGAAAAAGCCGCCAAGCTGTCCGGGGTCAAGACGAAGAAAGTTACGTTCTGGGTATTCGTGAACATGGGTGCCTTGGCAGCTCTGTCTGGCCTTATCTTCGCCGCTCGTTTGAACTCCGCTACACCAAAAGCCGGCATCAACTTCGAGCTTGATGCTATCGCAGCCTGCTTCATCGGCGGCGCCTCCGCTTCTGGCGGGATCGGTACCGTCATCGGCGCTATCATCGGCGGTCTGGTTATGGGCGTCATGAACAACGGTATGTCTCTGATTGGCCTTGGCGTAGACTGGCAGCAAGGAATCAAGGGTCTGGTTCTACTCCTTGCGGTAGCCTTCGACATTTATAACAAATCGAAAACGAGTTAATGCAGCCAGGCAAGCAGAACGAGCAGGCCTCCGCCGGAAATCCGGACGGAGGCCTGTTCTATATTCCGCACTTTCTTTAGTTCAACATATATAGTTACAAGGACAGCGCCCTCGGCTCATTGACTATTTCATTCTCTTTTCAAGAATGAAGCTGCCTTCGTCGACGCTTTTTGGATTCTCTATTTTCACAACATGGAAGCCACATTTATTAACATAAAAATTATGGTTTCTGCGAGAAAAAATCGGAGTTTCCGTCCTCCATACCTTAGTATTGGGGAACTCAGATTCAACAAATTCCCAGACCTTTTTGCCAACCCCTTGATTCTCCATTTCAATATCAATAAAAATATTGCCAAGGAAGTTTTCATGAGTTGAATGATTAATCCAAAGAATGATTGCGCCGATGACATTTCCGTCCTTCGAAACTTTGTATGAGGTTGAATCTTTGTTTAATGCATATTTTCGTAAAAAGTCACCATTATCGTATCCAGGAGGACCGCCGCTCTCCTCTCCAAGATGAATACGGGTATCTTCGTCAAACGCACGTTTCATGATCGGTGTAAGGACATGAATATCTTCTTCAGTTATTTTCTCAAAGTCTAACCCCTGGTAAGTCTTCACAAAACCCCTCTTTTCCTTAGAAGTATCCCTTCTTCTCTATTGTAGAGTCGGAGTCTGCTGCCCACCTGTCCTATATTGCTGTTATTGCATCTGTCTGTCATGCGCATTCAAGTCGATTCTCCAGAATTCACCGCTAAATGCATTTAGTACAGCTATTTTCGGGCGAATTGCGGATTTCTAGATTTTAACTGCAAAACCTGCAGCTAAAATGGGCTAATTGGGCCTGAAACAGCAATTTTCATCCTATTAGCTGTACTTTCTACAACTAAATTTCCAGATTATCCATAATGGCACTTTTTAAGTGTAGAAAATGCAATTACTACGTTCGAGACGGCCTGAAGAGGGCTGTGCCATTTTGTTTCTTATGTTTGCACGCACTCAATTCTTCGGCATCTCTATCGGATTGAGCTTGGACTCGGCCTCTTCGCGGGTGATGACCGTAAACTGTTGATCAGCTAGCTTGATCACACTGCCCGTTGGCACATCCAGCTTCATGCCCAATGATACTATGACACGAGGGTAAACATCCTTCGTTACGTCGTTCTTTGCGCTGGCAGACTTATCGGGCTTAGAAGCGTCACCCAGCTTATTGGCGTCAGAAGTGACGGCCTTATCCGCTGCGGTTTTATTTTTTGTGTCGGTTGCTTTGGTTTTATCGGCGGAGTCAGTGGCATCGGTTTTTGTATTTCCGGATTGCCCGGATTTATCGGATTGACTGGCTTCCTGCTTTCCTTCCGTTTTCGTGGCATTTTTCTTGTCGTCGGCTCCTTGATTTACCCCTTCGGGCGCCCCCGCATTACCGGTGCCATTACTCTCAACCGCACAGCTCGCCTTGTACTTCAAGTTCATAAACTGCTGTGCGGACTTGCCCGGTGACTCGATTGTCAATGCAGAGGGAACAAAAGCCTTACACTGATCTTCCCCGGAAAACAGAAAAACAAGCGAAGTCGTTTCCTTTCCGTCTCCACCTATGACTTTGTCGGCATAAACAAACACTTCAGGTTCCGGAGATGAAGCTGGAGCCTGCGGCGGAGTTGCTTCAACAGGCGCTTTTGGTTCAAAGACCCCTTGCTGCTGCAAGACAACTAAGACACCCGCAACTACAACAAGGCAAGAGGCTAAAATAAGCAGGGTCATTCTGACCTTTTTCCCATTTTGCGCTAGAAATCGTTTGAGCGGCGAGGATAACTCCATTTGTGCCCCGGCAAATACCTTCGCCAGCTGTGCTCCCGCTTTACCGAAGTAGCGGTTCCGGTAATCCTTACTCTTAAACGCGTCTCGGTCATGTTTTTCAAAATATGTCAAAATCGCCGAGGAGTATGCAGGAGCAATAGCTCGGGATTCCAAAAACCACGGCTGGCCTTGCGACCAAAGCATGAACTCGTAAATTGTCTCCTTTTCATGTGCATACCGCTGGAGATAGTCCAACACTTGATTATAAGTGGCTGGACCATGATCCGCCTCTTGCTGGAACGCCAGCACGATTCTCCCAAACTGCGCCACTTCGATACTGGACTGCAGCCATCTGCGACCAAGCTCCTGAACCCGCTTCTTGTCGCCTGGGGACAATTTCCGAAAAATATCTTCCTTCGGATCACGCTGAGTAAACCATTCGTACAGCACCTGCAGCATGGCAACCAGACTACGCTGACGCCCCTCAAGCTGCAGACCGGCAAACGCATCCGCTTTGCCTAAAAACGCCGCGGATACCACCTGATCCCGGGTTAGCTTGTCCAGCTCCAGTTGATCCAGAAGCAGACCCTTGGCTGTAAGCGAGAGCCGCTCCACCAGTTCCGAATCCGCCAACGTCATCCCACTATCAAGTAAATCCGTTTCCTTCCATTTTCCGATATTCTCCAGCACCATATGTACGGCCGGCAATAAACTCTGCTGCTTACGAAGCTTCTCTGTTAGTCCAGTAGCAGCACATTCCTTAAATGAAGCGTTCCGCATCAATTCGGAATGGGCCACTGCCCAGCCATGCACAATGTTCAGAACCTCTTTAGGCTCATGTGCTTCCGCAAGCTTATTCTGAATATATGGCTCAAACAACCGGGTAGACAGCTCGCCATGCTTCAGGACCGTGTCAAAAAAGGCCCTACTCAATTCAGGCTGGCTCTCGACTAGAGCGTACAACGAATAGGCAAGTTCCGTATTGCCTTCTGTCAACGTGTTGTTAATGGCAAGAATCAAATAGTTGACAAGCTTGGGGCCATAATTTCTGCGATCCAGCCGGTAATAATCCCGGAAGCATTCCACTACCTCAAGTTCAGCTATATTTTGCTGCTTGACCCTGTCAAATTCCCGGTCAAAGGCGGCAAGAAATATATCATTCAGCCGAATTATGGAATCCGCCGAGCCTACGGGCTCCAGATAACTGAGCAAGCCCCGCAGCACCGTTAGCTTATGATTTTCATATAAATCCCAACGATCCGCTTCAATCTGATAAAACACACATAGCTCGTGGTAGACAGATAACAATGCCCGACTCTGCATTTCTCTTCCCGAGAGCATATCATCCGCAAAACGGTGAAACTCCTTCAGGCTTTCAAGCTCGCCGAGCCTACTCCAAACGAAATCGAGATAGGGCTGTCTTCCTTCATCCACCTCGTCCTGTGGCATCCGTCCTGAAGCGAGATCGAATACATATTCCTTTTCAATTTCCCGGTCACCCGGGCGGAGGCTGCCGCGTTCCACAAATTGCAGATGGATAAACTTTCGACTCTGCGGCTCCTTGGCATATGTAATGAATCCTATGCGTCGACGCAGCTCGAACGGCAGGCAGGCGAACAGCACTTTAAGTAGCGCCAGGGCATATTGCGAAATCTGTTCCGGTGGAACATCCAGCGCCACATACACCTTTTTTCTTCCTTCTCCGACAGCCGTCATTACGGCAAACAGCAGCCGTTTAAAACCCTGCTCGCCGAGCTTCAGCTCATCCAGCAGTTTCCCCGCCGGAAGACCGAAGAGAGGGCTCGGCTGATACTGCGGTCTTTCCGACATCTGCGGAAGGTTCTCCAGCTCCGGCAATTCCCGGCCAATTTCCGGGTAGTATTTCTCGGCAAAATCCGCTTCAAGATAACGGCCATAATCGGTCACGATTTCATCCAGCCGGGCGGACGGAATGACGTAATTATGCGTAAGAAACGCGCTGCGCAGGCCAGTAAAGTCCACCGGCTGATATACGCTGCGCCCCAGTACCGTTTCCCCGCCTTCGGCATGAAATAAATGAATTGCAGGCGGGTAACTGGCAGCTTCCTTGATACCCCGAGAGGTCAATTCGGCAGGAGCATCATACCCGCAGAACGGATGAAGCTGTTTCTTAATGAATATGGGGTCAAGACCGTCCGAAGCTGCGACCGTATCAAAGCCTTCCGTTCCACGAAATATACCGCTCCGCTCGCGGGTATAAAGCTGCTGCTGAATCATTACGGGAGAGAATTGCCTCATGATCAATCTCTCCCCTCAATATAGTTCAATTTGTATAGCAGCCAAATAAACGGTTCGTCCACGCGAATCGGCTGCACGACATTTTGCAGTTTTTGGTCAATTGGATTACTACCGAGCGCAGATACCGCGAAATACCCGGTATTTTTGAAATAGACGTCCATCGTGCCTTTGAATGGGCGGTCCACCTTCTCAATAAAGCGGCGAATTTCACCATCGATATTTTCAAATTCGGTGATATTAAAATATTTACGATGCACCACATTATTGAAAATGTTGCTGTTCGATTTAATATACTCTCCTTCTTCATCCTTTAAGGAGTGAAGCATATCGCTCTTCGTCAACACAACCGCGGTCGGTATATCTGTCTTCCCTTTGTCTTCATAAGCGATAAAATCCCCGAACATCGTCAGTACCACATCACGTGGCTCGTCGTATTGCGACACCCATTCCCCCGGCTGATCTCCAACATTGATGCGGATTTTTTCCCGAATCGAACGGATTTGCAGCGGATCGACCATGAACAACAGGCCGGAGGAGTTCTTGATATGCTGCCCGTGCAAACCAAGATAATCTTGATCGACCATTCCTTCACCCGCAACATCGAAGAAAACAAGCGTTAGCGGAGGCTTCGATTCATCCTTGAATACGAACTGAAAAATAAACGGCTCCTGCATTTTCTCTTTCTGTGTTGATGCCAAGAGATCGCCGCGCTCAAACAGTGGCTCTTCATATAATGTGCGGAATTTTCGACTGATTTCGGCGTTTAGCGGCATGCAGGCCGCGTCAAAATGATCTGCCGTCATATTCTGCAGCGTGTGAATCAGTGAAGTCATATAAACGGATTTCCCCACCTGGGAAGCCCCGATAATAGATATAATATTGCTCGGCACCTTGCCAGCAGTTACCGGAAGCTCATTATGGCAATGCGGACATAATCTGCGCCGTGTTACTTCCCCGTATCGGTCATTCAGACCGACCAGAACATGATCCGAATAAATCAAATGCTCCTCAGGAACGTCTTGGGGACGCAAAATAGCCTCCATATCGTAGACGGTATCGAGACCAAATCTCTCCCTGTATTTGTTAAGAACTTCGTCCTCGCCAAGCGCGTAATCTTCATCATCTTCACGATGATGCGTCGCTCTAAATACGACTTCGTCCGGCTCGAATTTACTAAAGCAATAAGGGCAGACAATAGCATAAAATAGCGGCCGCTCTTCGGCGTGGGATTTCTTTTTAAACAAATCAAACAGACCCATCGTGTTACCTCCTCCTTGCTATATATGCTGAACTAAAAAAGGTACGGAATACAGGCAAGAGGGTTCAATATTCTAAACCATACACATTTTAGAATATTGAACCTGGGTGAAATGATTCTGAAGAAGCTAAAAGCTTTCTGTAAGAAAGCTACTTCGGAAGCATATGCCTTGGTCGCCTTTGTTCCCGGATTTCTACCATGATTTATTTAATCATAGAAATTCGGGAACAACAGCGATCGTAAGAAACATTTCACCCGTCTGCCTCTATCCGTCCAATCATTTATGTTCAGCTTATATAGCACTTCATTTATTCCGGAATCAGCTCATACAATTTTCCGTATTTGGGGCCATCGGTGAAGAACAGCCTTACGAAATCGTTCTTTCCCACCTCAATCGGAGGCAATGTACTTCTGCCCGGCGGGAAATCTCTCAGAAAAGGATATACTGTGCCGTCATCTAAACTTACCGGATAATTGCCCTGCTTTTTCACATAACAAAGCGCTTCTTTAGGAATCTCTACTTCTGCAAGCACCGATATTTGCACCGTCTTATATTTTCGCAGCAGGCCGCTCTTATGAGAAATAGAATAGCGGATTTTGGCCCGGCCCGTGCTGAATTCCACGTTGTTCTGTGCGTCAGGCTGATAGACCAGGCGTTTGTCGCCATCATCCATGATGCAGGCATAAACCGTGTAGGCGATCCATCCAATCGTGTCTATCCGGTCATAATAGCCTCCCGCCGCTTTGTATTCTTCACGGGTATACAGCTTCAATCCAGAGGTAGAGGGAGGGTAGCGATAGTCCCCCTGCTGCTCCCGACCTGTAGACCTTTTATCGATATAAACGGCCTGGATTCCTTCAGGCCACTGCCACTGAAGCTTGCAGCGATCCTCATCGATCTTGTAACTAAGCTGAGTTATGAACGGTAAGCCCTCTTCCGCCTCGACGAACCGCATCGCTCACCCTCCCTTCGTCTTTAGAATCCACTATTACGCCTATTTCTGACAGGCTCCTGATTTCCGGACGCGCCGTTCTGAATCGCAGCTCCTCTGCGACGCATGGCGGCCCGAGCACCATTCGTTTCAATCGGCACGACAAAGGTGAACATCGTCATCACAGCCGCAAGAAGTAGGCAGGCTAATAACCGGATCATAGCGTCCCCCACGGGCCAGCCGCCGAGGCTCTGCTCCAGCAGGATACCCGCCAGTAAACCCGATACGGCTCCGCCAATCGTAAAGCTTCTAGCTAAATGCCGGTTATCGAACATCATTCCCAGCGCTAAGCCAATGAGCGCCCCAAGTCCGAGTACAAACACGATTCGGAGTATCATATAGTACGGACTATTCTCCATCGTCCCAGTACGTTCCGTAACTAAAGTACGTTCATCCAGGTTGTCATAAATTTTCTGGAATACAAAAGTTAGATTAGACGCATCCGCTTCATCATAATATTGTCCACCTGTCTGAGAGGCGATTTCTTTGAGTAGTTCTGCCCCCTCCACATTGCCGCCAGGGGCGCTAAGACCAAGACCGATAGTATTTACGGCCACGCCTCGATCCTTGTAGTCCGGCAGCACTTTCGCCAGATTGACGTCGCTGACCCCGTCTGATAGCAGGATCGCCATAGCACCTCTTGAGCCGGACTGCCCTTTGATCTGCTCCATCGAGGCTTGCAGCGCCTCGCCGATATCTGTTCCCGCATCCGTAGGCTTAAGCTCATCAATTGCGGCGTATACCTTATCTTTGGCACCCTGATCGCGCACACGGACAAAAGGCTGGATGAGCTCAGGCTGATCATTGAACACAATGACCGCAACCTGCTTGCTGCTATCCATTTTTCCAATCAGGGATTTTGCCGCTTCATAACGGTGATCATCGGGATCGGTCTCATGCATGCTCCCGGAATTATCGATAATCAGGACAATATCTTTAACCGTTTTCGCCCGGTTTATATTCAGCTCATATAAAAATTCAAAGGCTGCACCCGCTAACAAAAGCATAACCAAAGTGACCGGAACGAGCAGCTTCCATGAAGTACCGACATACCGTTGCCTCCAAGATGCACCGTTCAGCCGCGGGGAGATCGTTTCCGCGATCAGACAGCAAATCCCGATGGATAAGGCTAGGATGCCAAAGTAGAGCCCAATCACAACAAACCCGGGCAGTCTGCCTGAAAGCTCCCCAAGCAGCAGTTCGCCGATCACAGCCCCAATAGCCCCGCCGATAAGGCTGAACAGCACCAGAAGCCAATTTATTTTACGCTGCATTTGTGCACTTCCTTCCAAAAAGAGGTAGTTCAAAAAGTCATCTTTCGATCACGAAGCAGGTCAAGAAGAGGGCTCGACATCGAATCTTGAATTCAGCCGGGCCTTCCGTTGCTCACGTAGATCTATCTACGCTCCGCTACTCAGTCCCTAGCTTCATCCAACCTTCTCGGTGCTCAAAACCTGACTTTTTGCACTTTTATTGAACCGGTAGTTCAAAAAGTCATCTCAAAGCTCAGGCAGCCCGGATTTGTCGATTCCGTGAAACTCATACCCGTTTTTGATATAAGTTTCATAGTATACTTTTCCATTCACGTAATACATCAGATCCTCAGGATGGAAGCCGCCCATCAGATTCAGCTTCTCCACCCCGCTGCTTCGCTTCTCATGCACACATCCAAGCTTGTAAATTCTGGACGACTCATCGGCCTGGAAAATGTACTGTACGAATTCGCTTGAATAGTCGCCGAATACGTACTTTTCCTCATAACGGTGCTCCTGGGTGTAATCGTACAGCCGAAGCTGGATCGCGGCATTGTCCTCCAAAATACGGTACAGCTTCTTAAACAACTCTTCCTTAGTGAGTACGGTCTTGTTGCCGTATTCAATCGTCACGTTAGCCCGCTGCAGCAATTCTTCCTCGAACGTACGCGAGAACATCGGTGACGTTAGAATCGTCATGCGGCACACTTCAATGAGCCGATCCGTCAGCCCCTCGATCCCATGCTCCAGCAAACGGCGGGAATCCCCCATCGCGCTATCAGCAAAAAACGCCTGTCTTCCCCGCTTGCTTTCCCACTGTTCCATAATGTCTGCGGTGACCCGCTCATAGTACTCCATAATGTTCTGTCCGATGTAATCATCTGCGGTCTTAATACTGCCGAGCGCCGTGTCATGCAGCATTTGTTCCATCGTTTCGAGCTGCCGGGTCACGGCTCGGTACCGATCGTGTAATTGCAGAATCGCTTCTTCAAGCTTAACGATCAGCATAAGCTTCGTTTCCAGCATCAGGATTTCCCGCTTTCTGGAATATACCTGGCTGAACAAATAACGAATCAAGGCTCGCAAATTGTGCCGATCCATAAGTGGGAGGCGCGGAATGCCCTGTTCCTCCACCCGGCCCTGCCGAAATTGTTCCAACTCGGCTTTGGCCGATGCCAGCAGCATCTCCACTTCTCTCCGGCTGTTTCTAAGCTGATCGACGATTCCTGTTGAACCATTTGTCGTCTCATCCGCCGTCCATGCAGCCAAGGCGAAAACACCAACATCAGGATAACGGGAAAGGGACTGCTTAATCGCTGCGTCGAGCCATTCAACAGCACGAAACTCTTGTAAGCGCCGTGCTGCTTCCTCCTGAAAATTGCTGCGGAAGAAGGCTTCACCACCGCCACCGAACAAAGCTTCCTCGGCTTCCTTCAGGGACAGCTTGCGAATAGCCCCATAGCTGATGTCATTCGTCATCAAGCCATGCATTTCTTCTAAGCGCTCCTCCAAGGGCATCATTTGCCCGGCAGCACGATCCAAGGCCGCTCCATCCACTCCGAAGAAAGTCAGCTTCTCCGCATTAGATAATGAGGGTTCCTGCTTCACTCTTGCAAGCAAGCCCCTGTAAAAGTGATATAACACGGCATGCGCGATCGACTGATTGGGCCGTTTCACCTTGGATAATCCGGCGGATACAAAGCCCTGCCGCCCGGATTCCGTCATAATGTTGTTTTTAAAAGAAGTGTTATTGTAAGCGGCATTGTTCGCGTGAAACGGTTGGTCCTTATCATGTCTGTTCTTAAGCAGGCTGATATGGGAAATCGCCTCGTAGCAGCTCTGCATTCCATCAGTTGAGGCGATTCCCCGCTCATCGCGATCCGACAAAATATAAACAAGGTCAAATAATGGCGAAGGCGGATGGGTAACCGCGATAGAAAGTCCATCTTCAGTCACATGCAGCGGGGCGGTGAATTGGAAATCCGGCTGCTGCATCAGGTTCAGCTCCCGCAGGAATGCCACCCCAAGGGAGCTGCTGTACCCAAAAGCTTCAGCCCCTTCCCGTTCGTTAATCAAGGCGTACAAATCCATTTGCACCGCCTTGAACGACTGGCGAAATATCGCTTCTGCGAGCAGCGATATTTCCGGAACAAACACATTAAGCGGATCATCGACCCGCGTAATGATCGAAAGACGAACCCGATCAAAAGACGGGTACAGTCTTCCATACTCCGCTAACGATCCGCTGGCCTCCCTCAATATTCGGTTAAGCTCCGGCAAGCCTTGCTTGTCGGCATAAAACTGCCGGTACATTTCAGGACGCAGCTTATGCGAGTCCGCATCCTTTTTGACCATCTCGGGAAAATGATACTCCAACAGACGAGCAGTAGCAGGCTCCCCGGCAGAGCCTGCGTACATATAAATCAATCCCTCGCTGTTTTCCCATCTCTTCTCATTCATCTGCATGATCGGCTGAGTGGCCTCGCGGCTTTTGTCCCCGATAAACAGAAACACGGCGGGATAATGAATGCTGCTCTGGTCATCGCCTCTGCCAGTAAGCCGCTCTTCAGCCCGGTCATATTCGGCAGCAAACTGCTCCAGCTTCTGCCTAACCATTATTTCAGCCTTCTGCGAATGTCGTTCAGCTTCGTAGTAACCTGCTTGTAAAACTGATACATATCTTCACCGTTCGCCAGCTCGACTTTTTCATATTCCAGCGAGTCCCGCCCCTCACGGAATCGTTCGGCCAACTCATCCAGCGTTTGCATGAGCGGCTCGATATTTTCGGAAGCCGTCAGCTCCGCCGCCCGTCTTGACGATTTACGCATGAGAGCGCTGTGGTTCTTCTCTTCAAGACCTCTGAAATGAGCGAACACTTCGTACTCTACATAGTTCTGGCTCTTCATCAGATTGGCAAAAGGCTCCCAGGCCTCTTCTTCCGGATCACGGTCGTATACATATAGCGCGCCTTTTTTCGTTACTGTTCCGGTATACATCGCCTCAATGAACTCTTCGAGCCACTTCTCTTCATCCTGATACTGCTCCAGCACCGCATCCAGCTTCGCCGCCATCGCCGCGATTTCGTCGTATTTGGCAATCTCCTGTCGCACAACAGTAATCAACTGCGGTGAGCGAATCAAATTCTCTTGGGCCAGGTCTTCATTAATGCTTCCGAAAATATCCTTCGCACTCTCCTGCGGAAGTCCCTCTGCAAGCAGCCGCTTCAATTCAACAGCACCCCGCTTCACCTCACCCAAATTCGGTTTAGGCGCTTCCAGACGCATATCGTACGCTGCCAGCTTATCTTGAAGGGAGAACGGCTTCGTGAGCACCACCGAATAGCGACTGCTCGTGTTTTGATCCTCATCCTTTTCAACAACTACTTTTAGCGCGAGAGCTTTTGTAAACTCTTCACGCACGCGTGCATTATAGCTTTGCACCCGTGAGTTGACGTAAGTATCGCCCCAGGACTTCTCGGGAATCGGAGATGGCAGGTAAGTCCAGTTATTCTTTTCAGTCTGTACCAGGTGGCGTCCAATTCCTTCTTTATCCAGGATCGTCCGTTCATAGCTTTCCTCATAAACCTTGAGCGGCGTGTAAACAAACAGCGGCACCCCGTTGCGTGTATTCAGCCAGAAAATACGGTTCTTCACTTCACTTTCCTTCACTGTGAAATGTGACTTGCCGATCGCATTATTCTGATAGTTGCGAATCCCTTTCAGGATGCTCGGCGCTTGCACAGGTACGGATACAAAACCCCAGGAAGGGAAATGCAGATTTCCCGTACTGTTCGACAAATGGAATACCGGCACGGCCTCTTCATCCAGCTTGCTGGCAATATGCCGTTCGACGAATTTCTCAATCGGCTCATCCTGTCCGTATTTGATAATCAGGAAATCTTCCATCGATTTCGTAATGAGGTCGCCAAATTTTTCAGAAAGAAAATCGGATATGGAGCTGACAATATCAATGTCCTGCTCCTTAATCCACTGATTCGAGTGGTCCAGAAGCTCAGACGCAAAATCGCGAATAAGATCATCGGAATCCTTTTGCTCCATAATCCCGCTGACCACCTTGGAAATATCGGGCACGCTGACAATGTTCCAATAGTATGTTTTATTGCCCTTGTGATCCACCTGCTCTTCGCCGCTCGTTAAAATCTCCCCGTTTTTGGAGAAAATCGAGCTGAGCGCGTTCAGGATTTCTGTGAACACACTATAAATGCGGTTATTTTCCCGATTCAGCAGGTCGTACAGATCCTCATAAAATTCAATCATTTGCTCAGTGCGCTCTACATCCGCATGGAGCCAATATTCATTGATTTTCGCTTCAATATAGGCGTTCTTCTTCTTCTCCTTGGATACAAATGCGCTCTTCGCGTCACCCAGCTTCTCTTGTGAAAGATCCTGCGCCGCCTCAATATCGCGGGGAATGCGCACAAGATTCTCACGTAGCGCCTCTACATAGGAGAGCAGCATCTTCATCAGGCAGAAGCCCTTCTCCGTATAAAGCAGCCGGGATACATAAAACGGTCCTTGTTCCGGATGCAAAAACAAACGGCGAATCTGATCGCTGAACTGCTCCAGCATCTCGCCGGGCAGCTGTTTCTTCGCCTTGATATACTCTTCTCTGGCCCGGGCCAGAAAGGTTTGCTCCAGCTCCGTATCCATGTTCACGACCTGGGTCTTCACGACGTTGGCATAGCTGAGCCGCTCGCTATTCTCGAAACCTGGAAGCGGCTCGGGCACGCGCGCTTCAAAGGCCTTGACGATGCTGTCCAAATCGACGCCCAGCTTGCGGGCAAACTTCTCTACTTCCTCCTGAGTCGGAGCTTGGTGGAACATTTTCTCCATCTTATCGAATAGACGATAGGCCAAGTAGGTCGTCATCTCTTCGATCGGCAGCACCGCCGAGGAGGCCCCGATAATGTTGTATTCATAGTTGGCCGGATAGACCTTGTTCATTTGCGCGATATTCGTGCGGATATTGCTGATATAGTCATGGATGGCAAATTCCTCGCCGGACTGCTTCTCTTCATTAGCCATAAAGTTCGTAATGTTCTCCGCGGTAACGTTCATGCAGTAGTCATAGGCATTTTCCAGCAGCTTGCCCTCCGTATTGGTAGCCGATATCAAATGACACAAATTAAACGGAGGCAATGGAGAATTTACGTTCAAAATATTGCCGTACTGCTGCTTGAATCTTTCGCCGCGATGATCCACGTTCATCCAGTAATCAAGCTCTTTGAGCGCAGCGTAACCATTTTTCTTAATGTACTCGCGCGTATGCTCGCTAAGGCTTTTGTTGGACAGGTTAATATCCGGCGTGAACAAATATCCCAGAATGTTCACCCGGTCAATCCCGGCCGAGCCATGGTCGCGCTCGATAATGCCCCGCACGATATAAGCGATGTCGAGGAAGCAGCCGCTGCCCGTACCGCCGGACAAGCCGGTAAGCAAGAACACCATCAGCTTCTTGTTTGTGCCTACGGACAAGGTTTTGATCTTCTTGTCGATCGCCTGCACGACCTGGTTAATCTTCGTAAACAAAAGCAGCCGTCCCGCCTGCCGGACACCTGCCGCGCCGTTCATCCCGTCGGTGATGCTAAGCTCAGGCGACAGCCAATCCGTGATGTACGGCTCCAAAATGCTGCGGTTTTGCAGCAGACCGCCGATTTCCGGATTGGACAGCAGCACGAATTCATTGATCGGATCAAGCCCGATGCCTTTGTACCTTTTACTGCGGTCCTGCTCGTTGGTCTCAAAAGCGAGAAATTCCACATTGTCCGGCTTATCGCGTTTTTTCTTGGACAATGGATCCTCCGGCAGTCTGAATCTGCGGTTGATTTGATATTTCAAACGAAGCAGGGCATCTATCCCTGTCCCGCCAAGACCGATAATGAGGATTGGGTTATCAATCGTATCTACTCGAATTTTATCGCTGACGATGCCTCCGCCAAGCGATACGTCCAATTGCTGAATATGCTCTCTAACGATCGGTTTCATGAATTTGTCCTCCTAAAAGTTTTGGGAGCGTTGCTTTGTCCGTATGTAACTTCGTACAAAACTCGCTTCGGAAGCATTGGCGATCAAACCAGATACTCTATAAAAATCGTCTTGTCGATATGCTGCAGCGACAAGGACACGCGATCACCGCTCTTAAGCTCAAGCCCGGCAGCTGCATCGATCACCCGGCCGGATTTTTCAATAGGCGCGTCCGAGGCGTTGCGCAGTGTAATGCGATCCCCTTTGGCCGGCGTAAACACGATTTTCTCCGTTTCCTTAAGTTCAGGTGCCAGCTGCAGGAGCTGATGGAGATTGAATTTGCCCTTGAACGCGGTTAACTTCTTATACTGCGGGAAGGATTTCTCGTTCGTATTCTCGTCCCGGATTTCGATGACGATTTGGCCCACAAATCCAAGGTTTGCTTTCTTGACCGCACTGGCTATAAAGTAAGCAACTGCGGCAATCACGGCCAAGGCAATCGCCGAACCGGCCACGACCAGCCAAGGAAACGGCTTCTCTTCCCCTGCCTTCGGACCGGTTGTCCCGGCGGCTTTCCCTCCGGCATTTCCTTTGGCGCTCAGCTTGACCGGGGCGGATTCCCGGTAGAAGCTTTTATCCTCCGCACGAACCTTCAATTCATAGTCATGGGCTTTGGAAAAGCTAAACTTCCCTTCGAATCTGTCGCCGGTACTGTTCAGTTTGATTTGTTTCGTATCACCGCTGTCGATATCCTTAACGATAAGCACAGCATTCATAGTCTTATACAGCTCATCGTTTGGCAGCTTCTGCCCGTTGCTTGTCAGATACGCTCCAATTTTCACCTCATCACCAGGGTTGTAGCTTTTCGAGGCAATCTGGTCCATCTCCAGCTTGAGATCGTAGTTAAAGATGAGGTTAATGTCGATTTTGTCCTTGGCCGCCCCCTTCACCCTCAGCTTCCAATCTCCTTCGACGGGAGTTAACAGCTTAATCAGGGAATAGCTCTTCGACTTTGACAAAAGAACAGCTTTCGACGGTATGCCCACTTTGCCACCGGAAGGGTTAACCAGCTCCGCCACAATCGGCTTCGATGACATTATGGAAATGTTGGCTTCAAGCACGCTGGCATTTGGAACGTTAACCGTCACTTCCTGGAAGCTGCCGGTTCCTGTCATGCTCTTAATAGGTACGATTTTAAGCTTCAAATGACTGGCGAAAATCTCGCTAAGAATTTGCGGAAGATCGTCGGCCGAACTGGTTGAGAACGATTTGGCTCCCGTCTGGTTGGCCAGGTCTTCAAGCGGCGCCTTATTCAGCTTGCCATCCGCATTCAGCCCGATCGTATAGATCGGAATGCCGGCTGTTTTGGCCTCTTTTACAGCTTCACCCAACTTCTGGTCCGACTCGCTTTGCGACTGTCCCGCTTTTTTATTAAGATCGTTGTTTCCATCGGCAAGCAGAACGATCATCGGCTCATGCCCCGGCTCTGCCCCGTTTTGCAGCACCTTCACCGCCTCTTCGACACCTACCGCAATATCGGTATAAGGCCCTCTGTCCAGCCCATCGATGAAGTCTTTCAAATCCTGCTTATCCTGCGGAGACTTGATTTCAAGGAGGGCCTTCTCCCGCTGCACCTTATCGGTATAGCCCACAATTCCTACCTTGTCACCCCTCGCGGACAGCATGTCAATAAACATCTTCATCGCTTCGTTTCCGACTTTATCCTTGTCGCTTGTATTCATCGAGTTGCTTATATCCGTAACAAGCACGGCGTCGATCAATGAACTTTGCTGAGTCTGGGCTCCTTTCGCCGCCGCTGCTGCGGTCCCGTAAATGGCGGCACCAGCGCCGGACACCAGTAACCAAAAGACCATCATAACCGTTAATATACGTAAAGATT
Organism: Paenibacillus puldeungensis; assembly: GCF_042678945.1. Taxonomy (NCBI): domain Bacteria; kingdom Bacillati; phylum Bacillota; class Bacilli; order Caryophanales; family Paenibacillaceae; genus Paenibacillus; species Paenibacillus puldeungensis. Next base: position 331,594 of record NZ_JBHTLM010000002.1, on the reverse strand, counting down.
GTCTATAACAATGCTGCTGCATAATATTGCCCCTTTATTTTGAAATAGAAAATAGCCTCATTCCAGATATATACTATACTAATGATAATAGATAATCCTTAAGAAAAGGTTAAGTAAAAACAAGATATCATTACCACATTTCACCAAAACCCGAGCTATTTTTAGAATATAGCCAAGATTCTATCATCATTCTCAACATTAAATACGAAAGGAAACGGTGTATGGTTACATACGGATGCCTCACCCTGTTATTTCTGTTTGTCATCATCAAATCTTTTATCTACTACTCTCGCCGAAACCAAATCGTTGCTCCTCCAGAGCTCGACAAGAGATTGCTGCAATTAATTAACAGTGAAGAGAGATAGCTATGAACAAGAAAAAGACGATCCTATTGCACCCTCCATTAAAAACGAAACATGCCTACGAAAAGTTAAAATGCTGCAAATATTGCCAGAGCTATACCGCACTGGATGAGGAAAAGTGCAGCGTCTGCGGCAAGCCTGGTCTTCAATCGATTTCGGAAAAGGCGCATCAAATAGCGGTGCGTACCCAGCATGCTGATCTGCTGCTAGGGTTATTTATTACGCTGCTGGCCGTTCTTTTCAGCCAAACCCTTCAGCTTATAGCTATTTCGGCCGCAGCGGGGGTTTTATTGCTCGGGCTGCTCTATTTTGTACACCGTAAAACCTCGGATAGCCGGACTTCGCTCAAGCTGAGCGAACTGTTTCAACGGGATCGCGACAAAATTGTCGCAGGCCTGGTTCGTAATCTCGAGGCCGCCGCTGCCCAAGAAGACGAGGGCCGTTCCTATGAAATGATGCGGGAAGTAGCCGCTCTGATTCGTAACGATCACATCCGAAAGCTGCAGCTTATCCTTTTGCAGTCGTTTGTACTGCGGAAAGATATGGATTTGGAATTGGAACCGCTCCTACTGGTGGATTTCGATCCCGACCTTGCCGCCTATATTGGCGAGCTTGCCAAAATCAAGCGTGAACTCATTAAAGACAGAACTTTTCAATATGTAATTAAGTACGAGCGGCAAATTTTGGATATGGAACGAGGAGAAGATATCCTCGTAGGTGTGGCCGGAGCTGCCACCAGGTTAAAACGCTATGTACTAAACTATTCGGCTTTCATTGCTCGTTATGCACGCAAGCTTCCCAAGGATCGGTTTCTCAGAATATTCCGAATGGTCTCTGAGTCGCCTGATCTGGATTGGGGAGAGCTGATGGCCGAGACCGCCCGAATCCATAAGGAGAAATACGAATGGGATGCCGACTTTCAACAAATAAAGCCGAGGTCTAGTGTATATGACGGTTAAAAGATGGTTTACCCTGCAAAATCTGCTCATTTTATTATGTTTAATGACGGTTCCTCTGCTCGTTTACAAGGGAATTGGGATCGCGCAGAAGCTCGAAGCCGTTAAGACCGCAGAACGTTTATTCCAGCAAAAGCAGCTTGTAGAAGCCGAGGAGTGGTACCGGAAAGCCCAAAACAACCGGACGATTCTGTACAAGGAGAACCTCATTTCCTCTCGGCTTGACGAGCTCGCCCCCATTACCGCCATGAAGAACGATTTGCGGGATGTTGCCGAGCAGGCTTCCAAAGCGGATCACGAGCATGATTTCGAGCTTCTTATGAAGGCATACACCAAGCTTGAGCAGGTACGAAGCCGTTACATGACGCCCGAAGGGCCTTACAGCAAGTATTATCGTCAGGTGTCAGAGAATTATGGCATTTCACCAAGCTTCACCAGCTATTTTAAAAATTTCAAAACGATGTTTCTACAGCAACTGGAACAAAATCTAGCCACTTCGAACTATGAGGATGAATCTTTTAAAAAGAATCTACTGAGCATCCCTGCTCATTTTTTCGGTACAGAGCAGAAATGGATGGATGAGCTAAAAGCAGCCTTCCATCGATATGACGATACTAAACTGACTCGCATCGCTGCCAAAGGGCTTGTCGAATCCATGCTGGACAACGCCACCTCCATGCTTGCTGAGTATCAATCGGATAACCTGGAAGCTCCATGGATTGTTGCCAAAGTAGATAGCTTGGTAGAATCACTCTTGAAACGGGACTGGGACACCGGCGACTATACCGCTTTCGCCACCCATTCCAAGCAGTTCACGACTTTCGCCAGCTCCGCCCATCCAAAATCCGACGTATTGACCCTGGTTAAAAGACGGATGGATGAGTTGATGCGCAAAGCCGGGAAAAATGCAGCAAACGGCCACTATCAGGAAGCGATCGAACTGTACACAGCCATCGGCCATTATCAGGACACGCAGGCGGAAATAAGCGCGACCGAGTTGGCCTGGACGATGGCCGAACCCGTTCGGATGCTTCCTACCCCGCAGGGTGGCAGCAGCTATGCGCATGTGGTGAGCGGACGTCACAAGTTCGGATCGAAGGTATATGTAGTGGCTATGGACCAGAACAATCAGTTATATTTTGGCCGGATGAATGAAGACGATAGTGTTCAGGTTTTAACCAGCCAGGACTTGTCGCCACAGGTGCAGATTCGTTCGGTTGCCATCGAGCCAAAGCTGAGCACGGCAGATCACCCTGCCATTGTCATTGAAGCGGCTTCTGAGACGAGAAATGCCCTTTATACCGCCTTTGAAGTACAAGAGAACAGCATCTCGCCGCTATACTCCATAGAAGCAGACAGCCTGACAATTCAGCCGGATGGAACGCTTCAGGCGGTCAATCCGGTAGGCGAAGGCGCCGGGCAAACGGCGATATTTGTTCGTTCAGGAGATCAATATCAGTTCGCAGGCATTCAAGAGGATATTCAGGATATTTCCGCTGATCAAGTCAGCCAGCATCCCGAATCTCTCGTTCGGTTTACCTGTACTGTCATCCAGTCCGGATCGGGTGAAGCGCTAGTTATGGGCAATAATAGCTTAGTGCTTCTAAGAGGGGATTTCACTCTTCCCGCTGATGCGGCAAATATAACCGTCACAGGACGCTTCAAACAATACGCTGAAATAAATGTTGATGAGCAATTGATGGGAAAAATCGGAGAAGTACTGAAAGGACAGCAAGGTGGGACAACAAGCGAATCAAATCAAATATCGATCCCCATTGTCGAGGTTGAAAAAATCCAGCAATAGATAATTGACCGCCGGACAAAGAAGCCAATCTACGCGATTGGCTTCCTTCTTTGTGCGCCTGTATACATAACCTTATTATACTTATTGATTAGCCCATCGAGAATGACCGACTGATGCATCACCCGCTTATGTCGCAGCCCGTACTTTTGCGCCAACCGATTGAGTTCTTGTCTTTCCAATTCTATACGAAGTCTGATTTGCTCAGAATTATTCATAGTAATCACCCTATGAATATATTAGAAGATGTTGCCAAATATTGCATAATGAAACATACTGCAATGAGATAGAAGATTTCCATTTTTTGAAATTTAGACAAATGAAAAGGATCAGCTAAAATAGCTGACCCCGAGGTTGTATTTGTTTTTACACCTAATTTTATCCCCAACCATGCATAAAAGTTGTAAAGATATTGCCGCTGGCCAAAAACGTGAAACTAAGCATAAGCATAGCCGAAACCGCCCAGGACATTTTCTTTTTCATTTTCCCACACCTCTCTACAAAGTTTAGTATATTTCTGATTTTGCTCTTCTGTAGCAAATTGCCGATAAAGCTCATAGATGGCCATACTAGTATTAGCATGTAAATCTCTGCTGCTCAATTTAAAGGACATTTCCATGCTTTGGAGAATATGGGTTAGCCCCTCTTCATATGAACCCTTCCTGAAATGGTAGATGGCATAATTTTGGAAAAACACAGCATATCGGAAAACGTAAGGAGGTTGATTAGAGTAATCAAGATCTATTTCGTTTACCGCCAGCCAATGGTCCCTCCCAAAATTCTTATAGCACTCAATTTGTTCGGTAAATTTGACAATAACCTCATCAATGTAAAAATTGTGCCTATTGGCCGATTCCATCAAAGTGATTAGACCCTCGACAACCTCTTGCGAATGAGCTTCCAGGAAAGCAACATATTCAGGTATTCGATTAAGGTTACCTGCCTTAATATCCAGACATAAGTAATTGGCTTTCGCGAACATTTTTAACTGTTCGACTTCCGCCTTCGCCTCGTCATCCAATCCCTCGAACCAACTTAAATCTGCATAGCAGGCAATCCATTTCCTGGCTTCTTCATACATACCACGGTATTCGTAGGTGCCGGATTTAAACAAAAAGGCCCTCCCATAATAAAATACTAGGGGATACTTAGGATGAAAATCCGGTTGCTTCCAAGTCTTCTTCTCATATAACGTCCAAGCCAGTTGACCTAGTTCATCCGCATAATTTTCAACTTCAGCCCAATTGAATCTGACCGCATAAACCCGAATAAGCATTGACAAACCGTCAAGAACAAGTGCCTCCGGTAATCGGTAACGATAAGGCAAAAATTGTAAAGCTGCCTTAAACCCCCGTCGCCCATCATTTTGATAAACCTGGAAGATTCGATAATAACTCATCGCCAGACGTTCCGAATGACTCGATCTCTCGCTTTCAATGACGCTTTCATACAGGATTACAGCCGCTTCTTTCAGGTCCTGCTCGTACAACAATTCAGCTGTCTCGAATATGGCTGGAACTTGCTTTAAATCTTCAAGGAGACGATTTAAAATTTCTTTGATGCAATCATGACGCTGCAGCTCGGCAGAGCGCAACAAGAACGGCCGAAGCCTCCGCCAGTGCGGGGCTTTAGAAACAAAACAGTCCTCTACGTACAGGTCATAGAAGTGACCTTCTGAGAAACCCATCGCAACCGTAATTCGATCGAGCTGACCGATGGAAATCGGTCGGTTCCCGTTAATAATGCCGCTTAACGTACCGACATTCACTCCTGATAATTCTGCAAAGTGATGAAGGGTTGTCCCATTCTTCTTGACGTAGTCTTCCAGTTCTGCGCGAATCGTGGTTGTGGATATCATCAAATAACGATCACCCCCCAAGCAAATCCGCTTACTACTGCAAGGAAACCTTTGTTTCGCCTGCAGCGTGGTGAAAAAGCAACATCCAACCGCAGAAGTAACATCCAATATATTGAAATTAATCAATATATATGTAATAGTAGCCCGATTATTGTCAATCTGTCAATCCAAAAATAGGCAAAATAGTACATTTACCCCTTATAAATGATGATCCCTTTTTAAGCTTCTTAAAGATTAAGCATACTGTTACACCAATATTTGGCTTAGTTCCGATTATTTTATTATATTAATATGTTTATACTTAGATAATCGAATATAATTAATGGAGGGGAGAGAAAAAATCTCTAAAATTAACTCTATTTCAACAGGGTGAACTAGCACATCTGAATGTAGCAATTGGTTATTTGGTAGTTATAAGGTGCTTTCTTTTTGATGGACAGTATTTCTCACATTTACTTATGATTCCCCTTATTTATGCGTTGAGGTGTTGAGGGGTCAACTTGGGTCCAATCAGAAATTCCTCTATCAGTAAAGATATAAACTGTATTAGGATCATCAGCAAATGTTACATATACTGGAAACTGTGGCATTTTGCTCAGTTTTGCTTTTATACTTAAGATGTCAGATTCTGAATAACCCTGCTTAGAAATAAGAAAATCTTTTAAGCTTTTTTCAAGCGAATTGTATTTGATTTGTAAACCAGTGTAAGCCCCCCCAAAAACTAGAAGCAAAGTAACTAGTCCAATAATTAGAACTCGTCTCTTCAACTTGCTCCCCCCTCTTATGTTCACCTTTTTATAATAAGCAACTATTTATACCTTAAATATTTGTGACACCTAATAGAATTCCATCAGGCGAATTCTATTAGGTGTAAATAATATAGAATTATGGCGTTACAAAGGTTGTATAGCGAACTACATAAGGAGAATAAGCTATATTTGACGGTGTAACAAACCCGCGAAGATCTGGTGTATTGTTAACACCCATTAAATCAATGCCTTCACCATAATAAAATGCTTGCCAAACAAATTTTGAACAATAATTTGGACTTATGGTTCCCATCTTTGCAAATGGCTCTATGGAATAATCAGTTACAGAAGAATAATTATAATTTGCCCATCTAGCTGCCCCTACCCCCATACCATCTCTAGGTCTATAAACCACAATGGTTTCACCAGACCCATGTCTATTCATGTAAGTAGTAAAATTATCAATAACTCCTCCGTTAACAGCGGGGGTTACATGGACTACTTTATAATTTGAATCAACAATTCCTACATGACCAACGATTTGTGTACTACCACCCAAGGTCTTTGTGGAGTACAAAATATCACCTATCCTCATTTGGACGTTTGTTCCAGGATATGTTGGGCCGATTTCAGCATTTGGCTGAATCAAACTGTCAGTAGAAATAAATCCCTCACTAGTATTGTTACTCAAGTCAACCATGCTGCTAGTTATTAAACCTATTTGGCTATCGATACTACTTGCACTAGCCGATGACTGACCTAGTGGCGAAATAACAAAAAATGCGAACAAAACACTTAAGACTAAAAAACTTTTAGCAAAAATTCTCTTCAATATTATTCCTCATCTGGATTTTATATACTAAAATTACACAAAAAATTAATATATTAACAGTTAAATAATGGTAATTAAAGATAATATTTATATATATACAAATCGCCTGCGATAAATATAGAAAAAGGGGAAAATGAAATATTAAATATGGTGATTAATTGTTAATTGTATTTGTGTATCTACTGACAGTTCCATAAACGTGCGTCAATTTTAATAATAAACAAAACAGCACATGTTTCCTCATAAAAAGAAGGTTCGTAAAATACGACATTCGGGTTAAATTCACACTGTTTAAGAGGGTTACTATGCTACAATACTAGGTATATCGATTCCGTAAGGGGTTATTTATATGCATATCGACCTTGCTGCTATTGCCGTAAAACTTGAGCAATATGATCCACAGGTACATAAGGGTTCTTCCTGGCAAACTCCACTGTATCACTGCAGCTTATGGGGTGAAGGAGACTGCCAAAACTGGGATCGGCATACACTCTATTTAACCGGTTCGCCGCAGGCTTACACCGCGATGCTTGAAGGCGGCTGTCCAAATATCCTGTATACCAGCAATATCGCCGTGAGCACTCCTGCCCCAGATCAAGCCACTAGTATCATACTTATCACGAAAAATGAGATTCAGGCCATTTATGATCAGATTTCCGCTATGCTGCAAATGCGCCAAAAGCTTACTTTTGATTGTGAAAAATTGTACAATTTGCTGTTTGAGGACCGCGGTCTTCAGGAGATCGTCAATGCGGCTTATGATATGCTGCGCAATCCGTTTGCGCTGTGCGACCTGTCCTTTGTGCGGATTGCCACACCGCAGCAGCTCCATCCCGATCCGGTTGTATCCGAATATCTTAACTCTTATACCGCAGGCTATGATTTTGGACGCTTCTATAATGTCTACCGGGACAAGAAATTTTTCGAGAAGGTGGCTCGCAACAACGGGCCTATGATCGTGAAAGAGCCGGATGTGGATGAATTTACGTACCTGATCAGCCACATCAATATTCAACGAATTCCCGTCGCTTTTGTCTCTGTGCTGGAGTACAACCATCCCTTCGAGGATTACGATATAGAGTTGCTGGACGTTCTCAGCAAAGTCATTTCACTCGAAATGCAAAAAAGCAGCTATTCGCAAAACATCCGGTCCCAAAATGAGTATTGGATCTACCATATGCTCGAAGATCATCCTATACCAGATCAATACGAGGAAGGAAAACACTTTATTCACGAGGCCGGGTGCCCTAATCATTTTTATATCTTTGTGATTTCTATTGAGGAATATGCGAAAGACAACACACTGCTGAAATTTGTGAAGAAGACGTTGGAGAAAAAACTTGGGTTTACCAACTCGCTGATTTACCAGGGCAGCATCGTCGTCGTAGCTTCCCGTTACCAAAACACCCCAATTACTAAGGAGGAGCTGCAGCAGCTTGCCCACCTTCTTGGCGACAATTCGCTGCTGTGCGGGGTAAGTCGGCGGTTCGAGCAGCTTAGAGAGATCAAGAGCCATTATCTTCAGGCCCTAAAAACTATTGAATTGGGGAGAAAGCTAAAACCTACCGGAGAGCAGATCATGTTCTACGAGGATTACGCCCTGTATGACCTGCTGGACCACTGCGCCTGTCCCGAGCAGCTACAGACCTTTTGCCATCCCGCTCTTATGAACCTGGTAAAATACGACGAAACCTATCGCACTTTCTTTACAGCTACGCTGCATCAGTATCTGATCTACAACTGCAATCAATCACGAACAGCAAGTGCCTTACATATTCAGCGCAGTACCCTTTTATATAGGCTGAAGAAAATCGAAGAGATCATGAATATCGAGTTGGAGCAGCCTTCTTTTATTTTGCATTTGAACATGTCCTTCAAAATTTTGGAGTTTACCGGGGCCATTCAGAAAATGTATCTATAAGAAAAACATCTATCGACGTACTCTCCAAGGAGACAGACCGCGTATAGCGGAAGTTTTTCTTGCGATATAAAGAAAGCTTCAGCTCCGCCGAAAACTTATACTTTCTTTAATCTATAAGAAAAGCCCAGCCTGCGGCTAGGTCTTTGTCTTAACTCATACGTTTGAGCATGGGGAGGAAATTGGGTATGTGGTTTCAACCGATCCGGTACTTATTACTCATGTCCACGAATCCCCATGTAATGGCTCCAAGTCACATCCATATAGGTTCTTGCCGCTCTCACCATCCACTACTAAATGTATTTAGTACATCTATTTCTGGGCAAAATGTGGTTTCTTGGATTTTAGCTGCAAAATATGCATCTAAATTAGATTAATCTGTACTATAAGGGTTATTTTGTTTATTTTAGATGTACTTTTTACATTTAAATACCCAATACTTCCAAATAAGGCGATGTTTAACTGTACTTAATACATTTAGTAAGTTTACGGAATCAGTAAGTCACATTTTTTTCTTCATTTTCATAAGCGTATGCTTTTATTTTCACACTACAAATTCTGTTAGTAGAGCTACTCCCGGGAATTTTAAAGATGTATATTCAAAAAAGCCAGACCGCAAAAAACCTGATAAACAGGCCCTGCGGTCCGGCTTTTTCATCAATAAATATGAGCTATAACGCTTACGGCTTTACTTGCTTTTAGCGTAAGCAGCAGCATTTACCCCGGCGATCCGTCCGGAAGTATAGGCAAACCCTAAGGTGCCGCCTTCAAACATCACGTAGCTGTTTCCATAAACACCGCCTGCATCGCTTCCGGCTGCCCACAGCCCTGGAATTGCCTTCGCATTAGCGTCGACAGCTTGTACGTTTTCGTTGACCTTCACACCGCCTAAAGTCGTCAAGGTTCTTGTTTGAATTTTCATCGCATAATAAGGACCTTGATTGAGTTTACTTAAGTATTTAGAATTCTTGAAAAATTCCGTGTCCTTGCCTTGTTCCCCCATGGAGGCATAACGTTTGGCTGTCGATTCAAAGGTTTGCTTGTCCATGCCTGATTTTTGCCCGAGCTCCGCAAAGCTGTCGGCTTTTACAACCTCACCCATCTTCACACCTTCCTCCAGGAATGGAGTCAAATCGTACGGAGAATCAGAGAATTTGTTAAGCGCGACCGTATCCACCGGCTCATTAAACTCAACATAGGATTGCGGATTGTTTCTCCACTTACCATAAATATCAGCGATGGAGCTGAAGCCTTTTTGCTTAATTTTATCGACCGTCCCTTGATCGAAAACGACCCAGGCCATCGCATCAGGTTGTTCATACAAAACATTTCCGGCTGCCGCAAACTCGAAAATGGCTTCTTCATTTACGAAGCGTTCTCCGTTTTTATTCACCCAAAGCAGCGGCATGGCGCCGAGATTCCAAACATCCCCGGCCGTCTTCATATTATCGCTTTCCTTACCTCCGCTAAAAAAGAAGAATTGTCCAACATTGGCACCATATTCGGCGGCACCAGCTTTCCAGGCCATTTGCAGTCCATCGCCGGTTGCTGAAGCAATCGCGCCTAATGGCGCTTTTTTGCCGAAATACTTCGCCATCATCTCAGCGTTTCCAGCAAATCCTCCGGTCGCTAAAACGACGGATTTGGCGCTGATCGCAAGCTTCGTGCCGTCGGTTTTTACAGCGTTGACTCCAACGACTTCCCCTTGTTTATTCGTAATTAGCGATTTTCCGGCGGTATCGAACAAGATCTGACCGCCTTTTTTCTTGATGGACTCGTGCAGCGCAGTGATGGCCTTAAAGCCGCCCTCTGCATAGCCAACGAATTCCTTTGGATCATTTTGGTGAACAGGTTGTCCGCCAACGCCAGGATCAGCCAGCTTTAACTTGGCTCCATTCTCCATCAACCAATCGACGGTTGGGCCGGACTCATCGATAACGTGCCGGACTAGCCGCCCGTTTGCCCGATAATTGCTGGCCTCCATATACTGATTGTAGAGCCATTCGGTAGCGTCCGGTATGCCTGCGTCCTTCTGCAATTTGCTGTTTGTGGCGAACATGCCTCCCGCCAGTGTTCCCGCGCCCGCAGGTACAGAGGTTTTTTCCAGCAAAATAACCTTGCTTCCCGCATCCACCGCAGACAGTGCGGCAGCGGTCCCGGAAGCGCCAGCTCCGACGACTACGACATCCGCGCTCATGTTTACGGTTTTCGCTTGAGTCGTCGTTTTAATCATCAGCTTTTGCGGATCTCCGCCCGCCTGCTTCACACAGCTCTTCACGGCTTCAATAATCGCGTTGCTGGCCTCCGTAGCTCCGGAAACAACATCCACCGCCAGGCTTTGCGCCTCAACGATCTTTCCTGGCATGCGTTCAACAGCAGCATCCCCAACTCCCACTGTCTCGGAAGTTTCCAGCACCTTGATCGAAACAATTTTATCCGCACTAAACTTGGTTTCAACTTTCACTGTGCCACCATGCCCTTTGGCCGTCCCGGTGTACGTTCCGGCTTTGAAGCTGGCCTTGCTCGCTTCACTGTATGACCCCGAAGTAAAGCCAACCAAGCCAATCACCATCAGGATGCACATCACTAAAGCCATTGACCTTTGAACTGCTTTCGTCCCTTTCATCTTTCTCCCTCCAAGTTGTGTCAGCACTATAGTTTGTGAAATTACTCACTTGAGCATCTCAACTAAATCCTAGCACATTACATCTGCGGAACGACTCAGACAAAGTGTGCAAAAAACGGAAGCAAAATTTGTACTTATTGCAGGTTGAAGCGGTGTAGGTGTGCCGAACCATACGCATAAAAGACAACCCCAGCACCTAAACGGTGACTGGGGTTGGTTTTACAAATACCGTATAACTTTCTCCAAACAAATTATCCTTCCACCAGCTCTGCCGCAGCTGCGTTCGACTCGACTTGGGCGGGGTTTTTACAGCCGGGAATGACCGCGCTCACCGCCGGATGCTTCAAGCACCAAGCCAGCGCCCACTCCGCCATATTGACACCTTCCGGCACTTCAGTTTGCCGAATATGCTCCACTTCCTCCAGCTTGCGGCGCGTGCTCTCCGGATCATGGCGATGCCGCACATCCGTGGTGTCGAACACCGCACCCGGCTTATATTTGCCGCTCAAATAACCGCTGGCTAGCGGAACGCGGGCAAGCACGCCCAAGTCCTGCCGTTCACAGGAAGGGAACACCCGGTTTTCGGGCACGCGGTCAAGCCGGTTGTACACGACTTGAATGACCTCGGAGTTCACCTTGGAAGCGGCATCCGTTTGGTGCACATTGTCGTTGCTGCCGATCGATGTCCCGAGATGACGAACTTTGCCGGCCTGCACCTGTTTATCCAGCAATGTCCAGAGCGCATCGTTATCGAATACTGCATCCGGTCCCGAATGGAATTGATACAGGTCGATGTAGTCCGTCTTTAATGCTTTCAAAGAAGCATCCAGCTGCTTAAGCACCTCATCGGCACCAAACACATCCGTACGGGTGAACCGCTCATGAAAATGATGGCCGAATTTGGTCGCAATGATCCAATCCTCTCGCTTGCGGCGGTTGATGTAGTCGCCGATAAACGATTCCGACAAATGATCGCCGTAGCATTCCGCTGTGTCGATCAGATTGATGCCGAGTTCCTGACCCTTGTCGAGGATGGCGTCTACTTCATTCTGCGTAAATTGCTGGCCCCATTCCCCTCCGAACTGCCATGTTCCGAGCCCAATTACGGAAACGTTCATTTCTGTTTTGCCCAGTCTTCTATATTTCACGAGTTGTCCCCCTATTTCATAAATTTCTTAATCACATTAAGCTTAGAAGCCGAATATGGCGGATACAAAAAGTCGAGTTTAACGCGTGTAGACTTCTTTAATACGCTTTTCTGATGTGAAAAGGTGTCGAAGCTGTGCCGCCCATGATAAGCTCCCATCCCCGAGGAACCGACGCCCCCAAAAGGTAAATAGGGACTAACCAAATGAAGCACCGTATCGTTTACACAGCCGCCGCCAAACGAGACGGAATCCATTACCTTCTGCTCCGTTCCTTTATTTTTCGTGAACAAATACAAAGCCAGCGGTTTGGGACGTTCGTTAATTTGCTGAAGCGCCGCATCCAAATCGCGGTATTCCATTACGGGAAGGATCGGTCCAAAGATTTCTTCGCCCATCACTTTGTCATTCCAGCTTACGTGGTCCATAATTGTCGGAGCCAGATAAAGATCGCTTCGGTCGCTAGCTCCACCGGCTACGATTTTGGAAGGCTCAAGCAGCCCGAGCAGTCGATCCCACTGCCGCTCGTTCACAATCCGCCCATAATCAAGGCTTTGCTGCGGATCGGAACCGAAGAAAGCGGTGATTTGCTGCTTCATTTTTGCAATCAGCTCCTGTTTGACCGCCTCATGAACGAGAATGTAGTCTGGCGCCACGCAGGTTTGCCCAGTATTCAAAAATTTGCCCCAAACAATCCGCTTCGCCGCAAGGTCCAGATCGACCTCCCGGTCAACGATGCACGGACTTTTTCCACCGAGCTCCAGCACAACCGGAGCCAAGTTTCCCGCCGCAGCCTCCATGACAATTTTGCCAACCTGAGTGCTTCCGGTAAAAAAAATACAGTCAAACGGAGCATGAATCAACGATGAGGTAGCTTCTTTACCGCCTTCGACGACGCGAACATAGGATTCATCATACAGTTCTCCCAGCAGGTCGCTGATCACCTTGGAGACGTGAGGCGTATATTCCGAAGGCTTGACGACGGCGGTGTTTCCGGCGGAAATCGCGCCGATGAGCGGATCGAGTACGAGCATAAATGGGTAATTGAAGGGACCGATGATGAGGACAGACCCATAGGGTTCCGGATGCACATAACTGCTGGAACCAATATGAACGATCGGCGTCCGTACCCGTTTTGGCTTGGCCCAGCTCTTAAGATGCTTCATCACGTAACCAATCGTATCGTAAACATACCCGATTTCCGTGGCATAAGCTTCAAATTCCGATTTGCGCAAATCCTTATAGAGCGCTTCTATAATCAAATGTTCTTTTTGCTTGATGGCTGTTTTAAGCTGCTCAAGCTGGCGGAGCCGGAATTCGACGGATCGCGTAGCACCAGACCGAACAAATTGCTTCTGTATACCCGTGAGACGCAGAGCGGCCTGGACATCCATTTCAACCAAGCTAATCCCTCCCATACATAACCAAATTTGCTGCTATCTCTATTGTAGCGTCTCTTTCACTAAAGTCTATTGCTTCACAAATGGACGCAGTAGCCGGGCAGCGAGATTAAGCACATCAACCTTCGTAGTCAGCAGCCTTTCTCCCAAACGACCGCTCAGGGAGCGTACCATAATGTCCTTAGCGGAATCACCCATGGATTGAAATGCTTTCCTTAATGTCATGGATCTATAGTAGCTCTGACGTAAAGGTTCCGTTGCCTCAATATACGCCATGCCCCCGACAAGATCCTCAGCCGCATAAATCCCCGTTAAAATGGCGGGAAGTTGTCCAAAACCGAACAAAGGCATTACGGATCCAAAACAGTTCCCGGTGAAAAAGGAGTTGCCTATCCGGGGCATGCTGCATTGGCCGATGACGTACCGGTTGATTTCAAACTCGTCGGTTATTTTCAAATTCTGATCCAGGTCAGTGCATACCTGCTCATAAAATCTGCTCCATTTTTCCTTCAAATTGTCCAAGCTACCCTCCTCGTGATCCGGGAAACCGATCGTGATATTCGCTTCTTTTTCTGAAAATGGGATAAGATAACCGTACCCCTTTGGCGCAAAGCGGTCATCAAGCCAGCACATCACTTGGTAGCGCGAGAAATCTCCTTCAACAGTGGCACCCTTCAAAGTTACAGTTAGGTCAGTTTGATAGTTTTGCACAGCCTCTGCGTACCCGGCATCCCCTGTCGCTACGATCACATGAGTAAACTCCTTCACCAGTTGCTCGTAAGTATATTCCGATTGAAACTGAATTTTCGTTTTCACCTGTTTTGCAAGCTGGCTTTCGAATGAATTTTCATGACGGCCCCGGATATTGGAAAATCCGAAGGGCCCGGTTAACGTTGCCTTCTCGTTAACGGAATGAACGATAAACTCACTGATATTGGCGGTCGGATGCAAATAGATTTGATGGCGATCAGCCAAAAACGTAATATCGTCCCGTACCGGACGAGAAAAGATCGAAAGTAAAATTTCTCCGTTGATAAATCGGTCCCCTACCCGGCTTCTTCGCTCCAAAATCATCGGGCTAATACCGTACTTTTCCAATTGAATGGCACAAGCCAAACCTGATAAACCTGCGCCCATAATCGCTATTTCCATCGTAATTCCTCCGTTTCACAAACTGATGCTGTTTATTGTTGCCGACAACGAACAGGGATAGACCCCGTTTCCCCCACCGCCGGAAGTCTTTAACCGAACATTCAACTTGCATTCAGTTCCAATTCAGTTATGGACTTTATCATGGGGGGGTGTCGGGGCTTTTGTTCCTTAGAAGGACAGCCTTAAGTCAGCATTCGGAGTGTGAAAAGTATGGGTATTAGAAAAAAAAGATGGCTAACGCCTCGTAAAAAGTGGCTCATTATCGTTTTAGTCATTTTAGTCGTGATCGGTTCGGTCCTGTATGGACTGGCAAACCGTTACTTGATTCGGCATGTTGAAGCCGTTGTGCCAAGCACTACGAACACTGAGCTGAGCAGCTCTAGCAGCGGAACCGCAGGCACGGTTCAGGCCAAATCTGACGATTGGGATTATGAGAGCGGTAATATAAAAATTCATATTGATCAGGTGCAAAAAGGATCCGGTTCAGATCAAATCACTTACTATGTCGCTGATGTTCAGCTAAAGGATGCCGGAAGCCTGCTGTCCGCTTTTGCCGATAACAGCTTCGGACGAAATATTACGGAGAATACGTCGGAGATCGCTTCCGCAAACAACGCGTTGTTCGCTATCAATGGCGATTACTACGGCTTCCGCAGCGATGGCGTTATTATTCGCAACGGGACTCTCTATCGGAACGAACCAGCCCGAACCGGGCTCGCCTTGTTTAGTGACGGGTCGATGGAATCTTATGATGAAACGAAGGTTTCAGCAGACGCTTTGCTCAAGCGCGGAGTTACCCAAACCTTATCGTTCGGACCGACACTGATCCAAAATGGAAAAGTAAATACTGACTTGGATCATGTAGAAATCGACACCAATTTCGGCAACCGGTCGATTCAAGATGCCAATCCCCGCACAGGACTCGGTCTGATTTCAAAAAATCATTATGTATTTGTCGTTGTGGATGGACGTAAAGAAGGCTACAGCCGAGGCATGACCTTAAATGAGTTTGCTCAGTTATTTCAGGAGTTAGGCGCCACAGAAGCCTACAATCTCGACGGGGGCGGCTCTTCGACGATGTACTTCATGGGCCGAGTCGTCAACAACCCGCAGGGAAGAAACCGCGAGCGCGGCGTCAGCGACATTCTCTACATCAAAGAGGTGAACTGACATGTGCACCATTCTCATCCCCGCCTACGAGCCGGACGAAAGATTGCTGAAGTTGATTGAGCAATTGAAAAAAATGTCGAATTACCGGATTCTCATCGTTGATGACGGTAGTGGAGAAGCGTATCGCCCGATTTTTGATACAGCGGCCGCGGTTGGCTGCACCGTGCTTCGTCATCCGGTCAATCGGGGCAAAGGACGTGCCTTAAAAACGGGCTTCCAGCATTTGATCGAAATCGGGGAGACCCGCGGTGTCGTTTGCGCCGACAGCGACGGACAGCACTTGCCCGTGGATATTCAGCGGATCGCGTCCGCTCTGCAGAAGTCGGGAAGCAGCCTTGTCATCGGGAGTCGCCACTTCACCGGCAAGGTTCCCTTCCGCAGCAAGTTCGGGAATACCGCGACTCGCCTGGTGTATTCATTCACGACCGGGACGAAAATTCATGATACCCAGACCGGGCTGCGTGGCTACTCCTCCGGCTTATTAAAATGGCTGTGCCAGATCCCGGGGGAACGGTTCGAATACGAGATGAACCTGCTGCTCGAAGCTGCACGGCAGGGGTGCCGGATCGAGGAGATTTTTATCGACACGGTATACCTTGACGACAATAAGTCGTCCCATTTCCGGCCGCTCGCCGATTCTGTCCGGGTTTATCTTCCGCTTATCTTGTTCAGCGCTTCGTCAATTCTTTCGGCGTTGCTGGATTTTGTACTGTTGCTGCTGCTCCGGGGTATAGGCGGCAGCCTCGCGGTGTCGGTCATTGGGGCAAGAGCGTGCAGCTCCATTTTCAACTACACAATGAACCGAAAATATGTATTTGGGAGCAGGCAGAACAAGGCGAAGGTGTACAGCTCGCTGCCGAAATATTTTGCCCTGGTCATCGCGGTGCTTGTACTGAACTTGGGGCTGATGTACCTGTATAATGAGTGGATCGGAATTCCGCTGATCGCTGCCAAGCTGCTGACCGAGGCTTCGCTTTTCCTGTTCAGCTATTGGGCCCAGCGCAAGTATGTATATTGAGATTGGAATCGAGGAAATTTACGTCCATCCTCCCCTTGGAACCGTAAATTCCCTCAACCCCAAAGGCGGCTCTCGCCTAAAAAATCCCATGTACCTCGAGTCCAGTGCAACCTCCCGCTAATTGAACGGATCGCCAATTGAAGAGAAATTTAGTGGGAAATTCTCCTGCTAAATGACCACGGATGACCAATTAGAAGAAATTAGAGGGAAATTCTCCCGCTAATATGATGCATTTCCCCCAAAACAGCCGATATTAGTAAAATTAGCGGGAGGTTTTCCTGTTAATTAAGTCCAATCTCCCTTTTTCACCAAAAATAACGAGAGGTTTTCCTGCTAAATTTATGAAGTGGTATTTCAACACCCCGAATACCTGCAGCTAAAATGGGCCAAACCGGCGAGAAGGAGCGATTCCCCTCCGTTTAACTGTATAAAATGCAATTACCACGTGCGAGAAGACTGGGAAAGAGACTCCCTTTAACCCTGCTCAATAAACTTCATCAATTCTTCGTTGAATTTATCCCGTTCCTCGTAAAACAGCGCATGCCCGCTGAATTTAAACCATACGAGCTTGGAGTTTTTGATTCCCTCATGCTGCGCTATGGCCAGCTCCGGAAAACAAACTTTGTCGTGAATGCCGTGCAAAATAAGGGTAGGAACCTTGATCTTCCCAAGGTCGGAAAATAGGCTCTCATCCCGGAACGACATCGCAACCTTCGCTGTGGAGTTCCCCGTAGCGGCAAATTCTAGATACATAATCCAGTCGCTGAACGGCTTTGTTATATGCCGGAAGAAGAACTGGTTCTCCAGGTTCCGCAGCATGTTCGGCCGGTCGCTATACGTTTCTTCAATCAACTGATTCACAGCCTCTTTGGTCTGCCCGTAGGGATAGCCTGGGCGACGGGTAAGACTTGGTGCAGCCGCGGCAAACAGCGCCAGCTTCGATACGCCATGCCCGTGGTGGCGTGCCATATAGCGCACAGCCGTGGCACCTCCGTAGGAATGTCCTGCTAACGTAAAATGGTGCAGCTTCAGCGCCTCCACTACGCCTCTTACGTCATCAGCCATCCGGTCCAGGTTATAAGGCCCCCAAGGTTTGTCGGATTTGCCAAATCCACGCGTATCTATACCGATACAGCGATATCCTTTTGCCGGAAGTACGTTGAACTGATACTCAAACGCCTCATGACTAAGCGGCCAGCCGTGCAAAAATAGGATCGTCTTGGCTCCTTGCGGATTAACATCTTCTACATAAACCTTTACATTCGGCTCTACGCGGACATAATACCCCATTTTTAGTTCCTCCTCATCCATTGCGAAAATCTCGTCAGAACAAAATACTCATGTGAGGCGAAATGGGTGAATACCTAGGAAGAATAAAAATGCAAGGTTCGGCCGATGATATGTCATGTTATATGACATAAAAGTAAAGGGTATTAGTTTGATTTTGCTGTCCGCACCCATAACAACGATGTTTGTAATGTTCTTTTGTGATTTTTGTGAACAATTTTTGTCATTATTATTGACATTGCATTCGCACTGCTCATATAATCAAACTAGTTCACAATGTTGTGACGTCATATATTCCGGCCTTGGCACAACGCGGTGCAGCCGGTGGCAACGGTGCCGTAGGAACAATCGAGAATGATTGTCCCTGCGGCTCTTTCTGTTTTGCGGAGCTTTTAGGTGAGCTTGAGCAAATCTTTGGCGGAATCATGAAATCAAGAGAGGGGAATGGACGATGGAACGGTCGGGATTTTGGAAAAGCGGGCATAAGCCCTCGCTGCTGAGTGCATTTATGTATTTTGACGTCAGCTTTATGATTTGGGTGCTAATCGGCCCCTTGTCGATCATTATGATGCAGGATTACCCCATGACCCCCTCGCAGAAGGCAAATCTGGTCGCGCTGCCGATTCTAGGTGGTTCAATTCTTCGCCTGGTGCTTGGTGTGCTGGCCGACCGGATCGGCCCGAAGCGCACCGGCCAATTTGGCATGATTATTACGATGATCCCGCTCATATGGGGATGGCAATTCGTCGATTCGCTCGGCGAACTCTACGGTGTCGCTTTGCTCCTTGGTGTAGCCGGAGCATCCTTCTCCGCCGCTTTGCCGTTAGCCAGCCGCTGGTACCCGCCGCAGTATCAGGGCCTTGCAATGGGGATCGCCGGAGCTGGCAACAGCGGAACGGTCTTCTCCACGCTGTTTGCGAATCGGCTCGCTCAGCATTTCGGCAGCTGGGAGATGGTTTTTGGCCTGGCATTGATCCCGATATGCCTTGTCTTTGTCGTGTTCACTTTGCTGGCCAAGGACAGCCCAACCCAGCCCGAACCGATGCGTCTCAGCAATTACGCGACTGTATTAAAGCAAAAGGACACCTGGCTGTTCAGCCTGTTTTACATGGTCACCTTCGGCGGATTTGTCGGGATGTCCAACTATTTAACCATATTTTTCAATACAGAATACGGGCTTAGCGCGGTCAAGGCGGCCGACTTCACGACACTTTGCGTCATTGCCGGCAGCTTCTTCCGTCCGGTGGGCGGGTGGTTGGCCGACCGCATCGGCGGCGTACGCATGCTGCTTGCGCTTTATGCCGGGGTTGCCGTCATGATGGCTCTAATTTCTTCTCTACCGCCACTTTATTTAGTCACGATTCTACTGTTTATCGCCATGATGTGTCTCGGGATGGGCAACGGCTCCGTCTTTCAGCTGGTTCCGCAGCGCTTCCAGAACGAAATCGGCGTCATTACAGGAATCGTCGGTGCGGCCGGCGGTCTTGGCGGTTATTTTCTACCGAATATCCTCGGTATCCTGAAGCAGACAACCGGCTCCTACACGCCCGGTTTCCTCATCTTAAGCGGCATTGCACTAGCCTGCATCGCTATGGTAGCCATCGTTCAAGGCCACTGGAAAAAAACGTTCCTTAGCAACGTCATCACGTCGCAGCAAGGCTTGGCCCCATCCAGTTCATCCAGCTCACCCAGCCCTCATGCTCGGCTTGATAACTCGCCCGCTTCGTCATGATTCCCTTAAGCAGAACATGAGCGAGACGACAAGCTGTAGATCTACTCGCTCTCTTGTTTATCCTCTAACGAAAGGAGATGCCTCATATGTCGCTTATACCTGGTGCCGCCCTGTCCGGGCAGGATGGGCGAGTGCGGACTCACTGCTGCTTCTGCAGCATGCAGTGTGGTATTGAACTGCAGGCGAGTCCAGGGGGATCGTCTGGTTACGAGGTAAAGCCGAGCCCAGATTTCCCTGTAGCTACCGGACGTCTATGCCAAAAAGGCTTCAACTCCATGAACCACACGCTGCACCCCGAGCGGGTGTTGACTGCTCGGCGGCGGCATCGCCTGCACCTGCTCAGCTGGGAAGACAATCTAATTCAGGCAGAACAGACTCAGGCCGGCGGCGCATGGGAGAAAAATGCGTGGGAGGAGGCTCCTTTGGAGAAGGCTCTGGACGAGATCGCCGAGCGTATTCAGAGCCTTCAAAAGCAGTATGGCCGAGACTGTATCTCCGTCTACGGTGGCGGATCACTCACCAATGAGTTGTGCTATCTCTTGGGCAAGTTTACTCGTGTTGCGCTGGGCTCTCGTTACGTGGATTACAATGGCCGATATTGCATGTCCTCTGCCGCAGCCGCCCAGCAGCTCGCCTTTGGAATCGACCGGGGGCTGAGCTTTCCTCTCGAAGATATTCCGAAGGCCAAATATATCATTCTGGCCGGGACGAATATCGCCGAATGCCAACCAACGCTTATGCCTTACCTTATGGAGGCCAAGAAGCAGAAGGCCGTGATTGTCACGATCGATCCCCGGCGGACGCTAACCTCAAAGATTGCGGATATTCATATGGAGCTGCAGCCGGGACATGATTCTCTGCTCGTAAGCGGCCTACTGCATGTCATTTTGCTGGAAGAGCTGTATGACAAAGCCTTTGTCGCGAGCCATACCGAAGGGCTAGAGGAGATCCAGAAAGCCGTCCTTCCTTTTTCACCGGAGCGTGTGTCCGAAATAACCGGCGTGTCCCCGGATATCATCCGTACTGTCGCTCGGGGGTTTGCCGGAACGGACGCCGGGATCGTCCTGACCGCCCGCGGATTGGAGCAGCAGGTGAACGGTGTCGAGCATACGCTTCAGTACATCAATCTCTGTCTGCTGACGGGCAACATCGGCAGGCCCGGGAGCGGCTTCGGCTCGGTAACGGGGCAAGCGAACGGGCAAGGCGGGCGCGAGCATGGCCTTAAAGCCGATCAGCTGCCTGGCTACCGTTCCATTGAAGACCCGGAGGCACGGGCTCACGTTTCCCGCGTTTGGGGAATCGATCCAGCCAAGCTGCCGGGAAAAGGGGTGTCCGCCTATGAGCTGTTCGGCAAGATTCTGGACGGGGATATCAAAGCCATGATCATTCTCGGCTCCAATCCCATCGTCTCCAGTCCGAACAGTTCCCGCGTCGCGGAGGCGCTCAGTAAGCTTGAGCTGCTCGTCGTTGTCGACCTGTTCGAGACAGAAACCGCCGCCTATGCGGATTGGCTTCTGCCGGGTTCATCCTTTCTGGAAGTCGAAGGCACGCTCACCAACCTGGAGGGGCGGGTATTCCACCGCCCTCAGGTGTTCCCGCCGCCCCCCGGCATCCTGCCGGATGACAAGCTTATCTGTGCGTTAGCCGAGCGGCTGGGTAAGGGACGCTACTTCAGCTATGCGTCAAGCGAGGACATCTTTGACGAATTGTGCCGCGCCTCTGCCGGCGGCAAGGCCGATTACAGCGGGATGAGCTACTCCCGCATCCGTGAATCGCACGGCCTGTTCTGGCCGTGCCCTTCCGGCGAACATCCCGGCACGCCGCAGATGTTCGAGGGCGGCAGCTTTGCGCGGCCCGGCGGGCGCGCCCGGCTGCATGCAATCATTCCCGAGCCTCCCGCGGAATCGCCTGACAGCGATTATCCATATATCTTAACGACCGGCCGGCTCGGGAACCATTATTTGAGCGGCTCCCAAACCCGCCGCACCCCCGCTCTCACCAAGAAAGCGCCCGTACCGGTGGCGGAAATCCACCCCACCCTGGCCGAGACGCTAGGGCTTGAGCCAGGCGATAAAATCCGGCTCACCTCCCGCCGGGGCTCACTCGCTTTTGACGTGAAACGGTCTCCCGCGATTCACCCCAAAACGATATTCGTCCCTTTTCATTGGGGCGGCGAGCTGTCCATTAACCGATTGACGAGCGATGCGCTGCATCCGATCAGTCGGATGCCCGAGTTTAAGATATGCGCCGTCCGCGCGGAGCGGATCGCACCTGCTATCACAGACGTGCCGGAGAAAGCAGTAAACGACCTACATGCGTAGGAGTAAGTAGCATTAATAAAGTGAATAAAATCTTTTCGCAAGAACAAATGGGCTAGACCGAGGGATTCCCTTGGCTAGCCCATTTGCGATATGCCTATTCCTGAATCTCGATGCGTCTTGTTTGGGTTTGCGGCCGTTTCGGGATTTCGAGTGACAGTACGCCGTCCTTCAAAGACGCGCGGATTCCATCTTCATTGATGTCCTCTACGTAGAATCTCCGCACATATTCGCCATACCGACGTTCTCTCCGTACCATGTGCTGGTCGTTATCCTCTACGCTATTATCCTCCTTGCGAACTGCCTTAATCGTCAGGTAAGGGTTTGCGTAGCCGATATCGATATCTTCTTTTTGAAAACCGGGCAGTTCAGCCTCAACCAGATACAATTGATCGGTTTCGCGAATATCCGTTTTGAACGACATCGTTGAATTTTTTAACGGCATGAAGAAATCGTCGTTAAAGAAATCGTTAAATGACTTCGCCAACTGACTAAACGCATCTTCTTTGTGTCTCCCAAAAGGAATCATATCAAACATCATCCATTACCCCTTTCTTTGACCTTATTTGACCTTACGCCTTTATTATAGGCAGTGAGGGTCGATATTACAAAGCCGATTTAAGGCCAAATCCTCCCATTTGGGGGCATTTTCGCTGGTTTTAGGGTGGTACTGTCGCTCGATCTGTTAGTTTGACCTTTTCTGACTTTTACTCTTATCACTATGATATCCTGACCAGAAATACCGTCAATCCTCTATATTTAAGTACACCTTGGCCATTCCGACCAATTCTTGTTTGTCGCTCTCTGATCCGCGGTAAGGAACAGCGGGCAAACACTCAGAACTCCTAAGTAAATGTAAAAAGCGCAGCTATTTCAGAAGAATCAACCGCATAATCACTAATAATTGCAGAATGTACATTTAATAGCTGGGGACAAGGCGGAGATGTGCTAAAAGGGCTCATTTAAATGTACTTAATGCAGCTAATTCCTCATTCCCTTAGGGTATAGCGAGATTTAGATGTATGAAATACAGCTATCCCCACTCTGGCAACCACTGGGTATGGGCGTAGGACGTGATCCGGCATAAGAAAACGACGTCTATCAATGTACTATCAACATAGCCAGGTCGCACCAAGCAGAGAGGCAATCCAAAAAGCCGACCCTTTCGGGCCGGCTTTCTTGCCTTATTTTACTATGATCTGCTTATTGCTGTGTTGTCGTTGTCGTCGTTGTTTGTGTTGTTGGTGTCGTTGGCTCTGTTGTAGTTTGAGTCGTTTGTTGTGTAGTCGTTGGTGTCGTTGGCTGGTCGTAAATGACTACCGATTGGGAAACCGGCTCCCATTTTACAATAGCATCAAACGCTTCGCTGACGAACCGCACTGGAACAACTGTAGTGCCGTTCACCACGGAGGCCGGAACATCAAGCGTTTGCTGCTGGCCGTTCACAACCGCCGTTTTGCTGTTAATAATAAGCTTCAAAGTAACTCCGTCTTTTGTTACCGTAATCGAGCGCTCCGTAGGATTCCAGGCTACCTCTGCCTGTAAGGCCTCAGAAATCGCACGGAACGGAACGAGTGTGCTTCCATCTTTGACGATCGGCGTTGCATTCGTAGTTGGTTGTTCGCCATTTACATAGAGCTTAACGCCCTTCTTGCCCAATTTGTCGAGCATTTTACCAAGCTGTTTATAGGATTCAAGATTCGTGACGTCCACCAAAACAGCTTCTTCCTGCAAATAAACCGCATCGGTCACACTGCCGCTTTTCTCCATCAATTCAGCAGCTTTTTTCAGCGCTTCGCCTTTTTCTCTAATGCCTTCCAAAACAACCTTCATTTCAGGCGACAGCTTTACTTCATATTTCGTCAATAGCAGATTGGCCAATACGGCACCAGCCGGCTTGTCCTTCACATTTTCGATCGCCTTCAACAAACCTTTATAGCCGTTGTGGCCAGGGCCATAAGTATCGGTCGTAACCGTAGCTTTCTTCTCGGCCTTATCTTTTGCTTTTTCTTGTTCTTTAGCGGTTTTTTCCTGTTCTTTTACAGCTTTTTCCTGTTCCTTGGCTGCCTTCTCCTTGGCTTTTTCCTGTGCTTTGGATGCTTCTACTACCTTCGTTTCAGTTTGAGCTCCGGTAACGGTAGCCTTCACTTCAATTTGGACATTTTCAGCCGCTTCGGCTTTCTTCTCGGCCCCCTGACCATTTCCAGGTTTTGCCAAGGCCGTTCCTGCCGTGAGGCTCATCGCCAATAGACAGGATAATGCAATCATCGAGCTTTTTTTCATTATTAATTCCCTCCTTGATTTGTGCATTTAATATTTAGTTCGCAGCCATGTCGAATTTTGTGAGGGTATGGGGCATTTTTAATTGACGGTCATCGTCTTTCCATTTTATACTGCCCTCTAGCTATTCATAGATTCGCATCTAAGAGGGATGAAAGAGAGATGAAGAACATTGGTGAAGTCAGCGGTCCGGAAGTTTGTTTTGCGAAGTGTTTTGCTATCATTAAGTGTTATGTTACTAGTTTCAGTTTGGGGAATATCTTCACATGTGCTAGCCGCTGAAAGTATCGTAAATCCCCACCAGATCTATTCGTACAAAGTGATGCAGAGGGACATGGAGAAGCTGGCGGAGACCTACCCAGATCTGATCTCCTACGAATCTTTGGGACAAACCAAATATGGTCGGCATCTATGGGCTATTAAAATAGGCCGGGGCCAATCCGTTCTATTCCTGAACGGTTCCCACCATGCGAGGGAATGGCTGACAACGCCACTACTGATGAAAATGCTTGATACCTATGCAGCGGCATATTACAGCAACACGAGCATCTCGAAATACTCGGTTCGCGATCTACTCGATAACGTTAGTATCTGGGTCGTTCCAATGGTTAACCCGGATGGCGTGACCTTGTCGCAGCAAGGGACCGCAGGATTGCCGCAAAGCCTAGCAAAGCTCCTTAAAAAATATAATGGCAACAGCAGCAACTTCAACCGCTGGAAAGCGAATATGGAGGGTATCGATCTTAACCGTCAGTACCCCGCCAGCTGGAATACGATCAGAAACTCGACATCTTACCCTTGGTATCAAAACTATAAGGGAAAGCAGCCAGCACAAGCCAAGGAAGTGCAAATGCTGATGGACTTCACTTACCGGATTGATCCGGAGGTAACCGTATCCTATCATAGTTCGGGGGAAATCTTGTTCTGGCACTTCAATACTTTAAGCAAAAATGTAGCCCGGGATAAGGCTATGGCGATCGATCTCGGGAACCTAACCGGGTATTCTCTGGTGAGGCCGGAAAAGAACCCGTCAGGCGGAGGCTATAAGGATTGGTTTGTTCAACAATTTGGCCGCCCTGGCTTTACGATTGAAATCGGAGATTATGCCGGTGAGGGAAGCCTCCCTCTTTCTCAGTTCAATACCATATGGAACGAAAATCGTGAAGTTGGACTATATACAGCCCAGCGAACCTATAACCTATGGTTAGGCAAACAAAAGGTACAGTCTGCCCAGCAGTCTCTAAGTCTTCTGGCAGGAACAAGCTTGTATTCGTATCCAGGGGCGAAAGGCGCCTTATCCTCCCTATCTCCGCAGGTTCTCGAGATTACTGCACAAAAGGGAGACTGGTATGAAGTAAGCGCAGATATCGGAACCGGCTGGATTCATCCTGCCCCGGGAATGCTGGCATCCGTGGAACAGTTGAATGGAACCGCGCTGCTTCAGGAGACGGTGACATCCTATCAATATCCGGACCCGTTTGCCCCGATAATTTCCACAGTGACACCTCAGAACGTTCAGGTTACCGGACGCTGGGAAAAGTGGCTGCGGATCCATACGGAGAGCGGCGACCAGTGGATTGACGGACACAATATTGAAGTGCAAGAAGGCACAGCACCAGCGACGCAATAATTTATGCTTTTTTCAAAAAAGAACGCTCCCGGCGCAACATACCGGAGAGCGTTCTTTTTAAAAACGAAACTTATTATTATTGGGCAGATCCCAACTTGGCATCGATTGCTGTCGCTAACTCTTCATAGTCGGAGCTTTCCAGCAGCTTACCATCGATCATAAATTGCGGTGTCCCGTTAACACCGTAGTAGGCAGCCGTCTTAAAATCTTCCTTAACGGGAAGCATATAGGCTTGATCCTTTAAGTCCTTAACAAACCGGTTGTAGTCGATTCCGTCGATATTTCTCTTGACGAAATCCATTAGAAATTCCTGAGTGGCCCAAATTTCCGTTTCATCGCCTTGATTCTCGAAAAGCTTGCTTTTAAACTCCCAAAACTTATCGTTGCTTTGAGCAGCAATAGCCTCGCCTGCACTAGCCGCCATGATGGAATCCCGGTCGATGAAGGCAAAGTTGATGAAATAGAGCTCTACTTTGCCGGTGTCGATGTATTCCTTCTTGAAGCGATCCATATTCGCAGCCTCCCAATCCTTGCAGGACGGGCATTTGAAATCAGCGAACTCTATGATCTTGATCTTTGCACTCGGACTGCCCAAATGAGGCTGCTTTTCGTACTTTAAGCCTTTGGCTTCATATTTCCCTCGAATTTCCGTATAGTTCGGAAGCTCGCCTATGTTAGGAGCCTGCTTTGAGTCCCCAAAGAAAATAGCTGCGAGTGTAATGGCTAATAAGCCTATAACAAGAGCCGCTAGAATGTAAATATAGCCTTTCTTCTTGGGACTGTCGTCTTTCGCTTTGCTCTGATTTTTTTTATTGCTATGGGCCATCCGCCATCCATCCTCCCTTGCTTCACAAGACCCCATTCTAACGTAGGTTTCAGGGTAAGGACGTAATCTTGGTCACATAGATAACGGCCTGGACCTTCTTTCTTCCTTAAAAAGGCATAGCCTGTCCCTTATAATCAATCATATAGGCTTCATCCATCGGCAGCTTAGTCTTCCGTTCGAGCAAATCAACAATGCCGCGTGCGGAATCCTCCGGATTTTCCGGAGCCTCCCATCCGCCCATCGACGTCCGAATCCAGCCCGGATGAACGGAGTAAACAGCAAAACCTTGGGGTGATAGCTCCTTACGAAGCTGAGCCGAGAAGAAATTTACCGCATTCTTGGACAGCGCGTAGGAATAATCACCACCATAAGCATGGGCAAAGCAGCCCGACTCCGAGCTTATGTTCAGAATACAAGGGTTGGAGCTTGCGCGAAGCATAGAAAGAAAATGCTTAACCATTTTCATAGGTCCATACAAATTAGTTCGAAAGGTGTTCTCTGCCGCCGCGAACTCCAGCTTCTCGATACTTTGCTCCCTGGCTAAGACGATTCCGGCATTGTTAACTAAAACGTCAAGCCCCTCCCATCTCCCCTGCATGGCTTCTTTGGCTTTCACGACCGACTCTTCGTCATCCACATCCAGCTCCAGAAGCGTAAGCCGTCCTGGCGCTTTCTTTTGCAGCCCTTCCAGTACCTCCAAATTAGTATCGAGCGAGCGAATTCCTGCCACAACTTCATGACCACGATTCAAAGCTTCTGTTACGATTTCGAGCCCGAGTCCCCGGCCGGCCCCAGTTACCAGTATTTTCATAAGAGATAAGTGCCCCCATTTCCAAATATTTGACGCTTACGGTACCTAACGTATCCCTTATCTTGGAAAAAATCAATATATTTCTGAATTCGCTTACATTAGTTAAAATCTTAAATTTTTTATATAAGTTGAACTAATGATTGTACGGATAGAGGAAGACGAGTGAAATGTGAGAGCATTTTGACAAAAGGGACGTTCACAAATGCCCAGATGTCGGAATAAGATGCATCATGAAAAAAAGGAGGAATTGATAAAATGTTACCTACACCAAATATGCATTCACCTTACGGCGGAACCGCCCCTATGAGTCAATCTAGCCCTATGCACCACACTGAAATGATGATGGATCCAACAGCCCACAAAAAACACATGATGGATATGTGTAAGAAGTACCACCATCACCTGATGCACATGGAAGGAACCGACGGCAGAACGTTCGAAGGGATTATCGACGGAATGGATGACGATCACGTGTATATTCTCATGCCTGTTGGCGATACCGATATGGATGACCGTCAATACCCGGTCGCCGGCAGTTATGGATATGGCGACGGCGGTTATCCCTACAGAGGCTTCGGTGGCTTCGGTGGCCCCGGTGGCTTTGGTGGCCCCGGTGGCTTTGGTGGCCCCGGTGGCTTCGGTGGCCCCTTTTTCGGCGCCCCCAGAAGATTTCGCCGGTTTAGACGTTTCCCCCTGCCATTCTTTTTTCTGAGAAGACTGTTTTTCCCGTTCTTCTTTTAATGAGCTGTTATTTGCAAGCAGGTCGTTCCTCTCGCCACAAACTTCCAGTTTCCTTGTTAGTCAGGCTTGCTTGAGTGGCTAGGCACCATCTAGATGTAAAAAGTGTATCTATTTTTTCTGGAATCCCTTTTTCTCCCGCATTAGTTGTAGAAAGTGCATTTAAAGGCAGCGCAAATCGTCTCCATCGGCCTATCTGGTTACGATACTTACAGTCATTTCGCCTAAAGAACCTAGCGGAAAATCCACCGCTAGGTTCTTGTTTGTATACCTCAGACGATTTCCTTAGGACGTTTGTAAACCTGCCCACCGATCCGGGCAAAAACACCTGCTAACCCGCGCAAATGTTCATAATTCGGATGTATCACCTGATTCATCAGATAGGCAGAAACCATACTCCCCGGTCTCCTTCTGGCATTTAAAGCAGCTATGATGCTTGCAGACGACTTAATACCGACTCCATGCCCGTAATAGAGGTCATCCTCCAGTTTAATAACATTTTCCCCCTGCCATTCCGGGGTTTCCGGGTTATGATCGGGATTTTTGAAATACAGGATATCCCCGGGACTGGCCTCCATAGGCCAACTGGTTTGCGTAAATCCTAAGTCGCTATCATAATGCCAGTCATATAGAAGCAAATCGTTAAAGTAAGTGTTGAAAGCTTGAGGCCCGATTTGATCCAGTACGGCTTTATACATCACAATCATGATAGCCATGGAGCATTCAAATCCATAGAGCGGACCGTTCTGATATATATCCTGAATTCCGTCCGATGGCATTACACCGTCTCGCAGCCGGAAGCCACCTTTATCCGTTCGGGACCAGAAGCGTTCGTTGCAATGAGATTTTCGATACGTAGCAAATTTAACACCGCTAAATTGCAGCGCCTTTGCTGATTCCACTGTCCTGCGCCTAAGACTTAGCTCAAACAGCAAATCGTCCAGGGAACTGTATACATAGGGAAGCGGACTTCTTTCCTTTTTCTGTACGATTTCGTTATAAAAAGGCGCTAGAGCAAGCTGGTTCAGTTGCATTTTTTCACCGGGCGGCATTATAATCATACTTTCCCTCCTGACTTCATGGGTTTTAGACCTAGTTTCTAGTTTATTGTACGTTCAGCTATCCGTTTTGGTGTAAGCCGGGGAGAATAGGCTCAAATTATGCATGACATAATAAGTGGGATATTGTTGAAGCAGGATCCGGTGGATGGGACACCAACATTTTGAATCAAGGTGTTGAAGGCTATCATGAATACCCGCCAGAAAGACATTTTGTATACGCTGATCACGGAACCTCGCCCCCATTTTGTGGTGCGGGATATCGCCTTGAAGCTGAATTGCTCGGAAAAAACGATCCGCAGCGATTTTGAAGAAATCGACCGCTATTTGAACGAAAGCTCACATGCTCGGCTTATCAGGAAACCGGGACTTGGCGTCACCCTGGAAATTGAAGAAAGCGAAAAGGCAAAAATACTGGATGAGCTGTACTGGTCTGCGGATCGACGGGAGCAGGACAATGACGATCATCGGATTGCCTTGATTGCGTACCAGCTGCTGATGAGCACCAAGCCTTTAACGATTCAAGAGCTTGCCGCCAAATACTACGTAAATAAAGCGGTCATTAAGAAAGAGTTGGACACCCTGCGCCAGTGGCTGGAAAAACGGGGGCTGGATATCGTATTTAGGCAAAAAGTTGGCATTACGATCGCCGGAAGGGAAAGAGACAGACGAGCGGCTTTATCCAAGCTATCCCAGCTCACCGGCCATTCCGGCACTCACTTCATTAAGGAGCAGTTTGCCTCCCATGAGGTGGAAATAGTTACTCGTGAACTTAGGCAGCTTGAAAAGGATGCTCAGCTCATTTTTACGGATGAGGCTTTTGACAATTTATTGGTGCACACGCTGCTAATGGTCCGTCGTACGAAGCTGAAACAGCTGATCTCTTTCTCCGACCAAGAGAAAACATTTATACGGGAAAGATCCGAGTTCACATGGACATCGGCATTTGTGCGGAAGCTTGAACCGTTATTTTCGGTTCGTTTCTCGGAGGACGAGGTATCGTACTTAACCGCCCATATATTGGGTGGAAAAATAAGGTCCCAAAGCAAATCGGAAACGAACGGAGAAGTTGATCATCCCGCAAGAAATAAAGAGCAGATTCACAATTTGGTGGAATCGCTCGTCAAAAAAATGTCCGCCCTGACTTGGGTCGAATTCGCCGAGGATGCTACGCTCATGGAAGGGCTGCATATTCATTTATATTCCACCATCAATCGGCTCAGCTACGGTCTTGCGGTATACAATCCGATGCTTCAGGACATAAAAAAGATGTATCCTTACATGTTTGACATGGTGATTTACGCCATTAAGGAAATTAGCAGCGATTATCCCTTCACAATCCCTGAAGAGGAAGCAGCCTACCTTACTCTGCATTTTCAAGCTGCGATCGAGCGGCTAAATAAACAAGCCGAACGGGTAAAGCATGTGATCACTGTATGTCATATGGGCGTTGGGATGTCGCAAATTTTACGTTCTAAATTGGAGCGCAAGTTCCAAGGACTTCATGTCGCCGACTCGGTTAGAAAGGTAGATTTGGCCGGCTATTTGAACCGGCATCCGGTTGATTTTATCGTCTCCACGATTCCTTTGGAGAATATCGCTGTTCCTTACATTTTAGTCTCTCCTTTACTGGAAACATCAGAGGTCAAAAAGCTGAATGATTTTATCGAACGGCTGGATGACGACGCGCATCACCCCGAGGCAGTGGAATCTACGCTGCACATGTATGCCCGCCCTTCGCTGGTGTTTCCAAAGCTTGAGATCAGCCACCGCTTTGAGCTCATTGAATTGCTCGCAAACGAGCTATACGAGCAAGGCTTCGCCCTGCAGGATTACGCCCACCAAGCGCTTCTTCGGGAACGTATCTCATCCACCGCTATCGGTGGAGGGATTGCTATACCGCATGGGGAACCTAAGTTGATTAAACAGTCGCAAATCGCGATTGCTACGCTTAAAGAGCCGCTGGATTGGGAGCAAGAAAAGGTATCCGTCGTGTTTATGCTTGCCCTGCAAGCTACGGAACAAGAAAACATGAAGAAGCTGTTTCAACGCCTTTCGCTTCTAAGCGAACAGCCTTCCACGATTGAACGGCTGATTCGGGCAGATCGCCCCGAACAATTACTGGATATACTCTGATTTAAAAAAACAGTTTTACCGGAACTTACGGTAATAATAAAAACTTTTCCGTCGGTTTTTTGCGGGTAATATGTTGTTTGTAAACGATTTCGAAAACAGGGGGACAGGATCATGAAAGGCAGCGATAAGAAATTACTAGCGATTACCTCATGTCCTAACGGTATTGCCCATACGTATATGGCAGCGGAGAATTTGCAAAAAGCCGCCGATAAGTTAGGAATTGGCATGAAGGTTGAGACGCAGGGCTCTATTGGCGTCGAAAATGAACTTACGGATGAGGAAATCCGTCAGGCGGACGGCATCATTATTGCCGCTGACAAAAATGTGGATAAGAGTCGGTTTGTCGGCAAAAAATTGCTCGTCGTAGGAGTTCAAGAAGGGATTCGTACCCCAGAGGCGTTGATTCAGAAGGTGTTAACAGGAGAAGTTCCGGTTTATGCAGGTAAAGGCGATGAGAACATCACCGCGAAAAAAGCGGGTGGGCAAAATCAATTTTATCGCCATTTGATGAGCGGCGTATCTTACATGATTCCGTTCATCGTCGTCGGCGGTTTGTTGATTGCGATTGCGCTCTCCATTGGCGGTGTACCAACTCCAGCCGGATTACAAATTCCAGAGGACTCCTTCTGGAAAACGATCGAAAAACTTGGAGCCGCATCCTTTACGTTCATGGTTCCAATCCTGGCCGGATTCATATCGTACAGCATTGCGGACCGTCCGGGCCTTGCACCGGGGATTATCGGCGGTTACATCGCCGCAAACGGAAGCTTCTACGGCAGCCAGGCCGGGGCCGGATTCCTTGGCGGAATTATCGCCGGTTTCCTGGCGGGTTATATCGCATTGTGGATCAAAAAGTGGAAAGTTCCTAAAGCGATCAGCGCGATTATGCCGATTATCATCATACCGGTGCTGGCTTCACTGGCAGTCGGGTTAATCTTCATCTACCTGCTCGGCGGGCCGATTGCAGCGATCTTCTCATCTCTGACCACTTGGCTTGCAGGAATGCAAGGGGCAAGCTCCATCGTACTCGCTTTAATTCTGGGCGCCATGATCGCCTTCGATATGGGCGGACCGGTCAACAAGGTTGCTTACATGTTCGGTTCGGCTATGATCGCCGAAGGCAACTACCAGATTATGGGTCCCGTTGCTGTAGCGATTGCAATCCCGCCGATTGGTCTGGGTTTGGCTACATTTATGTTTAGAAGAAAATTCCACGACGCGGAAAGAGAATCGGGAAAAGCGGCCTTTACGATGGGATTGTTCGGTATTACCGAAGGTGCCATTCCGTTTGCTTCACAAGATCCGCTGCGCGTCATTCCAAGCATTATGATCGGCTCGATGGCCGGTTCTGTCATTGCGATGTTGGGCGGAGTTGGCGACCGGGTAGCCCACGGTGGAGCCATTGTTGCCATACTCGGTGCGGTCGACAACGTCTTTATGTTCTTTATTGCATTAATCGTTGGATCACTTGTCACGGCGTTTATGATTAAGCTGCTTAAGAAAGACGTCGAGCAGCCGCAATTTGCCGGGGCCGCCGGAGTTGTAAATACGGCTCCACCCGCAGTAGAACGGACTTCGCCTTCGGTAAACAAAGCGACAGCAGTCGCTGCCGAGCACAAGCCTGTTACGAAGCTGACTGACATCATTAATGCCGGACTGATTGAACCGTCTCTGAAAGCTTCAACCCGTGACGGAGTCATCGACGAAATGATTGCGCTACTGGATGCACAAGACGTCGTTACTTCGCGGTCTGCGGTGAAAGAAGCCATTTTGAATCGCGAGCAAGAAAGCTCTACCGGGATTGGCATGAACATTGCGGTACCTCATGCGAAGTCGGATGCTGTTACAAAACCTCGGGTTGTCTTCGGGATAAAGCACGATGGTATCGATTGGAGCAGTGTGGACGGAACCCCTGCCAAGCTGATCTTTATGATCGTCGTTCCCGCCGAAAATAAAGGAAATGAACATCTGAAAATTTTGCAAATGCTGTCCCGTAAGCTGATGGACGATGGCTTCAGAGAGCGTCTGCTCCAAGTCACCTCCAAAGAGGAAGCCTTTAAGCTGTTGGACGAAATTAGATAAATCAATTGAATAAAAAACGTCCCTTTCCGGAATGGTCAGGCCAACAACCTAAAACGTTGCGCCTGCCAGCTTTGAAAGGGGCGTTTTATTTTTTAGATGAGTGGTTAAAAGTAAGCTCAGCCTTCGGGCGTGGTTTGAGCCATTTTTTTTGACAAAAAGATCCCATGAATAATAACCAGCATGCTGCACACCATGGCCATGACCAGAGCCGCTTGATCGCTTGCCGTAAGTAGATCGAAGCCTCCGTGCCAGATCACGACCGGTAGGATGCTCCAGCCGCTTCCCTTACACAACCAAGCTAACAGCACCGAACCGTAAGATAAGCTAATGGCCCAGCCGATGACGCCCCAGCCCATCGCCATGTAATTAGGATTAAAGGCAAACTCCGGAGCATGCCATAACATCCAGATCAGGGCTACAATAAGTGAGCTATACATTAGGGAATATCGCTTGTGAAGTTCAGGTAGCAAGTATCCGCGCCAACCGGATTCCTCGCCAATGCCGAACGTAAGCATCCAGACGACCGCCGTCATCCAGACATTGAGCTTTGGAAGCTTCTCGGTCAGCCCGAACTGGCTCCAATTTGGCCACGCCCCGGTGATCAAAGCGTGGGTGGATACCGCGATAATCCCATAAAGTATCGGCAGTCCGATGGCAATCAGCAGCCATTTTCCGCCAAATCGGAGCGAGAAGGCTCTTTTGACCCAAGCAACGAGCGCCTCCCTGCCTCCGCTTACCGCTGCGGTAACCGCTGCCCCAAACAATGGGCCGAAGGAGCCCAAGTAGAACTGGCCTGGAACAAAGGGGAGATGAAGCTCCCATTGACGGTTCATTAGTAAAGGCAACCACATCAGCCACGTAAATCCAAAGGCAGCGATGGTGAAGATCACTACTTTTTTACCCAACATAGGGTTCTCCCTTCAGGTACTCCTTAATGAAATAATCCATCGAAACAACAGGATAGAGATAACTTCGCTTTCCAATGCTATCTCTCCTATCAAAAGATTGGCTAAGTTTAGAATAATATGTTAATTAAATGCCATCACGGCGAAAAAAAGCGCCTGTTCCGGCGACTTCTTCGCTTTGCACGCTAACGAACTCAGGACACGCTATTCGCCTCATTTTGGCGGTTTTTTCGATCTAACGAACTCAGGACACCTTATTTAGCGCCAACTGCACACTTTTGCCACCTTTTGAGTCAAATAAGACTACTGGAGTTCGTTAGAATCTCAAATGCGGTTTTTTGCCCGTAATAGCGCTTATTCAGTTCGTTACAAATGTTCTCCGGTCGGACCGGCCAAAAGTGGCCAAGCAGAAACGCCAATTATAGCTGCACCAATTCGCGCCCTCCGTTAGAGAAAACCGTCTTGTCGTGTCGATGCAATATCTCAGGCGGCTGGACCGCGTTATTCTGCAGCTTTTCTGCCACTAAAAATTAAAACGCGAGATATAGGGATGCTTTTTGGGCCCTCCTACACTCGCGTTTTTTACAGTATATGATCAACCTCAGCGGTTATACCTGCTGGATTTGGATCAGGTTGGTTGTACCTGCTTGTCCGAGCGGCAAGCCTGCCGAGAGGACAACCGTATCCCCGGATTTTACATAACCGGAATGTACCGCACCCTGAATCGCAGAATAGAACATCTCATCGGTGGTGGTTACAGGATCGCCAAGGAACGGAAATACCCCGGATAACAAGCACAGCTTCGTTAATACATCCTGATGACGCGTTATCGCCAAAATAGGAGCCTCGGGGCGATATTTGGACACCATTCGGGCGGTAAAGCCGCTTTCGGTGGACGTAATGATCGCTTTGGCGTCCAGCTCCAGGGAGGCGCTGACCGCGCTTTGGCTGATGACTTCCGTGATGTTGGTCGCATGCAGCTTTCTTTTCCGGTTAAACTGGGCCCAATAATCGATCATCGACTCGGCTTTCCGGGCTACGGAAGCCATCGTCCTTACCGAGGCAACCGGATACTTCCCTGCGGCCGATTCACCGGACAGC
This sequence comes from Paenibacillus puldeungensis, assembly GCF_042678945.1. NCBI lineage: Bacteria > Bacillati > Bacillota > Bacilli > Caryophanales > Paenibacillaceae > Paenibacillus > Paenibacillus puldeungensis. The sequence continues at coordinate 295,703 of NZ_JBHTLM010000002.1, read as the reverse complement.
ATGACAACATCGGCACCCTGCAGCACAGCATTGTACACATCGCTTACCTCAGCCCGAGTCGGACGTGGATTCACCTGCATTGATTCCAGCATATGCGTGGCAACAATGACCGGCTTTCCTGCGAGATTACACTTATCGATCATTTCCTTCTGCATCATCGGTACATCCTCGACCGGAACCTCGACGCCCAAATCTCCGCGCGCAACCATAATGCCGTCGGAAGCTTCGATAATGTCATCCAGATTGTGCACGCCCTCTTCATTTTCAATCTTGGAAAAGATTTGCACGTGCTCCGCCTGATTTTCCCGCAAAATACGACGGACCTCCCGAATATCATCGCCTTTGCGAACGAACGAAACCGCAATCATCTCAATCCGCTGCTCAAGGCCAAAATGAATATGACGGATATCTCGCTCCGTCACACCGGGCAAGGTCGTTTTAATCCCGGGCAGGTTCACGCCTTTGCTCGGCTTGAGCCGACCGCCGTTCATGATTCGACAGTAGATTTCAGCGCTTTCCACACGGAGCACCCGCAGCTCAATAAGACCGTCATCAATCAGAATGCGATCATCCGGCCGCATTACGCTCGGCATGTCTGGATAGTTTACAGAAATACGCCCGGCGTCCCCCTCGATCGTCTCTGTTGTCAAAATAAGCTCTTCACCGGTTACCAAATCGCAGCTGGCTTCCTTCAACTTGCCAATTCGGACCTCCGGTCCTTTAATGTCCATCATGATCGGAACAAACGTATTCAATTCCTCAGCAGCCTGCCGCAATCGTTCAATCCGCTTTACATGGTCCTCTAGATCTCCGTGGGCCATGTTCAGTCTTCCTACCGTCATACCGGCTTGAATCATCTCTTTCAGAACGGGAATCGAATCACAGGCAGGACCTAATGTACAAATGATTTTTGTCCGTTGCAACACACGTACCCTCCTTATTTACTGTTGGATATAGTATGCTTTGTTTCCGCCTCGCCCATCCGGTATTTCATTCACAGAAGCCTGAGACATGTCTTATAGTTTTTTTATACCCACTTTCAATATGATTAACCTTAATTGATATATCGGAAGGAGTGAGACATAACATGAAGCATCGGCGATTTATTAGTATTCAGTACAAGATGATTATCTTCTCCTTTTCCTTAATCCTAATCGTTCTGCTCATCTTCGGGAGTATCGTTTATGAAAAATCCCGGAGTATCGTGCGCGACAAAGTCAGCTTGTCCAACCTGAATACGGTGAGTCAAATTGGATCAAGCATCGATATTATTATGCAGGATATTCACGATATTTCCTTGTTTCTCATTCAAAGCGAAGATGTTCGTAGATATTTGAAGCTGAAGAAAAGCGGAAATATTGATGAAGCCTACTCTCTTCAGTCCAACATCCAAGACGCCCTCCTCAATTTAACCAGTTCCAAAATGTATATCGACAACATCTATATCCAAGGATTCAATGGGATGAATTTCACCCTGCAAAGGTTCCGCTCTTCCGTTAGCGATGAAAGAGTTGCCCAAATTGTGAAGCTCAAAGGAAAAGATTACTGGTCGTTTAATCAAGTGTCCTCCAACAACGGAACCATTAAAAATTACATATCTATGGAGCGGGCAATCAATGATATCGACAACGTATCACATAGCTTGGGTGTGCTGAAAATTGAGGTGGGTGAAAATATCCTCTCCTCCATATTTCGAGAGCGCCTCAGCAATAGCCAAGGTCAGTATTACCTGCTGGATCGTTCGAACAAGATCATTTCCGCGCTGGACACTTCAAAAATCGGGGTACAGATCGACTCTGAGCTGATTAACAATTATTCGTTTAAAGATCAACGCGGCTCATTTACCGTCAGCGTTGGAGGTACTCGCTATTTGGCAACCTATTACCGGCTTCCACGGGAGGGCTGGCTGTTAATCGGTCTGGAGCCGCTGCATATTATGCTGCGGGAAAACAACGTCATCTTTAATGTCATACTGACTGCTGCTATCGTAAGCGTTGTCATCTGTGTATTTGCAATCAGTATCTTTTCGGTGCGGCTGCTGGGCCCCCTCGGCAAAATGCGCTTAATGATGAAGAAAATTGAGATTGAAGACTTTAATGTGCAGCTGCCCGTAAAGGGCAATGACGAGATCGCCTTGCTAGGCCAAAGCTTCAATAAGATGTCTGCCCGCCTCAGGGAGCTTGTTCATGAGGTCTACACCTTCCAGTTGCGTCAAAAAGAAGCGGAGCTCAAATCACTCCAGGCACAAATCAATCCGCACTTCCTATACAACACCATGGACATGATTTATTGGATGGCCCGCATGGAAAAAGCTTTTGAAACAAGCCGGCTGGTCGAGGCTACCTCCAAGCTGTTTAGACTCAGTCTTAATAGCGGCCAGGAAATCACCTCGGTCCGAAACGAAGTCGAGCATATCCGTAATTACATCGTAATCCAGCAAAAAAGATATGAGGATGCCATCGAGTTTTCTCTGGATGTGGACGACTCGATTCTTCATTTCATGACAATCAAGCTTATTTTACAGCCCTTAGTCGAAAATGCGATTTACCACGGCATTGAGAAGGCCGGAGGCAAGGGAACCGTCCAAATTCGTGTTTATGGAGACGGGGATGACTTGATCTATCAGGTCATAGATAATGGTGCCGGAATGGACCCTGAGGAAATAAACAAATTACTGGTTTCACCGGAGAAGGAGAACCGCGGATTCGGCATCAAAAATGTGAACGACCGAATACAGCTGTATTTTGGCGACGGCTATGGCTTATCTTTCGCATGGAGTCCTGAGTCAGGAACCGTCGTCACCGCGAAACAACCGAAGAAGGAGAATATTTCAAAATGATAAAAATGTTAATCGTCGATGACGAAGCCATGATTCGTAAAGGGATTACCACCTCTATTGATTGGTCTGAGCATCATATCCAAATCGTAGGAGAAGCCATTAACGGGAAGGACGCCCTGGAAAAAATCGCTCAGCTTCAGCCCCAAATTGTCTTAACGGATATTCGTATGCCTATTATCGATGGTCTGGAGCTCGCTGAGACAATCAAGCAGAATCACCCGGATGTTATGGTGGTCATTTTAACCGGGTATGAGGATTTCAATTATGCGCGTCAAGCCTTAAAAGCCGGTGTCACCGACTACTTGCTGAAGCCCGTTGGCGCTGAAGAGCTGATTCAGGTCGTCATCCGGCTGCGGAAGAAGATCGAACAGAATTTGTCCATCCAGCAGAAGGAAAAAGAAAATCTGCTCGTCCTCCAAACGAATTTCATTCACAGTATGGTCCATGGTGAAGCCTTTATCGTTGGCGAATCCGTCATCGACAAGGCCAAGCGTTTGGACATCCCCGTCGACGGACCGGAATACCGCATGCTCATGATTGCGATCGACGATTATGCCTGGGTAACAGAACACTATACCGAATGGGAAAAAAATGCGATCAAATACGCCGTAGCCAATGTGGCCGATGAGATCTTGCATGATTGGTATTCCACAATTGCGGTTACCGGAAATTTTAATCATATCTTGTCACTGATCAATATGCGCCAAGGTCATTCAGAGGATCGGCTTATACAGCAATGTCAGACGGTGATTGACAGCATCCGCAAATACCTGAAGCTCTCCGTCACGATTGGGATTGGAAAGCCGTGCAGTCATCTGAGAGAAATTCCGGATGGTTATCGCCAAGCCCTATCTGCCCTTCGGCAAAAGGTATATCTGGGCAAAGGTCGGGTGATTACATACGAAAGCATAAAAAAATGCGGCGAGCCTCTTCCTGTCGCGATTCCGGCCGGAGAAGAAAAGGACCTGATTCAGGCACTTCAATCTATGGATGAAAACTCTGTAAATGAAATTGTTGATCGCATCTTTCTGGGCGTTTCCAAGACGATGCTGTCCAAATCCGATCTTCAAAATTTCTGCTTTAAGCTGAGCTTGCTTGGAGCGATGCAGCTAGAGGAGAACGGTATTGTAACGGAGCAGCCTGGAGAGCCAAAACCGATCGAGGAGCTGGGAAAGCTTGATACGTTGGATGATTTTGTACGATGGATCAAGAAAGCTTACTGTGCGTACATAGATAAGCTCAAAGCCAGCAAATCCGATAAATACCGGGCCATCGTTCGCGCTGCAATCCAGTATATTCAGGCCCATTACACGGAGGATGTGAGGCTTGAGGAAGCGGCGAATCATATTTACATTACCGCCAATTATTTGGGCCGGGTGTTTAAGGAAGAAACCGGGGAGACATTTACCGAATGGCTGAATCGATATCGCGTGGATAAAGCGAGACCCCTGCTGCGAAACCCTTCGGCCAAAACCTATGAAGTTGCCGAAAGCGTCGGATTCAACAACTATAAGTATTTCACGCAGATTTTCAAAAAGTATACCGGCGTAACTCCAAAGGAATATAAAAACCATCCCGTCGGGTGACCCTTTCCCCCGATCGTTTTCAAATACCCATATATGTGGACATTTTAGCGGATTTGCTACCCTTCTATTAGACGGCATATGCACTATACTGGGATCAGAAACGCAAGGGGCCCTGCGTTAATGCAAACTTAACATGATTAAACAGTAAAGGGGTCAAGGGATGTATGAATAAAACAACCAAACGAATATTGGCGTCAATCCTGGGAATTTCCCTTGTAATGATGGCAGCCGGCTGCGGCGGCTCAAACAACAGCAACAGTGCCTCTTCCGGCAACGGGGATGCAGCCAAAACCAAAAAAGTTACCCTGACGATCACGCACTATTTTGACCCAAGCAATGCGGAACCGATGGAAGTATCCAATATCGAAGCATTTAAATTGTTCAAGCAAAATCACCCTGAAATCGAATTAAAAGAAGAAATGGTTGCCCATGATTCTTATGACACCAAGGTCAAAACATTGGCAGCCGCAAATGAGCTTCCCGACGTCTTCCTAATTTCCAGCTCCATGGTTAGCAACTTCGTCGATAACGGATTGCTCGCTCCGGTCAACGATATGCTCGATGCCGATAAAGAATGGAAAGACGGATACTTGGGCGGTACACTCGACAATTATACTGTGGATGGAAAAATTTACGGTTTACCGAACTCGGCAGGTCCTTCGAGTATTATTTATTACAACAAAGCCCTGTTTACGAAAGCTGGAATCACTGAGTTCCCTAAAGACTGGACCGGCTTCCTGGATGCTATCAATAAATTGAAAAGCGCTGGCATTACGCCAATCGCGCTCGGCAATAAAGGCAAATGGGTAGCGCAATCCTGTATTATCAGTACACTGGCTGACCGGGTTACCGGCACGGACTGGTTCTACAGCCTGAAAAACAAAAAAGGCGCAAAATTCACCGATCCTGAGTTTGTAGAAGCATTAACCAAATTGCAGGATCTGGCTAAGGCCGGCGCATTTAACAGTGACATGAACTCGATCGACAACATGCAGCAAAGAACGCTTTACTACAACGGAAAAGCCGCCATGTTCATCGAAGGTGGTTGGGCGATCAACGGCATTGATGCCGATGCTCCGCAAGAGATTAAAGACAACACAGAGCTCGCCTTGATTCCTGCAGTAGAAGGTGGAAAAGGCGCACCTACCGCAGTTTCCGGTGGTCCTGGCTACGCATATTCCGTAAATGCCAACCTCAGCGAGGATAAGAAGGAAGCGGTTGCTCTTCTGCTAAAAACAATGACCGGTAAAGAAGAAGCTAACATCGCAGCATCACACGGTGACGTTCCTACAACCAAGACGGATAACTATGACAAGTCGAAATTGACACCGCTTCTCTTAAAAGAGTTTGATATGGTCAACACCTCCCAGTATGTGCCGATTTATGATTCACATCTTTCTCCAGCTATTATCGAGTCCATTAACAGCGGGCTGCAAGAACTGTTGATTCAAGCAACAACGCCGCAAAAACTGGCCGAGAAGTTACAGAAAGACTATGATTCCATGTAACCTATCGTAATAAATAGAAATCGTCTGAGATTCTTCGGGACTCTAACACCCCGAAGAATCTCTTTCATCAAGGGGAGGATCGTGGTGAACAACAAACTGATTAGACCTAAAAACATTGTCATCTACGGTTTTTTGATGCCAGGTATCATCATATATGCATTTATTGTCGTCATTCCTATGATTTTAGCGATGCGCTTCAGCTTATTTAATTGGTCTGGCGGTCCGAAAATGCATTTTTCGGGATTTGGCAACTACTTAACATTGGTGCAGGACAAAACGTTCTGGATTTCACTGAAGAACAATCTGGTCATTATCTTTTTTAGCGTCATTGGACAGGTGGGGATCGGCTTTCTGCTCAGCGTATTCCTTTCATCCAAGCTGGTGAAATTTAAGGGGTTCCATCGGACGGTCATTTTTATCCCTGTTATTCTGTCCTCCGTTGTTATCGGTTTCCTTTGGACTATGATCTACAACAAGGATTATGGGCTCCTGAATTGGGCACTAAACTCCCTTCATCTCAGCTCGCTGATTCAGCCATGGCTGGATGATCCAAAGATCGTCATTTACATGGTCACCATTCCAATTGTTTGGCAATATATCGGTCTGTACATGGTTATTTTTATGTCTTCTTTGCAAAGCATTCCTAAAGAGATTCTAGAGGTTGCTGAGCTGGACGGAGCCACCGGCTGGAAGAAAACCCGTTACATTACGTTTCCTCTTCTTTACGACACAGTCAAAGTCGCCATCATGCTCTGTATCGCCGGGAACATGAAAGTGTTTGATCATATCTTCGTAATGACCGGGGGCGGCCCGGGTACGAGTTCAACGGTTATGGCTCAATACGCCTACAATAACTCCTTTGTCATGTTTAAGTTGGGTTATGGCAGCGCCGTTTCCATAGGTATTATGGTAATCAGCCTCTTATTAATACTCGTGAGCCGCAAGCTGATGGGGGGTAATGAAAAATGAACAAGAGTAGAGCACCTCACCTCATCGGCAAATGGGCTTTGAACATTTTGGTTACGTTGTTTTCCATTACATGCGTGTTCCCATTGATCTGGATGCTGTATTCATCGCTTAAAACCCAGAAGGAATTCAGCCTAAACATTATCTCCTTGCCGGCGAAGCCGCAGTTTCACAATTATTCGGACGCGTACCGAATCGGTAAAATGCAGACCTATTTCTGGAATAGCGCTTATGTTAGCATCATTTCCGTCGCTTTAATCATCGTCATTGGTTTTATCGTCGCTTATTTCCTATCCAGATACAAATTCCCGGGCGCAACCGCGATCTACTTGTTGTTTCTGTCAGGCATGCTCATTCCAATCCATGGGCTGCTGATCCCGGTATTCGTTGAATTTAAAGTGCTGCATCTGTTGAATCAACATTACACCTTAATTTTGCCTTATGTCGCGTTCGGCTTGCCAATGGTCATTTTCCTGATGGAGAGCTTTATCCGGTCCATCCCTATGGAAATGGAGGAAGCCGCCGTTGTGGATGGCAGCACCACTGTTCGAACGATGTTTACCATTATTTTGCCGATGTGTCTACCTGTACTGTCCACTGGCCTCATTTTGAGCTTCCTGAGCTCCTGGAACGAGTTCCCGTTTGCTCTCGTGCTTCTTAGCAGAGATAGCTTGAAGACCTTACCGGTCGGTCTCACGAATTTCAACGGCCAATTCAGCGTTAATTACACGCAAATGATGGCCGGTATGATGATTGTCGTGCTGCCTGTTCTCGTCACATATCTTGCGTTCTCCAAACGGATTATTCAAGGGATGACGGCTGGGGCGGTCAAAGGTTAATCAAATACTTCATAACTGAGGAGTGGAATCGCATTTATGAGATTTAGTGATGGAAACTGGCTCAATCGCAAAGGGGTTACTATCCATAGCCCTCATGAGATAAATGATATCCGGATTGAACCGCAGACGATCACCGTATTCGCTCCGGTTCAGCATTTGCGCGACCGTGGCGATACCCTGCAAGGGCCGCTGCTTACCCTGAAATTAACATCACCGATGCCGGACGTGGTTCGCGTACAAAGCTGCCACTTTGCCGGTGAACCTGAGCTTGGACCGAATTTTCAAGTACATGCCGATGCAGATCATCAAGCGCAGATTGTAGATAACGAGGAAGAGCTCGGATTAACGAGCGGAAATCTATCCGTTATGCTCCGTAAAACCGGCGAGTGGTCGATGGATTTTATCGGCGCAGGCAAAAGATTAACAAGCAGCAGCTTCCGCGGTCTCGGATATATCACGACGGACGATGGTGAAGTGTTCATGCGCGACCAGTTGGCGCTTGGCGTTGGCGAGTATGTGTATGGGTTAGGCGAACGGTTCACCCCCTTCGTCAAAAACGGACAGACGGTAGATATCTGGAACGAGGACGGCGGCACCAGCACAGAGCAAGCCTATAAGAACATCCCTTTTTACTTGACCAACAAAGGTTATGGCGTCTTCGTAAACCATCCCGAACGCGTTTCGTTCGAGGTGGGGTCTGAAAGAGTGTCTAAAGTCCAGTTCAGCGTCCCTGGAGAATCGTTGGATTACTACATCATTTACGGACCGACGCCGAAGGAAATCCTGGATAAGTATACTTCATTAACAGGTAAACCTGCCCTGCCTCCGACCTGGACGTTTGGATTGTGGCTGTCCACCTCGTTCCTGACCGATTATGACGAGAAAACTGTCAATTCGATCATTGAAGGAATGGCCCAGAGGGATCTTCCGGTCCACGTGTTCCACTTCGACTGCTTCTGGATGAAGGAGTATGAATGGAGCAATCTGGAGTGGGATAAACGGGTCTTCCCCGATCCGGAAGGCATGCTTGCCCGCCTCAAGGACAAAGGGCTTAAAGTCAGCGTATGGATCAACCCATACATCGCTCAGAAATCGCGTCTTTTTGAGGAAGCGAAAGCCGGCGGCTATTTGCTGAAAAAACCGAATGGCGGCGTTTGGCAGTGGGATATGTGGCAGCCCGGCATGGGGATCATGGATTTCACGAATCCAAAGGCCTGCGAATGGTTTGCAGGGCATCTGCGCAAGCTGCTCGACATGGGTGTAAGCGGCTTTAAAACCGATTTCGGCGAACGGATTCCTACAGATGTCGTTTACTATGACGGCTCCGATCCCGTCAAAATGCACAATTATTACACCTACCTATACAATCAGGTTGTGTTTAACGTCCTTAAGGAGCGGTTCGGAGAAGGCGAAGCCGTCGTCTTTGCCCGCTCGGCTACCGCCGGCAGCCAGCAGTTCCCGGTTCACTGGGGCGGCGACTGCTACGCAACCTACGACTCCATGGCGGAAAGTTTGCGCGGCGGCTTGTCGCTAGGCCTCTCGGGCTTTGGATTCTGGAGCCATGATATCGGCGGCTTTGAAAATACCGCCCCTGCCGACGTCTACAAACGCTGGGTTGCTTTCGGGTTATTGTCCAGCCACAGCCGCCTGCATGGCAGCAAATCGTACCGAGTGCCATGGCTCTTCGACGAGGAAGCCGTTGATGTGCTGCGTCATTTCACCAAGCTGAAAGCTCGGTTAATGCCTTATTTATATGATGCTGCACGCGAAGCCTCCCAGGGCGGCGTTCCTGTGATGCGAGCGATGGTGCTGGAATTCCCTCAAGATCCGGGATGCGCGACATTGGATCGGCAATATATGTTAGGCGATTCCATCCTGGTCGCTCCGATCTTCAACAAAGAAGGAGAAGTGGACTTCTACTTGCCATCAGGTGTATGGACGGATCTGCTGACCGGCATGCAAGTCAAAGGTGGCGGATGGAGACATGAAAAACATGGCTTCATGAGCCTACCGCTCTATGTTCGTCCCAACAGCCTGATCGCAATCGGCCATGAGGAGCAGCGGCCGGATTATGACTACGCCTTGGACGTAGAGCTTCATCTGTTCCATCTTGAGGAAGGACGCTCCGCCACCGCGGTCGTACCCGACCAGAAGGGAAATCAGGCTTTATGCATAAGTGCCCGGCGTGACAAAGGCAGCATTGAGGTACATGCAGAAGGAACAGGCGTATGGACGCTTGTTCTTCGGAGTGTGTGTAGCGTTGCCTCCGTTGAAGGAGGAAGCGTGGAGACGTCGCAAATGGGTGTACGGATTATACCGGACAATGGAGCTTCCAAGCTGACCATTCGGCTGTAAAAAGAACTTAATGAAACTCAACTAACACCCCCTTTAGAACAAAAAGTGCGAGACCGTAAAGGTACATTTCCCTTTGCAGCTCGCACTTTTTTTAGTATTTACGTCTTTATCAGGCGATTGTCATAACTTCATATTTCTCGGCCAGTTCCATAAAGTGCCCCATGCTGGATACCTCGCCGGCCACCAGTTGATCTTGAATGCCATAATAATTGACACAAGTACCACAAGCCAGCACCGGAACGCCGCGGTCTGCAAGTTCCTTCAAATGCAGCGATGAAAACGACTGCTCCGTAAGCGCCAAAACCCCGCGGTTTACGCAAAAAATGGCCGCAGGCAGCTGCTCCCGCTGCTTCAGCAGCGTGAAGAACGTTTCGAGCAGCTGTGTTCCCAGCTCCCGGTTGCTCTCTCCCATACTGTCCGTCGTCAGAAAAATCACTTTATTGTTCATCTATTTTCACCCTTTCTAGGTTGTTATCTAAGCTTGGTGTTCAGCGATGCGAAAGCGAGTTTAAGCTTCTCCGCCGGTACGCTGGCGTATCGGTCGCCGATGCTGACTTCGAAGTAGCTGCCGCCCTCTCCGTACTCCCTTACATAATGCGTGAGGCCGACGCCGGTCTCCTCGTAAACCTCCACCAGAACCGCTTCCAACTGCTCTTTCGGCAGACCGATGTGAACGTGAAACATGTTGGACACCGGTACTTCCGGCAAAGTCGTCACGCCGCGGCATCCATTGTACAATGCGGCCAGCTCTTTCGCCTGCTCGTAGTATAGCCCCATCTTATCCACCCTTTGCCGGAAATAATAATCCGAGCTGAGGATGTAAGGATACAGGCTGATCAGATCGCCGCCGTGGCGTCTTTTCCAGACCTTCGATTTCTGCGTAAAATCAGAGCTTCCCGCCAGGATGGCCCCCGCGATGCCGCCGATCCCTTTATAAAAGGAAATGTACACACTGTCGAAAAGCTGGCACACTTCCGCCGCTGTTTTCCCATAGTACGGGAGAACTTCAAACAGCCGGGCTCCGTCCATGTGTAGCTTGATTCCCTTTTCCCGGCAGTACGCCGAAATCGCTTCAAGCTCGTGGAAATCTGGCAACTGACCTCCGATTTCCCGCTGTGGCAGCTCCAACAGCAAGCAGGCGATATCCTCCTGCAGACCCTTCACATCATCCAAACGGATGAGTCTTTGCTTGTCCGCCAGCAAAACAGGCTCAATATGGTGCAGCTCCTTCAAGCCATCCTCCTCATGGATTTCCAAATGGCATAAAGGATGGTAGGCTACTCTCTTTAGAGCTTTCTGGTCACACCAAATCCGCAGAGCAATCTGCTGCGCCATCGTGCCACTGGGGAAAAATACAGCAGCTTCCTTGCCCAACAGTTCCGCCATCCTCGCCTGGAAATCCTCAATGACGGCCCCTTTGCCGTACATGTCACTCTCCAGCTCTCCGTCTACTTCGGCAAGTGCAGCTTTCAACTTTTCTACGTTTCTTTTCCCGTGACCCCCGACTCGATACTTTGTCCCGTCAAAAGCCTCCAGCAGGGATTTATGTTCCGTGTTATTGTTATGTACCATACCGCTACCGCTCATCTTGAAGCTGCTCCTCTCCGCATAAGCCTCATTTACGGATTTAATTATAGCTCGAATTCGTGAAGTTATCGAATCATTCCACCAGTAGACGGAGAGGGAACCCCGACCTGAGTCCGGTTTACGTCCCGACTATCTGCCGGGGCATACTGAGCGATAGTCCGATACAATTAATCTAATGAAAAAATAATCGAGGAGATTGAAAACTTATGCTGCTGCCTAACGCCATATCCAAACCACGGTCTGCCGGATCGGTTCTTCGAACTATACTCATCCTGTTTATGATTATCGCGATGGTTCCTATATCCATGCCTTACGCAGCTCATGCCGAAAATACTGCAGGGACGGCGGTACCTAAGGCAATAACTGGTTCTTCCACTGCGCCTTCTACTACTACTGCACCTGTTTCTACTACTGCACCTTCTTCTGCTACTGCACCTGCTTCTACAACATTACCTGGTACTACGGTGTCAACACCTGAAGCTCAGACTGCACCCAACAGCATGACCACAACCCCTGATGCTTCGACTATACCCGAAAATGCAGGTAAACCCGATGCAGTTACATCTGATACAACTACCACTCCGGAGGGCGCAACTGAAACTTCAAATCCTGGAGCTATAACAACTGAACCTTCAACACTCGGAACTGCAGCACCCGAAACAATAGCTGCTCCTCCTGCAGCTTCGGTCGACACCGAAAAAATCGATACTTACATCAAAGAATCGATGGAAAACCTGCACATTCCCGGCGTATCTATAGCAATCGTCAAGGGAGACCAGCTTCTTTATCAAAACGGCTACGGCCTTACCGGGATGGGTAAAGAGTCGGTTACAGCGCAAACTCCATTTGTGCTTGGCTCAGTTAGCAAATCCTTTACGGCGCTTGCTGTGATGCAATTGGTCGATCAGGGTAAAATCGATCTTGAAGCCCCGGTTCAGCAGTACCTGCCTTGGTTCCGGGTAGCCGACGAGCAGGCATCCAAACAGATCCTCGTTAAGCATTTGCTAAATCAAACAAGCGGACTGTCCACCTACGATGGCCGAGTCTCCTTGGCCGAGGGGAATCAGTCGCTTGAACAGCATATTCGTAGTCTCAGCCAAATCAAGCTCACCAAGTCGGTCGGAACGACGTATCAATATTCGAATTTGAACTACGACATTTTGGGCGGCATTATTGAAAAGGTATCTGGCGTTTCTTACGAAAAATACATTGAACAGCACATTTACGCTTCATTAGGAATGAATCATAGCTTCACTTCGCCGGATCAAGCCAAAAACAGCGGCCTGGCATCCGGGTACCAGCCGATCTTCGGGCTTATGCTTCCAACCCAACAAGCAAATCATGAAGCTACGATTCCTTCGGGATATTTGGTTTCAAGCGTTGAAGATATGTCCAAATATGTGATGGCTCAAATCAACAAAGGGAAATTCGGGACCAAACCGCTGGTTTCGGAGCAAAGCGCAGAGCTTATGCATGCGCCGTCTGCTCACATGTGGGGAAACAGTTACTATGGCATGGGGTGGACGATTAATAAAGAGAATGGGCGGATTTATCACGACGGATCAACGGAAAACACCTATTCCAAAATGATCATCGATGGTGATTACGGAATCATTTTGCTAGCCAACTCAGTCGATTATATCCATATGGATGCCTACGATCAGATCTCAGACGGAATTATCCGCATCGTACATGGTGAGGATGGCGTAGCACCCGTTCAAGTAGAATACAAAAGGGATTTCCTGATCATCGATGGCATTGCTCTGGCTATAGTCATTTATGTAATATGGTCGCTCGGCATACTCATCCGTTGGTTCGCTAAGTTTAAGCCGACCGTATTCCGGGTTACCTTTAATATATTATCCATTACGGTAATCAACGCGGTTCTTCCATTAGCCGTCCTGTACGTCATACCAAAATTTCTTGTTCCATGGCCGGTGATTTTCCTCTTCCATGTCGGACTAGGCCAATTCGTATATTACGCGTCTTATACGCTGCTCGGCATCGGTGCGATCAAAGCGCTGTTCCTCATCATCAGCATGTTGAAAAGCAAGTTTACGAGGAAAGCCCCGGAACAACCTGCCCCCAAGCCAGCAGACGGCGCAAAAAAAAGCGAAAGATCCGAGCGGATCAAGGAACTGCTGCAGCTATAATGTTGTGCAGCTCGCTCTCGCTTCGTCAGCTTGGGCTGAGACGAAATTAAATGTAAAAAGTACATCTATTTTGTGTGATATTTGCTAAATTTATGGATTAGTTGTAAAAAGTGCATTTAGAAGTGGTCTATATCGTACCTGGCTCCAAACTTGGCTTGTTTAGCTGCACATTTTACATCTATTTACCCCAACATGAGGATAACGTGATAGATTAAATGTACAAAATACATCTAACGCGGCGCACAAAGGGACTAGCACACGCTTCAAAAGAACGAGCAAGGGTATGGGAAGCCAACCCTTGCTCGTTTTTCCATTATGGTCGCTTGATGGTTGTTGGTAGCTACATGTCCGACTTTTCAACTGCATGCCCCTTCTCACTGCTACTCCAGCTTAAACCGGCTCATCGACTGGATCATTTCGCGGGCTAGCTGCTCCAGTTCCTGGATCGACTTGCCGATTTCACGGGTCGAGCCGGCCAGTTCGATCGTGGAGGCCGAAATTTCTTCGGCCGAGGCGGAGTTTTGCTGGGCTACGGCGGAGGCCGAGCTGGCCTTCAGAAGCACACTGTCCTTGTCTTGATTGAATTTGACGAGCAAAGCCGTGATTCTTTCAATTTCCGGAAGTATTCCACGAATCGACTGGATGATATCCCCGACGGCTTGCAGCGTGGTGATGACTACATTCGACTGTTTCGCGAGCACCTCGCCGGTTTTCTCCGAGGTCTCCGAGACGGCGTTCATTTCCCGTTCGATCTCACGCAGCAGATCATCAATGCTGGAGGAGGAATTTTGCGATTGCTCCGCCAACTTGCGAATTTCCCCAGCGACGACGGCGAATCCCCGCCCGGCATCACCGGCACGGGCCGCTTCGATAGAGGCGTTCAGTGACAGCAGATTCGTTTGATTGGATATTTCACCGATGAACTGGGTGATCTCCGTAATTCGACTAATACTGCCCATTAAATGGCCTACTTTACTTTGCGTCTCTCCAAAGGATTCAGCGATTCCATTAACGGAGGTCATCAATTCATTTAGCTCACCACTGCTGTTTTCGGCCTTGTCATTGATAACTTTCGCAGTATTGTCCACCGTTTTGAGCGTACCTGCAATGATCTCAAGCTGCTCGCCCAGCAGGTGAAAAGATTCGGTCATCGACGAAAGCTCCTCCGCCTGACTAACAGAACCGAGCGATACCTCGTGGATGGCCGTAGATACCTCGCTCACGCTCGTATTCATCGTATCGGCTGCTGCCGACAAGGATACGGTTTGGCCGGTCAGCCGCTCCGACTCCCGCCCAATCGTTTGCAGCATCGTTCGAATCGATAGGATCGTCTGATTCAAAGCCCGGTTCATCATACCGAACTCGTTTCTGAGCTGCCCATTGAATTCCACGGTAACATCGCCTTCCGCAACCCGTTCGACTTTGGAGATGAAATCTTTCATCGAGGTACGAATCATCATGATGACAAATAGAGAAGTCACACTAAGAATGACTAAGCTTACTACAAAAATTAGCACAAACACCCTCAGGCTGCTCTCGTAGAGCGACTTGGAGTAAATGCTTTTCTCATCGGCTATTCGCTTCTGGTATTGCACAGCGTTCAAAATATCCTGGGTCAGCGCATTGCCGACTTTCGTCATCTCCTCGTTGATCATTTGCGAGTTGATCGGATGGCCCTGTTTTCTCTGCTCAATGATGGTTGGGAGGTACGAGTAGTACTTGTCATAGCTGTCTGTTACTTTTTTCGCCAAATCCGCTTCTTCCGGAGTCCCTTTGGAGGCCTCAACATTACGCTTCATAATTGTTTGAACTTGATTATGTAGTTGGTTGAGCTGGGTGACCAGTCCTTCATCATAATCACGATCAACGATCTTCGTGACTGTATTCCGGATAAGCCCCATATTCCCATTAACATCCTCCCAATCTACCAATCTAGGGATGATGGTCGAGTTGATTTCCTTCGTCGTACTGTACTGCTTGGAAATATTCGTAAGACCGACAACACCGATCGTGATCGTTGCTAGTAATGATATGATCCAAACAATCACAACTCCTTGTACGATTTTGATGCCTTTTAACCTGCCTGCTAGTGTTTTCATAGCGTCCCCCTATTAATCCTCTAAAAAATTAACTAATATTTTAATCGGAAATATTTTAAGGATTATTTAGAAGAAGGGGACGGCTAAAAAAAAGAACGCCTGTTTCAGGCGCTCCCTCTCTCATTCTTATACCATTTACACTTTGAAAACATTTGTAAGACCGTTCAGGTTTTCCGATAAATCTACCAGCTTTGTCGACGTCTTTTCAATTTTGGCAAAAAGCTGTTCCTGAGTAGTCAGTTTTCCCTGAATCTCATTTGAAACGTGGAGCCCGGATTCAATCGTACTGTTGACATCCTCCATCGTTGCCGTCAATTCCTCAAGCGAAGCAGCTTGCGTAGTAACCCCGCCCGTAATCTCCGACAGCATTTGGAACGTATGCTCCATCCGGCCGATGATATGACTCATGCTTGCCTTAACGTTGCTCGATTGCTGTACCCCAATTTTGACCTTTTCTTCCGTCGCCGAAACGGCTTCCACGACATTGCTGGTTCGGGCACTCATATCCTGCACCAAATCGCTGATATCCTGCAGGGAGCTGCTGGTGTCGTCCGCCAGTTTTCTGATTTGATCGGCGACTACAGAGAAACCTCTGCCTTCTTCACCGGCCCGGGCAGCTTCGATTGCCGCATTCAGCGCAAGCAGGTTCGTTTGTTCGGAGATTTGCTTGATAATCGATACAATATCGGTAATCTTCTGGCTTTGTTCTTCCAGGCCAAGCACTTCTTTACTTACATGCTTCGTATTTGCGGCGAGGTCATTAATGGCACCGGTAATACGTTCCACCGAGCTTGTCCCTTCCTCCGCCGTTGCCTTAACGGCTTTGGTATACTCTGCAATCTGATTGGCCAACACAGCTGTATTTTGCGAAAAATTCGTAATTTCGGTAATCGCGATTGAGGTCTGCTTCATGCTCTCTGCATTCTGTGTGAAGTTAGTAAGCAATCTCTTAATGCCTTCATTTATTTCGTGTACGTGCGAATTCGCTTGCTCAATGATTTCATTCAAATCCTCGGAAGACACGGTCACGTTGTGGGACGATGCTTGCAGCGTTGAGATCAGATGCTTCAAATTGTCTCTGGCCTTCATCAGCGAAGAGATCATTTGTCCGGCTTCCCCTTGCTGAATGGCGTTGATTTCAAGCGACAAGTCGTTTTCAGCTATAGAATTCGCCAGCTTGATGCCCTTTTTCAAAGGCTTAATCAGCAATCCTTCGGAAATCAGAGCAGCTAGGCATTCAAAAATGATAAATATAACAAAGGCTTTCACCGCTAGCGGGACGGAGATCAGCTTGAGCAAATCGTGATTTTGAGAGTACGAAATAGTAGAAACAACGGCTAGATTTGAAGCGAGCATAGCTAAAAATACTAGCATCATAATACGCGTACGAAGAGAAACATTTTTAATTCTGTGCATTGAATATCACCTGTCCTGACTTTTTTGTGTGCAATCTAAGTAATCCATAATAATTCGATTTGATTATCACCTTCTATTAGAATGCAATAGGACTTATTCACTATATATTGTTTGATTATAAAATTACAAAGTCCTCCAGTCAAATCCTGGCTTTACCCTTGTAATAAAAGGGTTGCAGAAACCGAAAGAAATCAGCCCATTATCTCGCATCCATCAATAGTCCCAAACTTTGTTCCAATATATATCACACATTTTGCAAACAAATATTATTAGGTAGAATTGAAGTGGAAAATTAACTTTACTTCGTCTATTTATATGAAACTATATTTAGATGGGTGCGATGGTAAAGTGAGAACGGGGAAAATATCTAAAATGTTGAATGTTCTTTGGACGGTTATTTTGCTATGTGTATGGGGGAGCGTCTTTATCGTACACGGGTTAGCGAGTTCTGTGGCGTGGGCGGTGGCCAAAATGCACTTAGCCCCGGCTGGTGTGATCCTAGTATTGATCTATCTGATAGGGGCTACTGATGCTCGTAAATGTTTTGCCGGTGGCCTTTCCCGCCGATGTAAACAAAACATCCCCTGCTATTACGGTGAAATGGCCGCTCAAGGAAAAAACGCTTGTCGGATGGGGGGGCGACTCGGTTATAGACAATAAGCCTCACGCTGTCTGGGCATAAAAGAAAAAACAACAAATAGCAGATAAAGCCATACAGGGATTATCTGCTATCTTAAGCTGTTAAGAGAGCATAGCCTCAACTTTACGATACTGCTCTCCGGCATATTTTAGCGAGCGGGCTCTTCGCTCCAGTTCCTCCGCAACTTGCTTGCCACACTGACTAACTCGGCTGCAAGTCGTTTGCACCTGATGGATCTGCCTTTGCACATTAGGCTCGCTGTAGGATCGCCCTACACTTGATGTAATCCGCTGCACATCGCTGGTAACCTTTTGCACGGTAGAACCAAAGTCGTCCTCCAGTCTCTTTAGCCTCATCTGCAGATCAGACAAGCGGCTGAAGTCAATCGCCAATGGCTTTGATGATTTTCTTCGTTCCCTCCGCAATGCTGTGGAAGAAGCTCGTCACCGCTTTGGCTATCTTATCTTTAAAGAGCTCCATGGCAAGCCTTCACTGACAAAACGAAGCGGCACAAAGGTTCTGCCCCCTACTCTTTGGGCACTGGTGTCCATTTGTTTGGTTTGACCGTTGATGTCATACGGCTTTTTCCCGAGAATCAAAGTAATCACGTTACTATCTTGGTTAATCGTGACCGTCTTTGTCGGACCATCCCATTTAACCTCTGCCCCTAATGCCTCGCTGACAAAGCGAACAGGTACCTGCACTCTTTGGGCCTTATCTACAAACGGCTGTGCATCTGGAAAATATATACGATTCCCCTGATATTCCACCCGTAGCGGTAGCTTTGAAGAAGCCGCGGTGGCTGCTGTTTAAGAATCCGATTAAATAGTCCTTTTCCAATTTCACCGGTGCCTTTGGATACACTTTGTCGTACCATAACCCATCCGTCATGCCTAAGAAAATTCTCCAGATCACTCCAACTAGGCATGAAGCATTCCTGCAACCGATTCCAGATCATCTTCCAAAAGAATACGCAAGACATACGGGGCATGTTTATGGCGGTTAGGTGTATTGTAATACCGAGCATAGTTATTTTCATAATCGATCGCGTATTCAATTAATTGACGAGCCAATTCCAATCTGAGCTCGTCGAGAGTCTCACCGTCCGCAACAATGTCTTCAATCTGCTCTATAGAGCCCGCATATCTGCCATCTTCATCTTGTTCATATTCGAATGTCAATTCATAAATCGATAACAGTTCCTTCATCTGCGTTTTGGAAAAAGCCAAAATAACATCTCTGTTGCGCTTAATCGCTTGTGGCTTCTCTTGTAGTATATGCCGGCTAACACAGAACATACGTAAATCAAAAATAAGCCGTACTCATGGAAGTACAAAATCCATAAGTACGGCCCTGTTAACGGTGGTCAACTTCTCTTTATCTACGCCGCCTTCGCCCTCGACATCCTCCCGAATACCTTAATAATCTCATTTATCAGCAAAGGAATCAGCGATAAACCAATGACCACTCCCCAATCGGCAAAGCTCAGATTTTGCACCTTAAAGGCAGCCGCCAGAAACGGTACGCTGATGGAGACAAATTGCAGAAGCAGGCCGATAATGACCGCTCCGACCAAGATGCGATTGGAGAACAAGCCGATTTGAAAAATAGATTTCGTATCGCTGCGCTTCGCAAAGGAGTAGAACAGCTGGGAGGCGGCCAGCACGACAAAAGCCATCGTCCGCGCATAGATCATGACGTCTTCAGGGATATCGCTGGCGCGCAAGCCGTATCCGTGCTCACGTAGGCCCCAGTAGAAGGCAACCAGGGTCAGCGCTCCGATCAACAAGCCGCCCAGGATTGCCCCTGTCGCTGCCCCTCCCGAAAAGAAGCTTTCCTTCGGGTCTCGCGGCTTTTTCTTCATGACATCCTTTTCCCCAGGATCAACTCCAAGCGCAATCGCCGGCAGGGTATCCGTCACCAGGTTAATCCACAAAATCTGCGTCGCCAGCAAAGGCAGCGGCCAGAAAAACACAATCGAGGCCAGAATCGCCACGATCTCGCCGAAATTGCACGTCAGCAAAAAAATAACCGTCTTGCGGATATTCGCGTAAATATTACGCCCTTCCCGGATGGCTTGAACGATTGTTGTGAAGTTATCGTCGGTCAGGATCATGTCACTGGCGCCCTTGGATACGTCTGTACCGGTAATCCCCATCGCTACGCCGATGTCGGCAAACTTCAAAGAAGGTGCGTCATTCACCCCGTCTCCGGTCATCGAAACCGTGTTGCCTTGGGCCTTAAAGGCCTTCACGATTTTTACCTTATGCTCGGGAGATACGCGGGCAAACACGCGGATGTTCTTTATTTTTTGCGCAAAAGCCTCATCCGCTAATTCGTCAATTTCCGCCCCCGTCATGCTCTGCTCGATGGAAGCAGCGATTTCCAGCTCTTTAGCAATGGCGACCGCGGTATTTTTGTGGTCCCCGGTAATCATGACAGGCGTGATCCCAGCCATTTTCGCCTCGCGAATGGAATCCTTCACCTCTAGGCGAGGCGGATCGATCATCCCGACGAATCCGAGAATCGTCAGATCCTGCTCCATTTCCTCCGGCGATAACAAGCGATCCGTATCTTTAAACGCGGCACCAAGTACCCTTAGGGCATCATCCGACATTTTCTCGGCCGCGTCCAAATACTGCTGCTCCAGCTCCTCAGTAAGCGGAACAACCTCCCCGTCTACAACGGCTGAAGTACATATCCGCAGCAGCTGATCGATGGCCCCCTTAGTATGAACGCGGTAACCTTCTCGCGTTTGATTCAAGGTAGACATCAGCTTGCGGTCGGAATCGAAGGGCTTTTCAGAAACGCGCTTATATTCGGCTTCCAGCGATCTTTTCAAAATATCGTTTTGATGTCCGTAGGCAACCAAAGCAATTTCTGTAGGGTCGCCGGTTCCCTCCCCGTTCTCGTAGGTCGCGTCCGAACAGAGTACCAAGGTTTTGATTAGCTCCACCGGAAGCTCATCACCAAGAGGGGTCGCCGTATAGTATTTCACAACAGTCATTTTGTTTTGGGTAAGGGTGCCCGTTTTGTCAGAGCAAATGATGTTGACGGAGCCCAGCGTCTCAACCGCCGGCAGCTTCTTCACAATCGCATTGATGCGCGACATCCGGGTCACGCCAAGCGCCAGCACGATGGCCACAATGGCCGGAAGCCCTTCAGGAATGGCGGCGACGGCCAAGCTGATCGCTGTAAGAAACAGCTCGAATAGTTCTCTTTTCTGAATAAGGCCAATGACAAAAATAAGCACGCAAATCCCGATGGCGATATAGCCGAGTATTTTGCCTAGCTCCTCCAGCTTCTTCTGCAAAGGGGTTAGCTCACGGGCGTCCTCATCCAGGATTTTCGCGATTTTGCCCATTTCGGTATCCATCGCCGTCGCAACAGCAATTCCCTCGCCTCTTCCATAGGTGACGAGCGTTGACATAAAGGCCATGTTGACCATGTCGCCAAGCGGTGTTTTGGGATCCTCAAGCCGCGCGTCCGCCTCTTTATCCGAAGGCACGGATTCCCCGGTCAGCGCAGACTCCTCGATTTGCAGGTTCGCACTTTCCAAGAGCCTCAGGTCCGCCGGAATGTACCGCCCCGCATCCAAAATCACGATGTCGCCGGGGACGATTTCCTCGGAATTGATTTCGCGGACCTCACCGTCCCGTCTGACCAGCGTCCTCGGGGTCGTCATCTGCTGGAGCGCCTCGATTGCCTTCCCCGCCTTGTGTTCCTGAAATACACCGATTACTGCGTTCAGCAGCACAACCGCAAGGATGATGACGGCATCCATATACTCTCCGACAAATAAGGTGACCACTGCCGCAGCCAGCAGCACATAGATGAGCATATCCTTCAACTGAGCAAAAAAGAGAGCCGCCATGCTTTTCTTAGGTTTGCCTTTGAGCTTGTTGGCACCGTACTTATCCAGCCTGACCTTCGCTTCCTGCGAGGACAGTCCGGTTGCCTTGTTGACCTGGAGCTCCTGAAGCACCGCTTCCCGAGACTTTGCATGCCACATTAAGCACAACACCTCTTTTTAAAGAGTAATGTACTGTCTTTACTAATATTGTAAACCTAATGTGGGGGAATTAACCCGCCTAGATATTACCCCTAGGACACTTTATTTACTCTGCTCAATCTTGATCCGTTCTGCTTAGGGGCCTTTGAGGATAACCGGGCCTTGGCCCAATGATAGAGGTTCCCGGCCATAAGGCCGACAAACAAATACATCAATCCCCCGAATTGTTCGTATACCGTTGTCCCCACCAAAGCCACAAGTATGCCGAAAACTACCTGATCCTTCGGTTTGGCGGGTGAAGTTGGAGGATCGGTCAACATAAAGAAACCAAAGAACAGCATGGCGTTGATAAAAGGCGATCTCAACCCGTCGAAGGCATTTCCTGCGTTCTCGATGTGAAGCAAGCCCATCAGTAGCAGCAAGCCGAAGGACGTCCCGAAAAAGGCAAACACCTGAGCAAATTTATTGATCCGGCTCGTAATGACGTAACCCCCAATAAACAAAAGAACCACGGTCCATACAGGGAGGTCGCCAAAGGCCCCCCACCAGCTTTGCCGCGTTGCAAAGATGGGAATCGATAACATCAGACCGAAGGCGGCCGGGTTAAACACCGCTTTTTTACGATACGTAAACAAGTGCTTGGACAAGATGGCCATAGTCACTGTTGCAGCAACAACGTACCATGCGGTGGTTGTCCCGAGTATAAGGGCGATAATCAGCCCGGTGATGAGCGTTCCGTCAGGAAAAATCTTCTTTCTCCGCTCCACCAAGCAGCAAACTACGTCCACGATCAGCCCGACGCCCACGGCGAGTAGGCCGTTAATGAGACCGCCCAGATCATGCAGTAAATAGGATGCGGTAAGCCAATACAAAACCATGGCTATGGCGACATAGCCCTTGGGTGATTTAATCCATTGTTTTAACGTCATTCAAATCCCTCCGATCCGTTTTATTTCAAAATTCGATGTGATAATCATGCCTTGCAGCTCCATTTCCTTTAAAAACTCAATCCCTCGAGCAGCCCCCAAAATATAAGCCGTGGTCGAGCAGGCGTCCGCCATCATCGCAAACGGAGCAATGACGCTGCAGCTCAGCCACTCCTTCGGAGAAACGCCCGTTCTTGGGTCAATCAGGTGATGGATACCGGGCGTCCGCTCGCTGGGACGCTCATAGCTTCCCGACGTGCAGATCGCCGCATTGGTCAGTTGCAGAATATCGACTACTTCGTCCGGTTGCCCAGGATGCTGAATGCCGATTTCCCAAGGCTCCCCCGTTTCATTTAATCCGCCTGCATACAAATCCCCGCCCGCATTGATTAAAAAGCCTGAAAAACATTGCAGCTCACGGGCAGCCAGATCGATGGCAAACCCCTTCGCAACCGCGCCCAAGTCAATAACAAGCGGCTTGTTAAGGAGGAGTGTGCGTCCCCGTGCATCGAGTACCACATCGCGGTACGTGGCCGAAGCATCAGCCGATCGGGTGTCCATCTCCCACCCCGTCAAATAATCGCGGCTGAAGCCATGCATTTCCAGCTTTCTCCCCACGGTAGGATCAAACGCCCCGTCCGTGCCCTTGGCGACCTCCCAAGCAAACTTAAGTGGTTCAAACAGCTCCGGGCTAATTGGAACCGGGGTTCCGATCGTTTGAATCGCCTGCATCAGCTCGCTGTCCGGGTTAAATCGGCTGCAGGCCTGCTCCACCTTTTGGAACGCTGCAAAAGCCCGGTTCATCGCAGCTTCCACTTCCTCCAAACTTGCTATGGACCCAGGGATCACCTGGATATCGACTACTGTGTCCATGTATAGCTTTGTTCTTCTCATGGCTTAGGCGTTCCGGGCTTGAGACAGGGCATCCTGTACGGCTTCTTTAAAAGCACGGGTACTGTACGTAGCGCCGGAAACATTTCTGACCTTGGCGCTTTGTTTGCGGAGCGCTTCACCAGGAAGCCCCACAACATCGCTCTCGGGATAGCTCATGCCGAAGCGGCTGATCTCCACACCGGTGATTTTATCCTTTCGAATCGTGACGTTGACCTCAATCGAGCCGCGCCGATTTGAACCATAACCTGAGTAAGTACCATCATTGTATTTACTTGGCTTTTGAGAAACTATCTTCGTCTTCTGCAACGTCCCGCCGACTTCCTTCGGGGATGCAGGCAGCGTTGACGTCGCAGGTTTAGAGGGCCCCTTCACCGTCTTATCAAATGATAGTGCCTTGTCTGCCTTAACTGCTTTACTATCCTTATACCGGCCCGGCCCGTCTTGAATGGGAGCCGCAGCTAACGGTCGTCCCGCCTCCGCCATGCGTGGCGGCAGGTCTAAACTGGCTTGACTCTCCGTCGTGTAAAGTCCGGCCGCATACACCGCTGCTATCGCTGCCGAGCATAACGCCACCCATTTTTTACTCATCTTTGCCATATCTATTTCCTCCTATCGGATTTAAAACTCATAGATCATTTCCACGCCTCATGCAGTGAGTATAAATACCGATTATTTAAATTCTCTTAAAAATGTGTGCTGTGCTAAAATGAAGGCAAGAGAAAGGTAGGGATGGATATGCGGGTGCTTGTAGTAGAGGATGACTCCTCTTTGCTCAAAGTAATCCGGGACATCTTTGAAAGCGAAAACTTCACGACCGATGGTGCGGACCATGGGGAGGAAGGTTATTTTTTGGCCCAGCAGGGTGTGTATGATCTGCTCATCCTGGATGTCATGCTGCCCGGAATGAGCGGCGTAGAAATCATAAAAAGGTTAAGGGCCCAATCCTTGCTGGTTCCCATTATTCTGCTGACAGCGAAGGATGCCCCCCAGGATCTCGTATCCGGCCTGGATGCCGGAGCGGACGATTATATCACTAAACCGTTCGTGGTATCGGAACTGCTCGCCCGAACACGGGCCGTTCTCCGAAGAAGAGGGTCGCTCGGTCACGAGGGGGATTTAGCCTGCGGCTCTATTCGGCTTGTACCTGCTGCCAGGGACGCTTTCCATGAAGATACTCCGCTTCACCTGACCGCAACGGAATATAAGCTGTTGGAATATTTTCTGTGCAATAAAGACCAGATATTAACCCGCGAACAAATTTTTAACCGGGTATGGGGCTTTGATTCGGACTCTGCAATCTCGGCGATCGACGTATACATTCATCTGCTGCGCAAAAAACTGTCGGCTTACATGGATCCTTCGTTTCTGCAAACGGTGCGCGGGATCGGGTATATGTGCAAGGGCGATGCGCATGTTCAATAACACACGTAGAAAGCTCGCGCTGCTGAACACGCTCGTTTTCCTGCTGATTCTCGCGATTCTCGGCACCTTGCTGTATGTTCACATGCGGTACCGTCTGATCCACGAGGTCGACGAAAATTTGACCAGCGCGAAGCACCAGATCGAATCCAGCAGCGATACATCAGACTATCTACCCATGAATCAACAGCAAAGTGACGATCGCGATGAGAAAACTTGCTATCTTTTGTGGGATGCCGAGGGGCATTTGCTGGCTCAATTTCCGCAGAAGGCTTTTTCTCCCGCGCAAATCAAGCAGCTCTATGCCCATCTCGATACGACCGCGATGAGGACCGTGTCCCTGGAAGACCACAGCTTTCGTATGCTGCACTTTACTAGTGGGCCTATCCCGGGTTATGAAAAAACCGCCTCCATGAGCATTATGAGCAGCCTGGAGGATGTTAACCATACGCTGTTCGTACTGCTTAAGGACATTCTCATCGGACTTGCAGCCGGAGCCGTCATCTCCACAGCAGCAGGGCTGTTTCTGGCGGGCCGTGCACTTGTACCTATCCGAAACTCCTGGGACAAGCAGCAGCAATTTGTAGCTGATGCTTCCCATGAGCTCCGCACGCCTGCCGCCATCATCCAAGCGCAAACGGAAATGCTGCTTCGCCAGCCGTCTCATACTATAGAAGAAGAAAGCCCGCATATTGCTGAGATTTTAAAAGAAAGCCAGAGAATGAGCAAGCTGCTGGGCGATCTGCTGACATTGGCACGTTCCGATTCCAACCAGTTGGAAATCAGCCCCTCCTCTATAGCGCTGGACAAGCTGCTGGGCGAGTTAACTGATCATTTCCAGCTGCTGTCTATCACGAAAGAAATAGAAATTACTGCGGACATTCCATCCCCTCTCCAGCTATGGGGCGATGAAGGCCGAATCCGGCAGCTTCTGATCATCCTGTTGGACAATGCGTTGAAATTTACGCCAGAGAGCGGAAAAATTAAAATTGAAGGCCGCTATCAAGCCAACTCCGTCTATATAAAGATTACAGACAACGGGTGCGGCATCGCCAAAGAAGACCTGCCCCGGATTTTTGAGCGGTTCTATCGCGGGAACAAAGCCCGATCCCACTCGGCGGGCAGCTCCGGACTGGGGCTATCCATCGCCAAGTGGATCGTGGATGTGCACAGTGGAACCATTCGCGTAGACTCCGAGCTTGGTCAAGGGACCGAGGTCGCACTGACCTTCCCACAGAAAAAACCTGTTTAAACGCAGAAGAAGACCCGCAAGGATGGACACTTAGCACAGTGTCCGTCTAGCGAGTCTTCCGTTAGTTTTAAGCAAGTGCATTTCAGCTTAAAACGCCTCCAACTCCGGGTAACACCCTGCGGTTCGCAGCACGCCCCCCGGACAAGTTCAACCTAACGAACCGAGCCAACCTTATTTTGCAAAAAATTCAGTCCAACAATATCTAACGAATCCACGCAACGCTATTTAGACCATCCTGCCACAAATTTCGCTGAAACGGCCCAAATAAAGTGTTCTGAGTTCGTTAGCCTCGTAAAAAACGATAAATCGATGAAATAAGGCTTGCTCAGTTCGTTACCGTTCTCCGGGGGGACGCGAAGCGGGCGGTGGACATTATTCTTGCTGATCTGGCGCCTTGTGGAAAAACCACTCGAATTCCGCCATAAACCTGCCATATTTTAATACCCTTTGAAAAGCCCGGAACAAGGTGAAAAAAAACGCACGCTATGCTACAATACTGGAATGTTAATGGGAAACTGCTTAGGAGGGTAAATACATTACCATGCTTATAATGGGTATCGCCGGCGGCACCGGCTCCGGTAAAACGACTGTAGCCCGCTCTGTCATTGACCAGCTGGGAACGGATAAAGTCACTTTCATCTCGCAGGATAATTATTATAAAGATCAATCTAACCTGAGCATGACCGAACGCGAAATGACCAATTACGATCATCCCTTCGCCTTCGACAACGACCTTCTTGTGCAGCATCTGGAGCTTCTCAAGAAAGGACAAGCGGCCTATGCGCCAGTGTATGATTTTACGATTCACACCCGGTCCGAGAAAACGATTGAGCTGCGGCCGAACAATATTGTCATTGTAGAGGGCTTATTCGTACTATATGATGAGAAGCTGCGGAACCTGCTTAATATCAAAGTGTTTGTGGATACGGACTCCGACGTGCGCATCCTGCGCCGCGTGCTAAGAGACATGGAGGAGCGAGGTCGCTCCATTCATTCGATCCACCAGCAGTACCTGGCAACCGTTAAGCCAATGCACGAAGCGTTCATTGAGCCGTCCAAAAAATACGCCGATCTGATCATCCCTGAAGGAGGACATAATGAGGTCGGCATCCAAATGCTGACGACATTGACTGAGAAGTATCTCGTCAGCGGCAACAGATAAGCTATGGTTCCTGGCTTAAAACGGTCCTGGGGGATATCCCGCCAAGACCGTTTTTTTTATTTTATGGCACGACGGTACAGCAATTTCGCCTTGATCGAAAAGCCGATGTAGAGCAAAATCATGATCGGGAGAAGCATCCAAATGAAGCCCCTACCTATAGCAAACGGTGTCTCAAACAGGAACGAGAACCAAAAGGAGAACCCGGTTTTCTCCCATAACCCTGGAGTATAGTAAAGAGCCTTCGGATTAGTAAACGCCGATAAATCAATCGAATGATTCACTGCTAAAGCGACGAAAATCGGAAACATACAGAGTGCCATGGTAAGCCACATGTGAGAATATCTTTGGTATCGCCCCGCTTTGGAGCGGACATCTGAAAAAATATCATCACTTCCGCTAGCATCGATTTGTTTGAAATACTGAGCTCCCGAATTCTTCGTCCCCGCCACGTGTTTCCATCCGCTATCCTCGAACAGAGTACAGTAATCTATAAAATCCCTCTTCGTTTTGAACGTCCGGTAGTCAATCCGGATGATGGCATTTTCCGGCTCGGTCTCGATGAATCCATAACTAGTATCCTTACCTACTAGAGCAAAGCCTTTTTGGGCCATCTCATTCAGCCACTTTTCTTCCTTTTCAAAATTCATAAAACACTTCAGTACTCTCCGTATTTTCATGCCTAATCCCTCCCGTTCAATTTCCATACAAAAATGGTTTGGTTACTTGAAGCATGTGCTGCATCCGTTCATAATCATGGCGAAGTATGGCCCTTCCTTGTTCCGTAATTACGTACACCTTCCGGCGGCTGTCCTCACTTCTAACCGGCTGTATATACTTCAGCTTCATCAAGTTCTCAATCGCTCCATAAAGCGTACCCGCCGCCATTTTGACCTCGCCACCACTTAATTCCTCAACCTTCTGCATGATCAAATATCCATGGGCAGGCTCCATCAGAGCCAACAATATATAAAAGACCGTCTCCGTGAGCGGCAAATTTTTATCTCTGCTCATTTCTTCACTCCTCTTTATTCAGTTTCACTATATATCGTTTGACTGTATAGTTAAACTATATACAGTTTGACTGCATATTGCAATAGTAAACTCAATTTTCTTCTACTCTTTTCACAAGATAAGTTATAATAGTGACTACAAAAGCTAACCTCTTAGGTTCCATTTTACTGGTTAGGCCCAAATCATCTGTTAGGAGCCTTGCGCATGAATGATACGAACAAGTTTCCGCTGATCTCGGGGAATCCTTCCCTCGATTTAGTAAATACCGAGCTGGTAAGACGGGGTCAGCGTCATGATCTGTTGACCTCGCTTGATGATGTCATGGATTGGCTAAATGTCGAGGCGGAGTGCTTAGGCATTGACGATATGCTTTTAGGGGAAGTTGGCCCTAGGGAGAGGCAGCTTATTTCCTGCATTTTGGAGCTGCGCGCGATGTTAAGAAAGCAATTTGAGCAGATTGCAGACGGGCATCCGATATCCAATCATTTTATTGCGTATTTAGAGACTAAAATTGAACGCGCCCCGTTCACCTACAAGCTCAAAAACCAAACGCTGCTTCCAGTACCCGTTGGAAAAGTGGAAGATGCCATCGGCTCCCTGATCGCCTACGATGCATTAACCTTGATACAAAGCCAAAAGCTGGACTATCTCAAGCACTGCTCCAATCCGGATTGCGTGCTTCTCTTTATTGATGAGAGCGGGAGACGCAAATGGTGCTCCATGCAAATCTGCGGAAACCGCAAGAAGGCCGCCCGTTTTCAGCATCGCAAGGCAAGCGAAGAGTGACATTTTCATAGGAAAAGAGCACTATGCCACTTCGACATTTTTTTGCAAAAAAAGGCTTGACTATCTAGTCTATTAGACTTAATCTGAAACTAGATTTATATATTTATTGTTATGTTAAAATTTTATATTTCTTGTGTTGATCAAGGGCAAACCCATTGAAAAGTGGGGACGCAAAGCTATAGGGGTTAAGGCGATAATTCTCGCTAAGCCAGCCAGTTACCGAACAAGAGGCCAGCGTTTTATACGTTGTATGGTGACCTTCTTATTTCGGTAAGAAGGTTTTTTGTGTAAATCTACTTTTTTCATATTGATAAAGGCAAACCCACTCGAAAGATGGGGACGCAAAGCTACAGGGGCTACTACGTTAATCGTAACGCCAGCCAGTTGCCGATATGGAAGCGGAACGTAATCTTGGATTTCGTCTCTTCCTGAATCGGTTAGTATGCATCATTCGATGCCATTCGGGAGGACGCCGAGATGAAACGGATCTATTATTTGGTAATTGCACTTATTCTTTCTATGAATCTAGCAGTTGTTCCGGCATATGCTGAAGACAACCATTCCCTGGTGAACGACATTGTCGTACTGCCGCAGGCTGACTATAACAAGACTGAAGCAGGCAAAATGATTGACCATCTCTCCTTAATTCCCGCTTCCATGCTCAAGGGTCTGAAGGACAGCAGCGTAAAGATCAAACTGGTTAACGGCAAGATCACGGATGAGCCGGAGTTTTCACAGTATAAAGGCGTTACTCCAAGAGGCTGGGAAGGCACCGGACTTACTTGGGATGATGTGCCGGGCGTAAGCTCCAACATCGTTATCGTAAGAATCGGCTACAGTGACAAAGGCAAGGGCCACAACGGACAAAACCTGGAGCTTCATGAAGTTTTTCATGCGATCGACAGATTGGTACTGAACAATATCAGCTCGTCTTCGGCATTTACCGACATCTGGAAGAAAGAATCCGGCGTTGATTATAAAGGCGACGGTTATGTATCGGTATACTCGACTGAATATTTCGCCGAGACCGCAACTCTATATCTATATAGCGACAAAACACGGAGCCATCTAAAGAAGGACATGCCTCTGACCTATGAATTTTTGGACAAGCTGTTCTCAAATGCAAAATGATCGATAAACAACAGGCTCCCTTCCGGTTTTGATGTAACCGAAAGGGAGCCTGCTTCATTTTTTACGGATAGATCCGGTTCGACTTAACCTCTTTCCAAACCTCGATTCCAGATTCTTGTTTGGAATACTCGTGATGGTTGGTTGCCTCAAGCATGTCATAGTAGTACCAGCTACCGTAGACATTGTCTGGCCACATCTTGGCGTTCTTATGAATACCGTCTTTATCGACTTTTCTGTTCAGAACGCTGTTGATGAAGGCTGCGGCTTCCGCCCGAGTGATGTATTGGTTTGGCTTGAACGTTCCGTCCGTGTATCCTTTAATCCAGCCTTTGTTGGCTGCGGAGGCGATATATTTCTCTGCCCAGTGCCCTGTAATATCCGTGAACTTATCGTTCTTCCGCTCGTCAAGCTTATCAAAGCGGGAAGCGATCGCCGCGAACTCGGCTCTGGTAATATATTGTCCCGGTTTAAAGGCGCCGCCCGGATATCCTGTAATCACCTTGGCGTTCTCCATCGTTGAGATATGCTTGTTGGACCAACGCGTAGCTCCGACGTCAGAGAGGGAAGTGCCAGTTTTCAGGTATTGAGTACGGCTGCTGTCATCCAGCAATCGGTAGAAAATCGCTGCAACTTCTTCACGGGTAATGTTATTGAGCGGCTTCACAGAGCCGTCCGGGTACCCGTTAATGTAATCATAGTGGTTCTCTGTTTCAAGCTTCGGCGGAACGGCCGGAAGCGGTGGCAATGCAGGCAATGGAGCTACAGATGGCGTACTCGGTGAGCTGGAACCTCCCGAACCGCCCGGATTTCCTGGATTTGACGAATTTCTAGTGTAGTAGAAAATATACTCAGGGCTTTCCTGCTCTTTAAACGTGTAGGAATCGGTTGTTTTCACCGGAGTGTAGCCGGATACCGATACAGCCGTCAGAGTTTTCGTCTCCCCTGGTTTGCCGGTAACTACCGTTGGACTTGCAAGCTGCAGGTTTGTTCCGCTCTCCAAATATTTCACCGTTAATTTCCGATCAGCAGCCGGTGCATCCTTCTTGTAATAGAAGGTGTAGCTCTGCTCGCGGCCTTCGCCTAAAATGTAGTCTTCGCTGGCAACCTCAGGCGTATATCCCTTAACTGTTGCTGCCGTAAGAGTTAGCTTAGTGCCCGGTTTGCCGGTAATTACTTTTCGTTCAGCTATATCGGTATTGGTATCCCGATCAACATAGGTGACGTAGAGATTTACCAGATCGGCCGGTACTCCCTTGTTGTAGTAGATGGTGACATCCTGTTTCGGTTCGAATGATAATTCAAATCCGTACTCAGGTTGTTCCGGGATATATACCGCACCAGTGACCGTGATCGGCTCAGGGTAAACTACAAATGTTTTATTGGCTTTTCCCATCTTCGTCGTTGAATCAATGATTTCAGTATTCGATTCTCTGTCGACGTGATGGATCGTTACCACAACATCCAAACCTTCATCCTGAGTATACTCAAATACATATTCCTGCTCCGGAGCATCGGTGAACGTGTACGGCACTTTATAGGCATGTGGCTTGTAGACCGCTCCTGTTACTGTATCCGTGTGATCCACCGCTTCGAGTATAGTTTCTTCGCCCACTTTGCCTACGATCTTGGTTGGCTCCATCAGCTCTTTGCCTGTTACTTTATCGACATATTTTACGGTCAAAGTTCTGTTG
Source organism: Paenibacillus puldeungensis (assembly GCF_042678945.1). NCBI lineage: Bacteria > Bacillati > Bacillota > Bacilli > Caryophanales > Paenibacillaceae > Paenibacillus > Paenibacillus puldeungensis. The sequence goes on along the minus strand of NZ_JBHTLM010000002.1, from coordinate 263,431 downwards.
TTATCCGGCGCGTTCTTGGTGTAGTAGAAGATGTATGGCGCATTGCTTACACCAAGTGTGTAGCTGTCGCTTGGTTTTTGCGGGGTGTAGCCCGCAATGTCCTTCGCTTCCAGCTTAACCTCTTGGCCGGTTAAGCCTGTAACCGTCGTCGGATCAGCTAGTTTCTCGTTAGTATCCAACTCCAAGTACTGTACTTCCAAGCTTTGCTCGTTCGCCGTGTAGTAGAAGGTGTACTCGTTGCCCTCGGCTTTCACTGTGTATTCCACCGAGTCCTTGTTTTCCGGGGTGTAGCCCGGAACGTCGGCAGCTTTCAGAGTTACCGTTTCGCCGGTAGTCCCTTTCACACTTTCCGCTGGGGCAATTTCCTTGCCAGTACTACGTTCAACGAACTTCACATTTACGGTCTGCTCGCTCGCTTTGTAGTAGAAGATGTACGGAACATTTTCTACATCAAACGTGTAGCTGTCACTTGGTTTTACCGGGGTGTAGCCAGCGATGTCCAAGGCCTTCAGCTCAACCGTTTCACCGGTTACACCTGTGACCGTTGTCGGCTTAGCAAGTTCTTTGTCAGTACCTTCCTCCAAATACTGTACTTCCAAGCTTTGCTTGTTCCCCGTGTAGTAGAAGGTGTATTCGTTGTTGCCTTCGGCTTTCACCGTGTAATCGAAGGTCGCGTTTTCCGGGGTGTAGCCCGGAACATCAGCGGCTTTCAGGGTAACGGATTTGCCCGTGATTCCTTTTACACTTTCCGCTTTAGCAATTTCTTTCCCTGAACTACGGTCTACGAACTTGACATTTATGGTCTGTTCGCTCGCTTTGTAGTAGAAGGTGTACGGAACATTTTCTACATCAAAAGTGTAGCTGTCACCTGGTTTTAACGGGGTGTAGCCCGCAATGTCCAAAGCCTTCAGCTGAACTGTTTCACCGGTTACACCAGTAACCGTCGTAGGATCAGCCAGCTTCTCCTTTGTACCTTCCTCCAAGTACTGTACTTCCAAGCTTTGCTTGTTCCCCGTGTAGTAGAAGGTGTATTCGTTGTTGCCTTCGGCTTTCACTGTGTAATCGAAGGTCGCGTTTTCCGGTGTGTAGCCCGGAACATTAGCGGCTTTCAGGATAACGGATTTGCCCGTGACTCCTTTTACCGTTTCCGCTTTGGCAATTTCTTTCCCTGAACTACGGTCTACGAACTTCACATTCACGGTCTGCTCATTTGCTTTGTAGTAGAAGACATACGGAATATTTTCTACGCCAAGCTTGTAGCTGTCGCTTGATTTCAGCGGAGTGTAGCCCGCGATGTCCTTCGCCTTCAGTTCGACCGTCTCACCGGTGACCCCAGTTACCGTGATTGGTTCGGCAAGGACTTCATCCGTCTCCTGCTCCCGATACTCCACTCGAACGCTTTGCTTGTTCGCGGTGTAGTAGAAGGTAAATTCATTGCCTGCGGCTTTAAATGTGTACTCAGCAGTCTTACTTTCCGGGGTGTAGCCCGGAACATCCTCTGCCTTCAGAGGTATCGTTTGACCGGTAACTCCAGGTACATTTTGAGCCGGTGCAATTTCATTTCCTGTCTTCCGATCCACGAACTTCACGTTTACGGTTTGCTTGCTCGCTGTGTAGTAAAAGATATACGGAGCATTCTCGGTGCCAAGCGTGTAGCTGTGTCCTTCTTCAAGCGGGGTGTAGCCCGCGATCTCAAGGGCCTTCAGCTCGACCGTTTCACCGGTTACGCCTTTCACCGTGGTTGGCTTAGCAAGTTCTTTGTCAGTACCTTGCTCCAGGTAGCGCACTTCTACGCTTTGCCCTTGAGCCGTGTAGTAGAAGGTGTACTCGTTGTTACCTTCGTCTTTAACCGTGTAATCGAAGGTCGCGTTTTCCGGTGTGTAGCCCGGAACTTTTGCTGCCTCCAAAGTTATTTTTTGACCGGTGGTCCCTTTTACCGTTTCCGCAGGGGCAATTTCCTTCCCTGACTTCTTATCCACAAACTTCACTTTCACTTCCTGCTCGCTGGCCTTGTACCAGAACGTATGCACTTGGTTCGGTTCAGATGTGAACGTGTACTCCAGCTTTTCAGGAGCTACTACGCTATACCCTGGAAGCTGTGGAGCTTCCAAAGCTACCTTGGAACCTGGCAGACCTTTTTTCTCTACAGGAGCTTGCAGTTCCTTACTTGAGCCTTGCTCGAGATATTTTACGGTTAGTTTCTGTTCAACTGCTTCCGTATAGCCGAACCAGATAACTGGCGTTGGATTCGTTGCAGTGAGTTTCACCGTTGTAGGATTTTGCCCTACTTTAAGCTGGTAGCCGGTTACCTCTTTGGCTGCTACGGAATAATCCTTAGAGCCGATTGGCAAAGCTTCGCTACCGTTTTGATCCTTGTAGTACTCGCTATAAAGCGCGGCTGCAAACTCCGGAGACTCGACTTCAACACCCTCGGCGTTGATCGGCTTGCCGTTCGCATTGACCTTATAGCCCTTCATGAGGATGGAACCATTGCCGATGCTTACCTTCGGCACCTCAAAATCCTTCGAAGTCTTCTGGTTGTTGACATTGGTATATTCCAAAGTCGTCTTGCCGTTCGTCGGATAGAGGACGTTAGAAACCGGGTTTTTGGATGAATCAATAATTACTTTGTAAGTAAATGTGGCAGGCTCTCCCTCAGCAATATTGCCGACGTTCCAAATAAATTTCTCAGTCGAGGCGTCCCAAGTGACCGTCCCTTGCGATACGGTATAATCCTGAGGGCTAATTTGTCCGCCCTTCAGTTTGAGGTTGAACATATCTCCCATCGGATCAATGACTCTGGCATCTTGAGCCGCATAAGCGATTTTTCCAGCCATTTCGCGGAAAATCTTGTTTAGATCGTCGCTGTTCGCCGGGAAATATCCTTCGCTCTGAACGTCTTTGAGCACATTTAGCGCATCACTATTGTCAGAAACGTCTAGACCAACCGAGAAAATTTTGAAGCCTGCGTCTTTAGCGATTTTTGCTTCGGAAATGGTACCAATCCCGTTATCTTGAACGGTAAAGCCGTTGATTTTGTATGATTTGATCCCGAAATCGCCACCGGATCCAAGCATGTTGCCATAATCGAAATCCGTGATAGCAAATCGATATTTACTATTAGGCCAAGTAAAGCCAACAGCCTTCTTTCCCTTGTAGCTGTATGTAGGCTCACCGTCACTTAATACGACGATTATTTTGTTCTCGGCCGAGCTGCTATTGAGCATCTCACGGGCGCTTTTTAAACCCGCCTGGATATTTGTTCCGCCATCCGGATTGATTTGATCGATAGCATTCTTTAGTTCACCCTTCTGTTCAGATCCCTTAAAATCAGAAACCTTTGAGGCTGAATCGCTAAAGGATACTACGGCAATCCGGTTAGATGAGCCGTTTAACAGCAAATTGTCCACGAATTTCTTCGCAGCTGCTTTAGCATTATCCATCTTGTAAGCCGGTTCCCACCATTTGCCGCCCATACTCCCCGACTTATCGATGACCAGCACCACGTCGGAACTAGTCCGAACGTTTTTCCCTTCGGCTTTCAGGGTAATCTCCCACTCGCCCGGGTTACCGGTGGCTTTAGCCGTTTTACTGAGCTGAATCGCGCCGGGATTAGGCCAGACCGGGTCGCTTGAGCTTGCGCCAAAGACGGACATTGGGCTTAAAAATAACGAAAATAAGCATAACCAAGAAATTGCAATTTTTAACCCGCGTTTCATAAGTTCCTCCTCATTTTTTCATAAAAATCCTCCCTTTCAGGCACTAAGTCTCTACCCTCCTTACTTTCAGGTATCTATATCTCTCGGATAAATCCGCTGAGATGCGAGGGAAAATAAAAAAACGGCTGCATAAACAACGTAAACATTGTTATGCAGCCGGACGGTCATTAATCCATAAAAAGTGGATCCTTAGACTCCAAGGCTTTGCGACCTAATCTTTCGATTAGTGTGCCCAATTATTCAATTACTGGCGGGTGGGTTCCTTGGGAGTCATAATATGCCATTAAAATTGTAGACATTTCCAAATATATTTCAAAAAAAAATAATTGTCAACACAGAAAAATGATAAATATTTCATAGGCAAAAAGAATCAGATTACGACAAGAATCACACCGGGAATTCAGCAAAATTCCGTATTATGCTGCAATTTTGGCGAAAATCCGAGAAGAGGGATTCCGGTTCTATTGCTGAGATTTACGCGTTCACAAAACTAACCATTAATTTAATGTTTGACAGGTTAGTTTATTTCGTGTAAATTTAATTGCAGGAAAAAGGAGGGAAATAGATTTGAATCGAACAACTGTAGTCGAGAGAGAGCTTGAGAAGAAAGAGGTAACATTAGGATCTACGCTTAGTTACCGTTATTTCAGTAAAATGAAGGGTCAAGGCAAAAGCCCACTTAAGGTCAATGTAAAGGATGCTGCAACCGGATTGATCGGAGGGTTTCTGACGATTTTCACTCTGTTTTTACTAACCATAGCTACCTCATCAGAGTGGTTAATGGCTCCCTTTGGAGCGAGCTGTGTTCTGGCCTTCGGAATTTGGAATGCCCCGTTCTCGCAGCCGCGGAATATTATCGGCGGTCACTTCGTGTCCTCGCTGATAGGGATATTGTCGTACCAGTGGTTTGGAACGACTTCATGGGCAATCGGCCTTGCCGTCGGGTTAGCCATTGCTGTGATGATGCTAACCAAAACGACCCACCCGCCGGCCGGTGCGGACCCGCTCGTTATCATGCTGGGCCATATGGGCTGGAGCTACCTTATTTCACCCGTACTCATCGGCTCTATTGTTATCGTAGTCTTCGCCTTGTTGATTAACAATTTTCGTCAGGATCGGGCATATCCGACATTTTGGAGATAGACGACACAATATTTAACTGTAAAAAATGCAGCTAATCAGGGCCAAAAATCGAAATCTTTCGAGATAGTTGTAAAAAGTGCATTTAAAACCCGCCCTCATCACTCTCAACAGCCCATATGGGCATTTTAACTGCACTTTTTGCATTTATTTCTCTTCACCCGCATGAAACCGGGAGATTAGCTGCACAAAATACAACTACTCCAAAGCTGAACCGGTACGGCAGCCGCAACCGGGCTGCAATGACCGAGTCGCAATGATATTTCTGATAAAAAAGGAGAGAGCCGCCAAGGCTCCCTCCTCTTTAAACATTCATCCCATTAATAACCCTATATATTCAAGTATTTGGGTTAGTATTTCCCAAAGTCCGGACCGGACAATGAGATCTTCGGTCTAGCAGACGATTCATATCTCATGCTCTCGCCAATTCCACTCCCGGACTTGCGTTCATTCATGCTTTGAAGCAGGCTGATGACTTCAGGCGGTAGTCCTTCCAATGCGCGATTGTACCCAAAGCTGACCTTTTTCAGCTTAAATTTACCCACCATTTCATTGAGCATTTCCGCCTGGCTGGACAGCTCCTCGCTCGCTGCCGCGCTTTCCTCTGAGGTAGCGGAGTTCGTCTGTACTACATTGGAAACCTGCTGAATGCCTTGGTTAATTTGGGCAATCCCCAGAGCCTGCTCGTTGGACGCCACCGCAATTTCACCGACAAGATCGGCCGCTTTCGCGACGACATCGACGATTGTATTGAGCGCACCCGCCGTTTCGCTGGCGATCTTCGTGCCGTCCTCTGCCTTCTTGATCGATCCCTCGATGAGGACCGTCGTCTCCTTGGCTGCATTCGCCGATCTGGCCGCCAGATTCCGGACTTCTTCAGCCACAACGGCAAAGCCTTTGCCGTGCTGACCTGCCCGCGCCGCTTCCACCGCGGCGTTCAAAGCGAGCAAGTTGGTCTGGAAAGCAATTTCGTCGATGACCTTGATAATTTTCGCGATATTGCTGGACGATTCATTGATTTCATTCATCGCTCCCAGCATTTCCTTCATGCGCTCGTTGCCGTTGATCGCATCTGTTTTGGCCGCCAAAGCCATTTCGTTGGCTTGGTTGGCATTATCCGCATTCTGGCGGGTTTGGGCCGAGATCTGCTCCAGCGATGCGGTCAGTTCCTGAACCGCACTAGCTTGCTCCGTCGAACCTTGGGACAAAGCCTGTGCAGAATCCGATACCTGTCTTGCTCCGGCGGACACTTGGGTAGCAGCGTTGTTGATATCGTTCAGAACCTCGTTGAAGGATTGAATAATATGATTCAAAGAGTTTTTGATTTCTTCAAAATCACCCTTGTATTCCGAATTGATCTCTACAACCATATTGCCGCTGGCCATTTCGGTCAAGGTGCTGCTGATTTCGCTTATGTTCGCCGCCAGGCTCGTGATCGTCTCGTTGAGCGCAAGCTTGATTTTAGCATGGTCGCCTTTGTAGTCGCCCTTCACCCGAACCTGAAAGTTGCCTTTGGCCATTTCCTCAAGCACAGCCGCCGATTCCTGAATCGGCTCGATCGCGGAATGAAGTGTTTGGTTAATGCCGTCGATGATTTTTTGAAACTCGCCGTCATGACTGGACCCATCGATTCTCACGTCCAGTTTGCCTTCAACAGCCGCATTGGAAAGCATAAGGATATCTTCGATCATCCGGCTGATGGCATCCTTCGCTTTTTCCAAATTACCGTCGATTGTAGCGAAGTTGTTATGGGTTTCCAGCGTATGCTCGTCCGCTTCTCCAAGACGGAAATCCATGTTGAGGTTACCTTGTGCCAGCAGCTCAAGATTGTGAGCAAGGCGCTGAATTTCGGTCTTCATGTACTGACTGTTCCGCAAAATAGGCGTCAGATCGCTAACGACCTCGACATAGCCGACTACGTCGCCCTTCTTGTTGCGCAGGAACGAGGTATCCTGTTTGCAGCTCATGCCGCACCAGTCGAAATAGCTCTCGCCCTTGCCTTTTTGCAGCTGCTTAATGCCGCAATTCGGCGTGTTGCAGATGTTGGCCCCGGCATGGCTGCACGCCATCCCATAGCCGTCCGCGCGTTCCTTGACGGTGCCCTGGTCGATCATCAGCTTCTCAAACTGCTTGTTCATGTAAGTCCAGTTCATATCTCTGTCCGTCACATGAATCGGGAACGGCACCGCATCAATAATCGCCTCGTACCACAGGTTCCGCTCATGCACCGTATCCAGCGTTTGATTGAAGCCTTCAACAATTTTACCATACTGTCCATCATGCAAAGATGCATCCGCCCGGGTATCCAGCTTGCCTTGAATCGCGGCTTCGGACAGCATGGACACGTCGGAAAGGAGTCCCCCGATGGCTCCCTTTGTTTTTGCTAGATTTTGATTGATTTTTACAAAATGGTCCCGCGCTTCCTCCGTGAAAGAATCTGCTTCGCCCACTTCCATGTGGAAATTCAAATCTCCTCTAGCCAGCAAATCGAGATTCTCCGCCAGACGATCAACTTCCGCCTTAATGTATTCATTCACCCGCAGTATCGAAGTCAGGTCCGTCACAACCTCCACGTAACCAACCACTTCGCCCTTTCTGTTGCGAAGGAAGGACGTATCTTGTTTGCAGCTCATTCCGCACCAGTCAAAATAGCTTTCCATATTGCCCTTTTGCAGCTGCTTAATGCCGCAGTTCGGCGTGCTGCAGATGGTTGCTCCTGCGTGGCTGCACTGTTTACCATAACCGCCCCCGCGGTTTTCCACAACGCCCTGATCGATCATCAGCTTTTCAAACGCTTTATTCATATGCGTCCAGTTCATTTCTTTATCCGTCACATGAATCGGAAATGGCACAGCATCGATAATCGCCTCATACCATGACATTTTGTCAAAAAAAGCGTCCAGAATGCCATTCACATTCTCTAGCGTGGTTTTGAAACCGCCCGTCAGGCGTGAAGACTCCGCTCGAACATCAAAATTGCCCTTTGCTGCCGATTCGGCAAGACGTTTCATATGGGTCAGAAACTCTGTGGTTCCTTCCTCCCGATCTCGTACCACCTTTTCCATTTGACCAAGCCGACCCTGAACGGTTCTAACAATATAGATTCCAGTCCCAATCAAGGCTACCGCCCCAAAGACAACTGCCAGCTTCGCCCCTGCCGTATCGACAGCAAGGTAACCCATTACTGTAAGGAAAACGCCAAACAATACCATTGCCGCCATACCGCTATAGAGCTTGGTACTGATACTTACACTCTGTGTCTCTTTCATTCTCCATCATGCCTCCTGGTACATTCGATTATTAACGTGTGATTTGGTCGATCTCGTCTTCATTCAACAGCTTGTCACAATCCAGAAGCAGCTTGACTTCATTGCCTACCTTGCCGATGCCTTTGATGTAACGGTTCCCCCCTTTTTGAAGTTCAGGAGGTGGGGTAATGTCTCCATCGGCAATATCAAGCACCTCAGAAACACGGTCAACAATCAGACCGACGGACACCTCAAGCAGCTCTACAACGATAATGCAGGTCCGATCATTGTAAGCTCTTGGACTTTTTTTGAAGCGGAGCCGCACGTCCATCACCGGAATAATCTTGCCTCTGAGGTTAATGATCCCTTTGATATAATCAGGAAGCTCCGGCACCTCGGTAATCGCCTGGATTCCAATAATTTCAGTGACATGCTTGATTTCGATTCCGTAGTATTCAGTATCCAAAGAGAAAGTCAGGTATTTCCCCTTCTGGGTATCCTCTTCCTCCTCAAACTGCTTCACATCTTCCGTGGGCTGTGACATAAGGTCTCCTTTCCGGCCGTGGCCTTGGAAGTATCATGGTTGTATTAATTAAGAAGTCCGGCGATATCCAAAATCAGGCTGACTCGTCCATCTCCAAGCAGCGTGCAGCCTGTTATCCCCCGAATTTTGCGCTTGCTTTTAATATAGGCGGGAAGCGATTTAACGACAGCTTGCTGTTCACCGATCAGCTCATCAGCAAATAAACAAACGGTTTTGTTGCCGCCCTCGACCATCAGCATAATTCCTTCTTCAATGCGGGTGATCCCGGCTCGAACTTTATAAAACTCATGGAGCCTAAGTATCGGGTAGCACTGCCCCCTGATCATCAGCATCTCATTGCCGTCAGGGTCGATAATTACCTCTTTGCCGCTGGCCCGGAAGGATTCCTTGACTGAAGTTGTAGGCACCGTATACGTTGCTTCTCCCACCCGAATGTTCATCCCGTTGACGATGGCGAGGGTTAGCGGGATTTTTAAAATAATGGTCGTTCCTTCGCCCGGCTTACTGTCCACATCAATGGTGCCGCCAATCGCCTCAATGTTCCGGGTGACTACGTCCATCCCTACACCGCGGCCGGAAAATTCGCTAACCCCCTCCTTGGTCGAGAAGCCCGGCAGGAAAACGAGGCTGTATATCTCCTTGTCGCTCATTTCCTCCTCTGGCTTATGTAAAAGGCCGTTTTTTCTTGCTTTTTCGACAATTTTTGCTTTATTCAGGCCTCTTCCATCATCTCGGACAAAAATCAACACCTCCCCGCCTTCGTTTCTTGCTTCTAGCGTCACCGTAGCGATCTCGGACTTTCCCTTAGTCTTTCGTTCGTCCGGCGGTTCCACGCCATGATCGAGCGAGTTGCGAATCAGGTGCATTAACGGATCAGAGATGTGCTCGATAATGTTTCGGTCCACCTCCGTCTCCTCGCCGATAATGACCAGCTCGGCTTCCTTGTTTAGCTTCTTCGTCATATCCCGTATGATCCGGTGCATCTTATGAAAGCTCTGGGCCAGGGGCACCATTCGGATCGACATAACCATGTCCTGCAGCTCATCGATGATTTTGCGATGCTGGCGTGCCGCCTTTTGAAAGTTCTCAAGCATATGCCCCTTCAGATCCGGGTTCTGCGTCACCATCGCTTCGGAAATGACCAGCTCGCCGACCATATCCATTAACAAATCCAGCTTGCGAACATTGACGCTGATTATGGTTTGCTGCGTTGCATTCTGGGATGGGGGCGTTGTCTTTTCCCCACCTGGGCCTTTGTCCGCCGGAGTATGCGGCGATTGCTCCAGCGACTCCGTCGGTCTAGCCTCATCTGCCTTCAATTGCGAGAACTCAAGCCTATGCAGGAACAACGTGCTTTCAAAAAACTCCTGGATTTCAGGCGCACTCCGGTCGGTTTGCAGAGTTACGATAAATCCTTTTTTACGAATAATGTCTGCGCTTTCATCTTCGGTTAAGTTTTCTGGCTCGTGCTGAAAATGATCCGTTAATTCTTTTAACTTATGAATGACACCAAAGGCACGGATGTTCTCCATCTCGCAGCCTTCTTCAAAATGGAGTATGGCCTGATACGTGTAAGCAGACGAGGGGATAATGCCTGGTTCGTCTTGAAAAGATGCGGATTGCTTCGTTTCCAGATTGTCAGCGTGTCCGACGACTGGAATTTCCTCTTGTTTGAGAAAGGACAGAAAGGCCGAGATTTGCTCCTTAAGGTCTGAGGCAAGACCATCGGCTTCATCGCGGTTTTTAATCTTTTCGATCTCTACCTTCATAAAATCGACGCAGGCTAGCAATAGATCGGAAAGCGTGGAATAATCGGCGACCTGCGGTTTGTTTTCCCGTAAAAAATAAAATAAATCTTCAATGCTGTGCGCGAGTGTCGAGATTTCATTAAACATCATCACCGCGGAAGAGCCTTTGATCGTGTGCATGATTCGAAATATTTCATTGATCGAGGCTGGTGGATAGTTGCGTTCCCTTTCGCAGTCCAACAAAGAGCTTTCGAGCTGCTCCAACAGTTGGGATGTTTCAAAAATGTACATCTCCATCATCGATTCTCGGTCAAACGGGGTAGACAAAGAAAAACCTCCTTTGCCCCCTTAAACAACGAGGGACTGTTGAATTTTGTCGACACAGGTCGATATAAGTCGAATTTTAATCCTATTGTACTACGTTTTTTTCGTTATGTGATTCTTTCCTCCCATGGTATTTGTGTCCATTCTGTAGCAATAACAGTTGTGGATTATTTTGGTACAGGCATAGTATAGCTCGGTAGATTTTTCAAAGTGAAAATAGGGGTTCAGTTAATTTCTTCCTTGGCAAGAACCACAAAATGGGCTACTGTTAAAAACAGCCTGACTATTTATAGAGGGCGTTTGTCAACTAATCTACAGCAAGGAGAGTAAGTGAACGTTATGTGGTTTTTATTCGCTTTATTAACGGCTTTTGCTTGGGGGGGTGCGGATCTCTTTTACAAAAAAGGCAGCGACAGCAATGACCGGTACAGCCATATCAAAATTATCATTATGGTTGGCCTGGTGATGGGGATCCACGGAACGATTTACATGCTTAGCAAAGGCATTGATTTTGATCCTATGGAAATGGTCCGCTACTTTCCGGTATCTGCTATGTACATCTTATCGATGGCCATCGGTTACATCGGGCTCCGCTACATCGAGCTGTCGATTTCATCTCCGGTACAAAACTCCTCCGGTGCCGTCACGACCATCCTGTTATTCCTGTTTTTCACCCACCATTTAGGTATCATTGAAATATTAGGGGTTGTCCTGGTTACACTGGGCGTCGTAGGACTGGCCATCCTGGAAAAAGTGTCGGAGCGTGAAGCACTGCAGGCGAGCTTGACTCCGGCAGATAAAAAATACCAGATCGGCTTTATGGCAATCATTTTCCCGATCTTGTACTGCATCATCGACGGACTCGGCACCTTTGCCGACGGTATTTACCTGGATGAGCTTAAGCTGATCAGCGAGGACTCGGCTCTGCTGGCCTACGAATATACCTTCTTCATCTGTGCGGTGCTTGCCTTTACATATCTTAGATTTATCAAAAAACAGCCGTTTCACTTCGTCAAAGAACGCGTGAAGGGATACGCCGCTGTGTTCGAAACGGCCGGTCAGTTCTTCTACGTATTCGCCATGTCCAGCAATGCGATTATTGCGGCACCTTTGATCGCCTCTTATAGTATTTTCTCGATTATCCTGTCCCGAATCTTCCTGAAGGAGCGGCTGAACAAGCAGCAGTATGCGGTCATAATAGTAGTTATCGTGGGGATTGCCCTGTTGGGGCTGGCGGATGAGATGTAGTGTGCGGCCGGACTACGGCAGTATAAAAAAGAGACCGACACCGGTCTCTTTTTTCTGCTATTCAAGATGATTGTTCGTTTCCTTTACAATTTGCCGGTGATGAACTGGGCTTCTCCCATGCCGAAGCTCCAATCGGCGTCGCTGTTTTCGGTAATCGACACCACTAAATTTTCCGGCGATAGGCCGCATTCGGATTCAAGCTTTGAGGCAAGCAGAGCGTACAGCTTCTCCTTCTGACTCGTTGTTCTGGCTTTGCTGACGATGCTGATCACGACCACCTCACGGGTGCGTGCAAATCCCAGGCCCGTATCCTCGATCACGAGCTCATTCGCCGGATGCTGATGTACAATCTGGTAACGGTCGCTTGGCGGTACATCAAAAGCTTCAACCACGGCACCGTGCGCCGTATCCAGCAGTTTTCTCAGAGCCTTGTCATCACGGCCCTCGATTAAATCAAATCGCAACAGTGGCATTTCAATCCATTCCCCCATCTTCTCTATAGTTACTCATCTTCCGCCTCATACAGCGTAATATCTTTTTCTTTGCAGTATTTTGCATATTCCTCCGGAACCCCCGGAGAGGTTACAATCGCTTCCACCGCATCAAGCGGCGAATAGGTCAGAAGCGTTGATTTTCCGAATTTGGACGAGTCCGCCAGCAAATAAATATGCTGGGCCTTTTCCGCAATCCTTTTCTTAATCTCATACTCCATTACGTCGGAGTTCGTTAAACCGCTCGCGATCGACACGCCGGTGGCCGCCATAAAGGCCTTGTTAATATTGTATTTGTCCAAAATGTCCAGGCCGTCATTGCCTACAAAAGACCGGGTGTCCCGTTTGTACATATTCCCGATCACCAGTAAAGAAATATGCTCCAGATTCGCTGCGGCATTAATAATGTCAAGATTGTTTGTCAAAATCGTCAGCTTGGGCAGGCGCGGCAAATACTCAAGCATGCTGCGGGTCGTGGTTCCCGAATCGATAAAGATTAACTCATTTCCTTCAACAAACTGCGCGGCTCGTTTTGCAATAGCCTTCTTATCCGTTTTGTGTGTAATATCTCTATTCTCAAAGGGGATAAGGTTCTGAGAAAGCGAGGTGACGCCTCCGTATACTTTCTGGATCGTCCCTTTCTCTAAAAGATTGTTGATGTCGCGGCGTATGGTATTTTTGGATACGTCAAAATAATCGCATAGCTCATCCAAAGATACAGTCCCATGAGCATGAATATAGTCCTCTAAATCCTGCAACCGTCGTTCCCTCATATGCTATACTCCTATCCTATTGATACTAGAAATATAACATATAACCAAAATGTAATCAACAGTTAACAAACATGATTGCATTAAATTAAAAATATTGACACGTCACCATAATCATATTACTATTTACCCAAAAGATGACCAACATAATACCAATCAAATGCCAGTTATTGACAATGAGTTGCCTAACTAATAACACAAACTTAGCATAAAGTTGGACATCTTTTGTACGAAACAGAGAAGGGATGGACGAAATGAGTGAGGTCAAAAAGCTGAAGAACTACATTAACGGGGAATGGGTAGACAGCCATGCAAGCCATTTTGAAAACGTTGTCAACCCGACGACTAAAGAGGTGATTGCCGCCGTTCCCCTATCCCCTAAGGAAGATGTTGCGCTTGCCGCTGCTGCCGCCGAGGCCGCCTTTGCTGCTTGGAAGAACGTTGCTGTGCCGCGCCGGGCAAGAATTTTGTTCAATTACCAGCAGCTTCTCATGAAAAACAAAGAAGAGCTGGCTCGTCTCATCACACTGGAAAACGGTAAAAATCTCAAGGAATCGCTCGGCGAGGTACAGCGCGGCATCGAAAATGTCGAATTTGCTGCTGGGGCTCCAACCCTGATGATGGGCGACTCCCTATCCTCCATCGCCACGGATGTGGAGGCCGTCAATTACCGCTACCCTGTCGGAATCGTCGGCGGGATTGCCCCGTTCAACTTTCCAATGATGGTGCCGTGCTGGATGTTCCCTATGGCGATCGCGCTGGGCAATACGTTTATTTTGAAGCCGTCGGAGAAAACGCCTCTTTTGACGCAAAAGCTTGTTGAGCTGTTTACGGAGGCCGGTTTGCCCAAGGGTGTGCTCAATGTCGTTTATGGTGCACACGATGTCGTCAATGGCATGCTGGAGCATCCTCGGATCAAAGCCATTTCCTTTGTCGGCTCCAAACCCGTCGGCGAATATGTGTACAAAAAGGGAAGTGAAAACCTGAAGCGTGTGCAGGCTTTGACCGGCGCGAAAAACCACACCATCGTGCTTAATGACGCCAACCTCGACGAAACGATCACCAACGTTATCTCCGCCGCCTTCGGCTCTGCCGGCGAAAGATGTATGGCCTGCTCGGTCGTTACCGTGGAGGAAGGCATTGCTGATGAATTCGTTAAACAGCTGAAAGAGCGGTCTATGGGGCTAAAAATCGGGAACGGCCTGGAAGACGGGGTTTTCCTGGGGCCAGTCATCCGGGAAGAAAACCTGAAGCGGACCCATCGATACATTGAGCTGGGCATTGCAGAAGGGGCCGAATTGGTTTGTGATGGCCGAACTAATGCTCCTGAGCAAGGGTACTTTGTCGGGCCTACCATTTTCGACCATGTCACGACTGACATGACCATTTGGAAGGATGAGATTTTTGCGCCAGTACTCTCGATTATTCGCGTGAAAAACCTGGAGGAAGGCGTGAGGGTGGCCAATCAGTCCGAATTTGCCAACGGGGCCTGCCTGTTTACGAATAATGCCTCGGCGATCCGATATTTCCGGGAAAACATCGATGCGGGCATGCTGGGCATCAACTTGGGCGTTCCGGCACCAATGGCCTTTTTCCCATTCTCAGGCTGGAAGTCTTCTTTTTACGGTACGCTGCACGCCAACGGCAAAGACAGCGTTGATTTTTATACAAGAAAGAAAGTCGTCACCGCCAGATATCCAAAACCTTCGTTTGATTAATCCAGAAAAGGAGCGCTTAACATGTCACAAAATGAGAAAAAGTACGACCTGATTGCCCTCGGCCGAGCCTGCATCGATTTAAATGCGGTGGAATATAACCGTCCTATGGAGGAAACGCACACCTTCTCCAAATATGTGGGCGGTTCCCCCGCCAACATTGCTATTGGCAGCGCTAAGCTGGGCCTCAAGGTAGGATTTATCGGCAAAATTCCCGACGACCAGCACGGCCGTTTTATTCAGAAGTTTATGGCGGATGCCGGTGTGGATACGTCGGGTATGGTCGTAGACCGGGAAGGACATATAGCGGGACTTGCGTTTACGGAGATCAAGAGCCCTGAGGAATGCAGCATTTTGATGTACCGTGAAGGCGTCGCCGACTTGTATTTGCAGCCTGAGGAAGTCAACGAAGATTATATCAAGCAGGCAAAGGCGCTGCTCATATCCGGAACGGCCCTGGCGCAAAGCCCGTCCCGGGAAGCCGTCTTCCAGGCAATTAAGTTTGCGAAGAAGCATCAGGTCGATGTCATTTTCGAACTGGATTACCGCTCCTACACCTGGAAATCGGTCTACGAAACCTCAGTATACTATTCCCTCGTTGCCGAGCAAGCCAACATCGTCATCGGAACGAGAGATGAATTCGATATGATGGAGAATCGTAAAGGCGATAACGCCAGTACGGTGGGTTACCTGTTCCGGCACCAAGCCAAGCTCATTGTCATCAAGCACGGCGTTGAAGGCTCATATGCCTATACCAAATCGGGCGAAATATATCATGGCACAGCATATAAGAGTAAGGTTTTGAAAACCTTTGGCGCAGGAGATTCCTACGCTGCGGCATTCCTCCACGCACTGATGTCCGGGAAGGACATTCAAACGGCCCTGCAATACGGCAGCGCCTCGGCCGCTATCGTCGTAAGCAAGCACAGTTGCTCGGAGGCAATGCCGACGATTGCTGAGATTGAGGCGTTGATCAAAGCGAATGCATAACCGATCTGCAGTTCAACGAGGTTAGGGCCCGCTTTTTGGATTAGTTTTCTTCTGTCAATGTAGAAAGCGCTTTAATTGTTCCGCACAATGTGACAACATTTGCTTAGGAGGCGACCACATGCCCATCTTAATCGTAGCTCTCGGCGTTATTATCCTGTTGTTCCTGATTATGAAGCTTAAGCTCAACACCTTTGTATCCCTCGTCATCGTTTCCGTGATCGTTGCGCTATGTCTCGGCATGGATATGACCAAGATCATCTCTACCATTGAAACAGGGATCGGCGGCCAATTAGGCCACTTGGCGCTCGTGTTCGGCTTTGGCGCAATGCTTGGTAAACTGGTTTCTGATGCAGGCGGCGGTTATCGCATCGCCACGACACTCATTGACAAGTTCGGCCGCAAGCATATTCAATTTGCCGTTGTTATTGCCTCGTTCATTATAGGTATCTGCTTGTTCTTTGAGGTCGGCGTTGTTCTGCTCATTCCGATTGTCTATGCGATAGCCAAAGAGTTGAAGATGCCTTTCCTGTACCTCGGCATTCCGATGGCTGCAGCGCTTAATGTCACCCACGCCTTCCTGCCTCCGCATCCGGGTCCGACCGCCATTTCCGTCGCATACGGCGCAAATATTGGACACGTACTGCTGCTTGGTATTCTTGTCGGTATTCCAACTACGATTATCGCCGGTCCTTTGTTTAATAAATTTGCGATGAAGTGTTTCCCGGGCGCTTATGAAAATAGCGGAAATATTAGCGCGCTTGGAGAGCGCAAGGTTTATAAGCTGGAGGAAACCCCTGGATTCGGAATCAGCGTATTAACGTCTCTCTTCCCGGTAATATTCATGGGAGCTTCCACGATTTATGCCCTGTTGTTCCCTGGCGATTCCAAGGTCAAAGAAATCATTGCTTTTATCGGTTCCCCTGGCGCAGCCATGCTGATCTCCCTTTTGCTTGCCGTTTATACGATGGGTATATCCCGTAAAATCCCGATGAAAGAAATCGGGAACACGCTGACGACATCGATTTCCCAAATCGCCATGATGCTGCTGATCATCGGTGGTGGTGGCGCCTTCAAGCAAGTGCTGGTAGACGGCGGCGTCGGCAAATATGTAGCTACCCTGTTCAGCAACTCGAGCCTATCACCGCTTCTGATCGCTTGGATCATCGCGGCTCTCCTGCGGCTGTGTCTAGGATCGGCAACCGTAGCCGCACTGACAACCGCCGGTCTGGTTGCCCCGATGATGGCGGCAGGTACGGTCGACCCGGCACTCATGGTGCTGGCCACCGGTGCAGGCAGCGTTATCGCCTGCCACGTCAACGACGCCGGATTCTGGATGATCAAGGAGTACTTCGGCTTGAGCATGAAGCAAACCTTCCAGACCTGGACACTACTCACTACCGTGCTCTCTGTTACTGGACTTGGTTGCGTCCTGTTGCTCGGTGTTATTATTTAAACAACAATCATCTGTTACCTTGTATATCTTTTTACGTAAACGATTTGGAGTAAAGGGGAGGGCAACCATGACTCTAATATCAATGACTGACATGCTGCAGCGCGCTCAAGCTGGCAAATACGCTGTGGGGCAATTCAACATCAACGGGCTTCTGTGGGTGCAGGCGATTTTGCAGGCGGCGGAGACCTCCAAATCACCGGTTATTTTAGCCGCCTCAGATCGGCTGATCGACTATCTCGGCGGCTTCAAGACGATCGTGGCGATGGTCAACTCCATCATGGAGGAGCAGCGGGTCACCGTTCCCGTTGCCCTCCACTTGGATCATAGCTCCACGGTATCCCACTGCAAGCTTGCCATCGATGCCGGCTTCAGCTCCGTCATGTATGACGGCTCTCATGAGCCTATCGAAGTGAATATCCAAAATACGAAGCAGGTTACCGCCTATGCTCATAAACACGGCGTCACCGTGGAAGCTGAGGTTGGAACCGTGGGGGGCATGGAGGATGGACTTGTCGGTGGAATCCGTTATGCGGATTTGAACGAGTGTGTAAGACTGGTGCATGAAACCGGCATTGATGCCTTGGCCGCCGCACTCGGCTCCGTCCACGGCAAATACCATGGTGAGCCTAAGCTTGGATTCCGAGAAATGAAGGAAATTGCGGAAGCGGTGCAAGTGCCGCTCGTACTTCATGGCGCTTCCGGGATTCCCGCACATCAGTTGCACCACGCGATCGAGCTCGGACATGCAAAAGTAAACTATAACACTGAGCTGCTTACTTCCTGGGCAGCCGCGGTTCAAACCTTTATGCAGTTTAATCCGACGGTTTATGAGCCCAGAGCGATGATGACACCCGGGAAAAATGCTCTAGTTACAAAAGTAACGGAACTGCTCCAGCTATTAGGTTCCACCGGGAAAGCTAAGTCGTAATCGGAAGCTGGTTCATTAAAAAAACTTAAATGGCCGCTCGTCCATGGTGGGTAACTGGACCGAGCGGCCTTACTCTGCTTAGAAGCAGCAATACCTATCTAGCGCGTTCCTCGCTGCTTACATTGTTGAAAAATTTAAACGAATAGATCGCGCAAATACCGACTATCACATAAATAAGCCGGGATAATGCGCTATTCGCCCCTCCAAAAATCGCAGCAACCAGATCATATCTAAAGAGACCTATCAACAGCCAGTTCAGTCCGCCAACAATCAGCAAAGACAGTGCCACCACATTTAACGTCTTCATTTACGCCAGCTCCTCATACATAATTTATTCATTAAGCAAAATTCCCAATATGAGCAAAAATTATGCATCGGCATTTTCATCCCTTGCTATAATGAAAACAGCAACACAGGACAGGTTAAATTCTCCTTCTGGATTTATAGTTGAGGTGTTATGAGAACCAATACAAGGATTGACTGGCATCGTAAAGTAGAGGAAGCCATACTTCGCATCATGGGCGCTTTGGACGAACCTCTGGACTTCCGGCAAATTTCCACTGAAGTATACTCATCTCCGTATCATTTTCATCGTAAGTTTCGCGAGCTTACCGGTGAGAACGTGCATGAGTGCTTAAGAAGATTGCGTATGGAAAGAGCCATGCACTTGCTCCGTACGACGAACAGAGAGATCACAGACATCGCGTTCGACTCAGGCTATGAAACGTTGGAGTCCTTCTCCAAAGCGTTTAAGCGTGTCTACGGGCTGTCCCCGACAGATGCCAGAAAACTTTCCGACTGGAGAGGCCGCATCTATTCCTCTGTCGGGCTCCACTACAGTGAGAGACAGCAGCTCCATTGGTTCTACTTAAACCCTGAAGGAGTGAATTCATTGGAAACGAAAATAACGTCCTTTGCACCAAAGCGCGTCGTAGCCGTGGAGAATGTCGGTGACTATTGGGGACTTCCCCATGCCTGGGAAAAGCTCATGCATACCGTAGAGCAGCATCAGCTTTTTCCCTATATTCGAGGCAGCATGTGCGTGTTTCCTGATCATGACCCGGCCATCCCGATGGAGAAGAAACACTCTTATGCCGCCGTGGTTGTAGATACCGATTTCGACAATACGTATGGCCTGCAAGATATCACCCTACCGGAGGGCCTTTATGCGGTAACCGTCCACTTCGGCTCCTCGGAAGAGATCGGCCCGACCTGGGATCGCTGGATGAACGAATGGCTGCCGGACAGCGGATGGAAGGTGGATACGTCCAGACCGAATTTTGAATGGTACCAGAACCAGTGCGTTCCCCCTGAGCTGCAGCTCACCTTCTTATGTACGGCAGTTGTGAAGATGGATTGAGGTTCCTGCCTTTATTAGGGGAGCCACAAGTGAACCACAAAAATTAAGGGTAAGAAATGGCCTTATTTAAGGGAAAGTGAGGTCTTTACCCTAAATAGGGGAATTTTATGGTCCTATTATTTGCCGTAAGCGTCAAAAAGGCTGTTTTCGTGGAAGCCGCGGTGGAATAGGGCCATTTTTTACCCCTAATATTATTGAAAAGAGGCCATTTGGTAAAAATAAGGCCATAAATTCCCCCTATTTTTCTGTTTGCCTAAGTTCGACCGAAGCCGCCTTTGGCTAGGTATGAAAAAAACTGCACCTCCAATGCTAGACAACATCTAACAATAGAGGTGCAGTTCATTTCAAACGATATTAAATTAGCGTTATGCACTAACGCATATCTTATTTTGCTGCTTTAACGAATTCAGCTGCTTTGTCGCCTGCTTGATATCCGAAGATTACGATATCAGCAACCGAGTTACCGCCGATCCGGTTTTGGCCGTGCAATCCGCCAGTTACTTCACCAGCTGCATACAAGCCTGGGATTGCTTTTCCTTCTTTAGTCAGAACTTCCGTGTTCGTGTTGATTTTCACGCCGCCCATGGTGTAGTGGATCCCTGGAGCGATCTTGGTAGCATAGAATGGGCCTTGGGACAAATCGTGGTCCATACCGGTTGATCTGCCAAATTTCCAGTCATTTTTTTGTTTAACAGCGATATTCCATGCTTTCATGGTGTAGTTAAGCTGCTTAGCAGGAACACCCATTTTCTTAGCCAATTCTTCAATCGTTTTGCCTTCTACAATCAAGCCCATTTTTTGATATTGGGCGATCGCTTTTACGCGGTCTTTCACGCCGGAATCAAATACAATCCAAGCATATTTCTTAGGAAGTGCATTGATGGCTGCAGTAACATTGTCTCGAGTATCCATTTCATTGTGGAAACGTTTAGCATCGCCGTATACAAGAATTCCACCCTCACCGCGAACAGCTTCGCCGATCAGGTACGATTTAGCTTGGTTGACTGTCGGGTGAACTTGGATTTGATCCATATCAACCGTGTAACCGCCAGCTTTTTCGATCATTGTGATGCCGTCGCCAGTGCTGCCTGGTTGGTTAGTAGTAACATAACCTTTCAGGTCTGGTCTATATTTGGTCATCATATCAAAGTTAGCGCCGAAACCGCCAGTTGCTACGATGACAGCATTTGCAGAGATTACTTTTTCATCTTTTTTGTCGAAAACGACTTTAACGCCGGTTACTTTACCGTCTTTTTGCGCAATTTCTTTAACATCCGCATTTACGAACAGCGGAATGTTATTTTTGTGCACATTTTCAACCAAACCTTTAACAAGGTATCCACCTACTGCGGAACCATCTGTAGGACGGTGCGTACGTTTCACACTCATACCGCCGGTAATCGTCAGGTTGTCCAAACGAATGCCGATGGAATCGAGCCAGTCGATGGCTGCTGCGGAATGGTCAACGAAATAACGAAGAAGATCTTTGTCGTTCGTGCCTTTACCGCCTTTAAGTGTTTCATCATAGAAAAGATCATTGCTGTCTTTAATGCCTTGCTCTTTTTGGAATTTCGATTCAGAAGCATTCATACCGGAAGAAGACTTGTTGGTATTCCCGCCGGCCGTTTCCATTTTTTCAAAAATAACTGGGTTCATGCCTTTTGCTTTGGCTTCGATCGCCGCAGTCATCCCTGCGCCGCCTGCACCAACGATGATGACGTCATATTTGTCCTTGAGTTGATCAAGTGGTGTGTACTCAGATTTCGATGCCCCGGAAACGGCTTCCGTTTTCGGTTGTTCTTTCGTCGTACTGCCCTCGCTCAAATATTTCCCGTTGCCGCAGCCCGAGATCACAAGCGCAAAGGACATGATGAGAATTAGTGCTGTTGCTACGTTCTTTTTCATGGTTTACCCCCCACTAATTAATTGATTCCCCTTCTTCTGAACTAAAAAAACCGACAAAAAAGCAGGGCGTAATTCAGGATACCCCCGACTTGTAATGTTTTTCTCTTTAGTTCTCGCATACTATTATATATAGTGCCTCTTTTATTTATTGTGAAGTTTTTCACATCAATAACTACAATTTCCCCTGGCAGATCATAACCTACGGTTTATTCCGTCTGCCAGAGGGAGATCGCTCGGGGTAAATTGTGAGGAGGCCTGTCACTTAAACAAAATACTCAATCCGGGCCTTGGGAAAATGCTCTTGAATCACCTGCTGAAAAAGCTTCTGAAACTCCTCGACCGTTTCCGCTTTGTATACGTATTTAAACCTGCCGTACCTTCCCCACTTCAGCTGCCGGTCCTCCTCTTCCATATCCAGCTTCGTTTTAGGATAGCGTTTTAGAATTGTACTTTTGGCGACTTTGGTGAAACGGTGCTGAATCAGTTCGAAAGTCAAATCCACGATATCGATATCCTTCAATCGGTCATGCAACTTCGTAATAAGCTCCATATATCCGTCCTGCCATCCTTCATATTTCATGATAGGAGCAATAATGAAACCTAACGGATATCCCGCTTCTGCTACCCGCCCTGCTGCCTCGATCCGCTCCTCGAAGCTAGAGGTAGCCGGTTCAAAGTTTCGAATGACATAGTCGGAATTAATCGAAAAACGAATTCGCGTATTCCCTCCGTGGTGAACATCCAACAAGGAGTCGATATTCGCAAATTTGGTCACAAACCGCAGATGTCCAAAATCCTGCTCGGCCATAAACTCGATATATTTCCGTAAAGCTCCGGTCAAATGCTCCAGCGATACCGGGTCTCCTGTACACGCCGCCTCGAAATGGGTGATGTCCGGTTTTCGCTCCTCAATGTACTGTGCAGCTCTGTCTAAAATCTCGTCCAGATTTACGTAAATTCGGATATACGGCTTGGAGCTCATCGTAGTTTGCAGGTAGCAATAATGGCAATGTCCCGCGCAGCCTGTTGCCAGGGGAATAGCAAACTCAGCTGATGGCTTGGACGTGTCGAAGTCAAGCGTTTTCCGTACCCCGACGACCAGCGTCCGTTTGGCGTTGCGATATTTTTCCGTTTCGGTTTCCCCTGGGATGCTGGTGACCCGGTTGTGCGAAGTTGTCATTTTGATTGGGGTCCCCACGCTTTCAAAATGGGTATAAAGGTTCGCTCCCAGCGGATAATTTAAAGCGTCCGGCTCAAAGAATACCAGGTCAGGATCAAATCGTTGCAAAGCATACGCCCCCCATTTTTAAAATAGATGGGCCTTATTATTTGTTGCAGGTTGCAGTTACTATTCCTATTAAAATGGAGGACCCTTGTGAGCAATACAGATGGGCTTGCCAGACGATCGCATAGTGTTTTTCCCTTTATCATTTAGCTGATTTATCCGCATCGGTCTGATGCAGCATGCGAAATCTCGAAGGCGTCATTCCCTCAGAGCGTTTAAAGCAAGTAATAAAGTAGCTGGACTGGGAAAATCCCGATTCCAGGGCAATATGCTTAATGGTCAAGCTCGTGGAGGATAAGAGTTGTTTGGCGTGAAGCAGGCGTGATTCCAACAAAAAATCGGAAAAAGACATGCTAAACATCCGGTTAAATTGGCGACTAAAATAGTGGGTGCTGTAACCCGCAGTTGCAGCAGCTTGTTCAAGGGTAATGGGTTCAAAGCTGTGTGACCGGATGTAATTAGCAACGGACCTGATTCGGTCTGCGCCTTGACCGGCGGAAACGTTTAATTGGGTGGAGGTCGACAGTATTCTGAGCAAAAGTTCGTAGAGGGTTGAAGCTATTGCATATTCGTCCTCGACTTGAAAGTTTCTGCCCAATTGCAGCATCCGATCCAATATAGCTTTGATCGAAGGAAGGTCGGACAAAGCAAACAGCCAGGGATCGCCAATTCCTTTGCCATTCAACAATTCCTCTAAACGAAGTCCATAGAAGTGAACCCAGCGAATGTTCCACGGTTCGTGGAAATCGGAGTAATAACGCTGTCTAAGTCCGGGGCCATAGAGAAAGCCTTGCCCAGCAGTCAGTTCGTAGGTTCTCCCTTCTGTATGGAGGTAACCTTTGCCGTTAAGTACAATGTGTAAATTATAATAAATGTCCAAATGATTTTCTTTGGTTTGGAATTCACGGTTTACGGCGTGCTCCGGAAAATCACTGTATCCACCGATAAAATCGGGAAAACAAAAGTGTCTTGGAAACAGGGGTTTGGGAAGAAAGATATGTTCTCGCATCGCACACCTCTAACGCAATAATTTTGAATTAAATGCTATATAGATTTGTATCTTTAAAGTTTTCACGACCAAGCAATGACAATATTTTAATACATATCGCACGGATTTGAAATTTAAATTCAATTTGGCAGCTAATAGAATGGTAATAAGATCAGGATCTAGGGAGGCAAAAAATGATGACTAAATCGATTCATATGGACAGATTGACTTTAGGGGTCTGTTATTACCCGGAACATTGGCCTGAGGAATTGTGGGAGGAAGATTTCCGCCGCATGCGTGAGATGAATATATCGGTCATTCGAATGGCGGAATTTGCATGGGCGATATTTGAGCCGGAAGAGGGAAAGTATGATTTTAGTTTTTTCCATCGTGTCATGGACTTGGCTCACAACTATGGCATTAAGGTCATCTTGGGAACGCCTACCGCAACACCGCCCGCTTGGCTTACGCATAAATACCCTGAGGTTCTAAACGCGAACGTGGAGGGAGTGCTGTACCGTCACGGCATGCGTCGTCATTACAATTACAGCAGTCCGAAATATAGAGCTTTATCCGAACGAATCGTTCGTAAGATGGTAGAGGCCTATAAGGATCATCCTGCGGTGATCGGCTGGCAAATTGACAACGAGCTGAACTGCGAGACCAACGTCTTCTATTCTGAAGCCGATCACGAAGCTTTTCGCGAATGGCTAAAGAATCGTTACCAAACTTTAGATAACTTGAATAAGGCTTGGGGAACTGTGTTTTGGAGTCAGACCTATACGGACTGGGAACAAGTTCATCTTTCACGTCCTACCATTAGCAATACCCCAAACCCGCATCTGGCTCTGGATGAGAAGAGGTTCTTTTCCGCCAATACAGTTTCATTTGCCAAGCTGCAAGCCGATATCATTCGAGAAATGGCGCCGAATCATTGGATTACGACCAACGGAACCTTCGGTCATTTGGACAGTCATGAGCTGACCGACGAGATTTTAGACTTCATTTCCTATGATTCATATCCGCAGTTTTCCACGATCTTCCCCGGAACCGATGAGAAACCGCTTTTGGATCGCGCCTGGAGCATGAAATTATCCAATGTGCGTTCGATGTCGCCGAACTTCTGCGTTATGGAGCAGCAATCCGGTCCGGGAGGTTGGGTAAACCGTATGGGGATGGGAACGCCCAGACCAGGACAAATTCGATTATGGTCCTATCAATCGGTGCTGCATGGAACGGACTTGCTTGTCTACTTCCGTTGGCGGACTGCCACGATGGGGACCGAAATTTATTGGCACGGCATCAATGATTATCACAACCAGCCGAACCGACGGGTTCGGGAAGTTGCCCAAGTCGGAGAGGAATTTGCAAAGATTGGCGGAGTTATCGCAGGGACAACCTACCGGGCTGAAGTGGCCATTATGCAAGACTACGATAATGAATGGGACGGAGAATTTGACAATTGGCATGGTCCGCTGCAGTGGCAAAGCACAAATGCCTGGTATAAACAGCTTCAATACGGTCATATTCCGGCAGATTTGATTACGCTACGTACGACAACTACACTTGAGGATTTAGCAAAATACAAAGTGATTGTTTATCCGCATCCGGCTATTATGACGGATGAGACGGCTGCACTTCTTACCCAATATGTTGAGCTGGGAGGTCGTCTGTTATTTGGTGCCCGAACTGGATATAAGGATTTAAACGGCCAATGCTATATGCGACCTTTCCCTGGTCCCGTTGCCGACCTGTGCGGCATTACGGTGGAAGACTTTACGTTGATTACGGGGACGGTTCCCCCGGCTGAGCTAGAATGGAAAGATAACAAGTTACCAATGGGAATGAAAGCCATGGGCTTTAACGAGGTCCTGCAAATCAATAATCCTGATGTTGAGGTAATTGCCTGGTATACCAGCGAATATTACGCGGGAAAACCTGCGTTAACCAGACGCCCGGTAGGCAGCGGCAGTGTCTGGTATTACGGCGCGGCTTACAGCGAACCCGTCGTCGATACGCTGATCAAGGAACTAGGATTAGAATCCACAGTTTCAGATTGGCTGGAGGCTCCGGCTGAGGTTGAGCTAGGCATACGTGCCTCTTCTTCCGGTGCACAATATGTTTTTTTGTTGAATTACTCGGATCAGTCCGCTTTGGTTAAGGTCAAGAAGCCGGTGAAAGAACTGCTCACAGATTCGACAGTCGCTAATGAAATTCAACTGCAGCCTTACGGCGTAATGATTCTGGAGACAGAGGAAAAGTAAGGATAGCAAGGAAGATGGGACCGTCTCCAATAATCTGGAAGCGGTCCTTTTTATTTAGGAGATACTGCCTCTTTCAGGGAACTGCGGGGGTTTTCCCCTTCGGGGATTTCCATTGACAGCGCCTTCAAGTTTCGCTATACCTGCATATATATTTGGATTACGACAGGAACGGGGGAATTCTGCAGTGAATTCATTAATTTCGGTCATGCTTGTCGATGATGAACCGCTTGCACTCGATAATGTATACCAGTTGGTTCCGTGGGAGGAGAACGGTTTTCAGGTAGTCGCAAAAGCAACCAGCGGGCGCATGGCGCTGCGAATGTTCGAAGAATTGCAGCCGCAAATCGTCATCACCGACATTTCCATGTCACCTATGGACGGCTTGGAGCTGGGACGGCTTGTGGTTCAGCTTGCTCCCAAAACCCGTTTGATCTTTCTGACTGCTTACCGTGATTTTGATTACGCCCGCGAGGCACTGGAAATGCGTGCGGCCCATTATCTGCTTAAGCACGAAATTAGCCGCAACCGCCTGCTGGAAAAGCTGAAGCTGCTTAAGGAAGACCTGGCAGCGGAAGCAGCCGAGGAAGAGGGGCACGGACACGCGCTGCATATTCTCCTTAAAGATATGCTTGCGGGCAAATACCAGGCACCCCCTGGGAACCAGGAATCCAGTCTGCACCGTCTTGTCACCGAACAGCAGCAGGGAAAACCTGCGCTGCTGTATTTCGAGCTGGATGCTGCGCTCCTGCTGGACGGCAGCCGCCAGAGCAAACGCTGGATGGTACCCGCTGTATGGAAGAGCATCGAAGGGGAAATTCGCCTCCAGACTACGGACATGGAGGATATTTATATTTTAGAGATGGATGAAGGCGGATATGCCGTACTGCTGAAGCTGTCCTCTTCAAGCAGTCTTCTGCTGCAGCAATATAATTTGCGGCAGATCGCCGCCCAACTGCTAGAGAGACTGAAAGCTAGTTGGAAGGGGGTCCTCCCCAGAATTATCATCTCTACAGGCAGCAACGCGGAATTGCCGGAGCACAGATATGCGGCGATGAGACAAGCATATGACTATTCGTTCTTCCTTCCGCCCGGGGCTATTTTCCTTCTGGATCAGGTTCCTTCAGCCGGGGCAGCGTCCGTTATTGCCGAAGAGGTTAGACAATACCTGCTGTCTCCCGAGATAAGCGTACTGGACCGGCTGAAAGACAATTTGGAAAAAGTGGCTGCCCAGGCCCGTCTGGCGGATCTTCGCGCAATCGTTAGCCAGATCAGTTACGAATGCCGCAAGGATGGGAGCTTCAGCTTCGATCACCCGCTGGGCACCGACGCGCGGCAGATCGCAGGCAGCCTGTGCAGGATTCTGGAGGACCGTTTGCAGCGACTACAGCTTAAGAAAAATTATTCCCGCTGGGTCAACAAAGCGATGGAATATGTCGCCAGCAATTATGCCGATCCCGACCTGTCTCTGGAGACGATCGCGAACCATCTGCAGATCAGCAGCATTCATCTGCGCACCACCTTCAAGCGGGAGACCGGCCAATCCCTGCTGGACTACACTACAGAATACCGGATCGCGCTGGCCAAACAGCTCCTACAGACCGGCCAATTTAAGATATACGAGATATCCGAGAAGGTTGGTTACAAAACCAGCCAATATTTCAGTCAGGTGTTCAAAAAGACCACCGGCATACAGCCAAAGGACTTCCTACAGCAGAAGGGCAGCGAGTAACCATGCGCAAAATTAAAAATAAAATTCTCGGCAGTGTCATTCTCATCGTCACTCTGTCAGTAACGGCCATCAGCGCACTGGCGTATGAGAAGTTTTCGACTATTCTCGAAGCCCAGGCGCTGCGCGAGGACACCATACATCTGGAGCAGACAACGAATCAGATGAATCACTTGATTGATGATGTGCAGAAATACGCCGCCAACATGGTCAACGACGAGTTGCTCCAGCAGTTCGCAGCGCGGCTGCAATATCCCTCGACATATGATGAGCTCAGTGCGTACCATGATGTGGTCACCCAACTGACCAAATTCAATGTGCTGCGCGATTACCTCGAAAGCTCGGCCATTGTCCGCTCTGATGGCAAGGTTTTCTGGTCCTCCCTGTATATTGATCCTTATTTTGAACAACTGCTTCAGCAGGATTGGTACCAAAAGATACTAAAAAGCAACGCCAAAAGCGGATTTTCAGCTCCTCACACTATAATGGAACCCCAAAGTAAAAAGGTCGTCAGCTTCTTTATCCGTTTCGATCCCCAGTACGGCGGTGTGCTGCTACTGAATATTGATTATTCGGCTTTTGAAAGTATATTTCAGTATTTGAGTAAGTCCTTTGATCAGGTGGCCTGGATAGGGCCAGACCGCACATTCCTGTATCAACAGGGCATCGAAGCGTACCCTCCCGAAGCTGAAGTACTGGCGGCTGACGGACCGGACATCAAAGTGACCAAACATAACAAAGGCTATTATCTGACCAGCACCTTTGATAAATCACAGTGGTCCGTCTTCACATTTACCTCCAAGGACCGGTTTTACGAATGGGTTGGAGATATTGTGCGCTACTGGGCCATCTTCCTCGCGCTCTGCCTGATGCTCTGCTTCCTGTTGTTCCTTCCGATCATCTCCAACATTATCCGCCCGATTCTGCAGATGACCAAGGCCATGAAGCAGGTATCCATGGGCAACTACAATGTTCAGCTGTCGTTCCACAGCAATGACGAGCTCTCTGTGCTGAAGAACGGCTTTGAAATGATGCTGGGCGATATTGAGCGGCAGATGAGCGAAAAAGTGGAGCAGGAGCGTTGGAAACGCAAAATGTCCGCCGAGCTGCTTTTCGCACAGATCAATCCCCATTTTATCTACAATACACTGAACACCGTTGTTTATCTGGCCCGCAAAAAAAATTACACTGCAATCGAGGAAATGATTGAGTCCTTCATTGGCATTCTGCATGATGCAGTCAATATCGGCGACGCCGGTCTGTATGTCACGATAAAGCAGGAGATGAACATTATCAATCACTTCGTGCGCATCCAGAAATATAGATATCCGGACCGGTTCGAGCTAGTCTGGAACGTGGAAGAACAGGCGATGGGCGACTATATTCCGAAAAGCCTGATTCAGCCACTGGTGGAAAATTCCATATTTCACGGCTTCTCAGAGAAGGAGTCTGTAGGCCATATAGAAATCATTATCCGCAAACGCAGCGGGCGGCTGCGAATCTCGGTCAAGGATGACGGCTGCGGTATGAGCCAGGAGAAGGCCCGGGCCATTATGAACGGCACCCTGCCACCGGCACGCCTTCCTTCGGGGGCCATGAAGCAGATTGGACTGTGGAATATCCGGGAACGAATCGAATATTTGTACGGGCAGGAAGGGCGTCTGATTATCACTTCACGCGAGCAGGAAGGCACAAAGGTATCCGTTCTCCTGCCCTCACGGCAGCATTCCGCCGATTGAAAGCACTATCATTATTTATACAAAACCATCGGATCGTCTCGTTGTTGGACGATGCCGTCAAGCTTATAGTACTACTATACAGACGGACGGAAGGGCATCACAGGAACCGCCGGCTGTCACAACAGATGCAAGGGGGACATTGATTTGCACAATCTATTTAGCAAGAAAACATCGGTCATCGCGCTTGTTCTGACTTTATGCCTCACCTTGGTGCTTGCCGGCTGCGGCAACGGAAACAATAGCGGCAACAGCGCTTCCAAGGGCACAAACAGCACAAACAGTGCGACTAACTCAAGCGATCCCGCAAAAGCTTCCGGTAAATTGACGGTATGGGGCTGGGATAAGGGCTGGTTCGAGAAGACTGCAGCGAAGTTTAACGAGAAGTTCCCGAACATCAAGCTTGATTTCGTCGAAGTATCGGCAGGGGATTACCTGAAAAAAATCCAGACCTCCATCGCCTCCGGCTCCGAACTACCCGATATTATTTGGGCGGAAGCGGCTTTCCGCGGCGCTCTGTATGAGCTGAACGTGCTGCAGAACTTGTCCGGAGAACCGTACAACTTTGATAAGTCCAATCTGCTCGACTTCGAACTGCCGCTGCTGTCGAACAGCAAGGGCGAACTTGTTGGTCTGGAGCAATCCGGCTCTCCTGGCGCACTGGCCTATAAGCGTGACCTGGCTAAAAAGTATTTTGGGACGGATGATCCCGATCAATTAACAGCCATGTTCACTGACTGGGATACCTTTATCGCCAAAGGCAAAGAGGTATATGACAAAAGCGGCGGTAAGACGTTCATGCTGGGCAGTCTAATGGATGCCTACACCATCTTCTCCAACCAGGGTAAAACCGCGATTGTTGACGGAACCAAAGTGAACACCAAAGAGGTACTGCGGATGTTTACTCAACTGCAGTCCATCCGCGATAATAACGGCGAGGGCAAGCTGGCAATGTGGTCGCCAACCTGGAATGCCTCATACTCGAAAGACAATGTTATCTTCTATCCTGCGGCGAACTGGTCGCCACAATTCGTTATTAAACCAAATGACAAGGCCAGCAATGGCCGCTGGGGCCTGATGGTGCCTCCGGAAGGCGGATACCCATATGGCGGTACGACCATCGGCATTTGGAAAGACAGCAAAAACAAGGATGCCGCTTGGACTTATCTCAGCTGGCTGTTAGGCTCTGACGAAGGCGCTGAAGCCAACTTTGCCGCCTCCGACTACATTTTGCCGCTGAAGTCCTTCTTCAAAGACACAGCCAAGCTCTCCTCCGGAGCCGATAAATATTTCGGCGGACAGGACCTCGGAAAGTTCTGGGTAGAGAAGGTATTCCCGAGCATGCAGTCCAAAGCTGTTACCAAGTACGACCAGGATATTTACAGCGCTTCAGAGCTGGTGCTGCAGACCATGGCGCAGGATAAAGGCTTTGACGCCAAGCAGGCACTGGAGAAATGGGAAGAACAGCTGAAGAAAAACCACCCAGAGCTGACCTTTGAATAAAAAAATACTATATAAAAAGCGGCGGCCCGCTCGAAAGAACAGGCTGCCGTTTTTACGGATAGGAAGTGAATGATCATGCAGAAAGCGAAGGGAATCAGCAGTAAAAATAAATGGCCGTATCTGTTTATTACCCCTTATTTCTTATCCTACGCAGTACTGAGCTTGTTTCCGATCCTCTTCACCCTCTACATCAGCCTTACTGACTGGGATTTGTACGGCAACCGGAATTTCATCGGACTCAGCAATTACACACAGCTGTTTTTCCATGACGCCTTCTTCTGGAGATCTCTACTCAATGTCATCATTTTTATGGCAGTATACCTTCCGGCTCTTGTTCTTGTGGGTATGTTGATGGCTAGTCTGATCGAGAGCAAGCTGATCCGCCGAAAAACCTTTTTCCGACTCAGCGTATTTAGTGCCTATATGACGACTCCGGTCGCTGTCGGGATTATCTTCTCGCTGCTGTTCGACTGGCAGGGCGGGTTTATCAATAATCTTCTGATGGAGCTGGGCATCATTCAGGAGAAGATCAATTGGCTGGGTTCAGCCAGTTCCTCCCGTTGGGTGGTCATCCTGATGGTATTTTGGAAAAACCTTGGATACTTCGTCATGTTCTACACCGCAGGGATGGCCAGCATTGACACCTCCATCTACGAGGCAGCAATGATCGACGGAGCATCATCCAAAAATGTGTTCCTGCGCATTACCATTCCGCTGCTGAAGCCGATCAACCTGTTTCTAATCATCACCTCTATTATCAGCGGCTTGCAGCTGGTGGAAGAACCGATGCTGCTGTTCAGCGGCTGGGCTTCCGGCTCCAGTATGATAGGCGGGCCTGACGGCTCCACCTTTACACCGATCTGGTATATGTTCGATGCTTCATTCAACGGCAGTGCGTTCAAATACGGCAAAGGGGCAGCGATCGCTTACGGCACCTTCCTGTTTATCGCCTTGTTCTCGGTGGTTGGCATGAAATGGATTAACAGGGACGGTGACGAAAAATGAGAGTAAAAAAGTTCTTTACCGTATTGCTGCTTAGCCTAATAGCTATCGCCTTCATGTTCCCTTTCTATATGATGATTGTGATGGGAACCTATTATTCCGAAGACCTGTTCAAGCAACTTCCCATTCTGCCCAGCAATTATTTATTAGAGAACCTAAAAACGATCATGTCCGGTAATTTCCTCCGGAATTATTGGAACAGCTTCTATGTTGCCGTTCTGTTCACTCTGGTAACGGTTGGCATCGCCTCGATTACTGGCTTTGCTTTTGCCAAGTATGAATTCAAGGGAAAAAATGCACTGTATAGCTTCATTCTGTTGACGATGATGATCCCCGGTCACTTGGGCCTGATTGCTTATGTCATGGAAATGAAATGGTTCCACCTTAACAACACCCATGCGCCGCTGATTCTGGCAGGACTGAACAATGCCTTCGGAGTATTTTTTATGACCCAGTTCATCCGCTCCTCCGTTCCAACGGAGGTCATTGAAAGCGCGCGGATCGACGGCTGCACAGAACCAACCATTCTCACAAGAATCGTTGTTCCATTTCTGCTGCCGGCCATCAGCACCCTGGGGCTGATCTCCTTCCTCGGCTCTTGGAACGGCTATCTGCTGCCGCTAGTAACGATCAACAAGCCGGAGCTGTACACGCTTCCGCTAGGGATTGCGAATCTGTCCACAGTCTTCCGCACGGACTATTCGGCAAGTATCCTTGGTCTTACCCTCGGCACGCTGCCACTGGTCATTCTCTTTCTAATGGGCTCCAAAACGCTGGTTAGAGGACTCACCGGCGGTGCCGTCAAAGGGTAATCTTCACGAACGCTGCAGCCTAGATTTAAGATGAATTACTCAGCTTATAGCTATCACGCTAAAACAAGAGCAGAACCCAGAAGAGGTTCTGCTCTTTGTTTTATATAGATTCACAGCTGCCCTCTAACCTGGGAAGCTGCCTCTACAAGATGTTTAAGGCTTGCGAGCGTCTCTGCTTCCCCGCGCGTTTTGAGACCGCAGTCCGGGTTAAGCCATAGCTTTTCCGGGCTGATTTTTTGCAGCATGGACTGGATGGAAGCGGCCATTTCTTCTTTTGCCGGAATCCTCGGCGAATGTATGTCATATACCCCCGGGCCAACGGCCGTTTTGAACCCGCTCTGTATAATGGCATCCACGATGGACAGGTTAGAGCGAGAAGCTTCAAAAGAGATTACATCTGCATCCATGGCATCGATATCTCCAAGAATCTCCTGGAACTCGCTATAGCACATATGGGTGTGAATCTGTGTGCTCGCCTTCACGCCGCTGTGAACTAGTCGAAACGCCGGAATCGCCCAGTCCAGATATTCGGTGTGCCAGTCAGACTTTCGCAAAGGGAGCTTCTCCTTGAGCGCCGCCTCGTCAACTTGGATGATCCGCAGCCCGGCGGCTTCCAAATCAAGAACTTCATCGCGGATGGCCAGCGCAATTTGCAGGGCCATTTCCTTGGAGCTAATATCTTCGCGAGGAAAAGACCAGTTTAAGATCGTAACCGGGCCGGTCAGCATCCCTTTAACAGGTTTGTCGGTCAGGCTCTGCGCATATTGGGAAATTTCCACCGAAATCGGGGAGCTTCTCTTCACATCTCCCCATATGATCGGAGGCTTGACGCAGCGGGTGCCATAGGATTGTACCCATGCCTGCTTGGTGAACAGGAAACCGGAAAGCTTTTCACCGAAATACTCCACCATGTCGTTACGCTCAAATTCACCATGCACAAGCACATCCAGCCCCAGCTTTTCCTGCAGAGAAATGCAATTTTTGATCATCGACCGCAAATTTTCTTCATACTGAGCGGCGGTGATTTCCCCTTTCTTATACTTGGAGCGATTGGACTTTACTGCTTGGGTTTGCGGGAAGGAACCGATCGTCGTCGTCGGCAGCAGCGGAAGCTGCAATGCTGCTTTCTGAAGTGCCGCCCTCTCTGCAAATGCAGGGCTTCTGGTAAAATCAGCATCCGTCAGACCATCAATTCGCTGCTGCACGCTTGGCTCCGATTTATGCCGGGCAGTTCCTTGAACCTGCGCATTGGTTATGATCTTCGGGCTGCGCTCAGAGGCGTTGTCGTCGACTAACGCTTTTAACTCGGAAAGCTCCTCAAGCTTTTCCTCCGCAAAGGCAAAAGCGCTGCGAATCGATTCATCTAGCTGCTCCTCCGACTGCACGGTATAAGGAACATGAAGCAGGGAACATGATGTGCTAATGACGATTTGCAGGGCAGATTTCTGGAGGTCCCGAAGCGTTTGTAGGGTTTTTCCGTAATCGTTGCGCCAAATATTTTTTCCGTTGACCACTCCTGCAAACAATAGTTTGTCCTTTGGGAAACCATATCGTTGAACCAGGGAGAACGATTCTCTTCCCTCGACGAAATCAAGACCAATGCCATCCAAGGCCAGCGCAGTGACATCTGTGTAGCAGTCGCGTATGTCTCCAAAATAGGTTTGCAGCAAAATTTTCAATTCGCCTTTTTGCTCCAACAGCGCGGTGTAAATCTGCGTAAACAGCGTAATATCCGCATGGGTGAGGTCCGTTACCAAAATCGGCTCATCCAACTGCAGCCAATCAGCCCCCAAATCGCCCAGCTGGCGAATCAGTTGAACATACGCACGGACGGTCACATCCACATAATCGTGAAGCTGTTTCTTCCCTTTATATTTCGCAAGCTTCAAAAAAGTGAACGGCCCTATAACAACGGGCTTGGTCTGAATTCCTTGTTCCTTTGCCTCCAAAAACTCATCGAACGGCTTGTTCCCGGACAGCCGAATTTCGATTTGGTCGTCAAGCTCCGGAACGATATAGTGATAGTTGGTGTTAAACCATTTACGCATAGATAAGGCCTTTACGTCACCGTTCCCCCCCTGATAGCCTCTCGCCATGGCGAAATAGGTATCGAGTTCATTAAGGTGCAAATCCCTGTAACGCCGAGGGATGGCCCCTAACAAAACGGCCGTATCCAGCATCCCATCGTAAAACGAAAAATCGTTCGAAGGAATCAGATCGATGCCGTAGCCGGATTGCACCTCCCACTGCTCACTACGCAGTTTTTTGGCATTTTCTTTTAGCTGATGCTCTGAAATCTTTCCATGAAAATAGTCCTCTGTCCAAAACTTCAACTCTCTGTATTTTCCGATCCGCGGGTAACCGATAACCGATGCTTGCATGCTGTTTCCTCCTTATCTCCGAGCTTCACTGCACTGGAGTCTGAAAGTTTTTACCAGCATAGCATGCGAAAAATCATATAGGGTAACATGTATTTTTTATGCGAGCTTATAGAGTGAGTCTATACCCTATTCCAGCAGAGCAAGTCCGGAGCTTCGAATCACAGTCTTTAATTCCTGCACATAAACTTGAGCCTGCTTGCTGATTTGCAGCTGATGATTGGCAATCCAGCCGACTTGGATATGATCATCGACCCGGAGCGGCACCGAAGTAATGTTATCCCCGTTGAGATCGGCGCTGACAATGCCCGTGGAGATCGTATAGCCGTTCAGTCCAATGAGTAAATTGAACAAGGTGGCTCTGTCGCTGACATGAATGCTTTTCTTACGGAACACCGTGCTCAATATTTCTTCTGAGAAATAAAAAGAGTTATATTCTCCTTGTTCAAAGGACAGGTACGGGTATTCCTCCAAGTCCTCGAGTGTAACGAACCTCCGGCCGGAGAGCGGGTTTTGCGTGCTGATAAAGATATGTGGCTCCGCTTCAAACAGCGGATGAAAATCAAGGCGGTTTTCCCGCAGCATCTTCTCAATGACCTTGCGATTAAACGGGTTCATATACAAAATGCCGATTTCGCTGCGCAAATTTTTCACATCTTCGATGATTTCATGAGTGCGTGTCTCGCGCAGCGTAAACTCGTATTCCTCCGCACCGCTCTGCTGGATCATATTGACGAAGGCATTGACGGCAAAAGCATAATGCTGCGTAGAGATGGAGCAAAGCTGACGCGAGGGCTTTTTGTTCAAATAACGCTGCTCGAGCAGCGCCGCCTGTTCTACCACCTGCCTGGCATAGCCGAGAAACTCCGCGCCGTCCACCGAAAGCGTAATCCCTTTAGGCGACCGGATAAACAGCTCCACTCCAACCTCCGCTTCCAGTTCCTTGATCGCGCTGGACAAACTGGGCTGCGTGATAAACAGCTTCTTGGCTGCCTCGTTGATTGAGCCGCAGTTCACCACTGCGATCATGTATTTTAGCTGCTGAAGTGTCATTTTCCACCTCCTTACTATTTTCCAAACTGAGAGTCTACTTTTTCTTTGCTTATTAGATTAACAGCAATATAAACTACTAAACCGGCTAACATACCATATAATATTGGAAAAATTGAGGAAGTTCCATATTTTATAAATAAAACTGTAACGATGATTGAGCTTGCGGCAAGCGAGTATACCCCGGATTTGGAACTGTATCTCTTAAGTACAAAGCTGGCCAACACCGGTACAAATACGCAGCCGGAAAGATACCCGTAACAAATATCGATACCTACAAGTACATCTCTAATCCAAAGTGCGCAGATCATTACGATGATGCCAATAGATACTGCAAAGCCTCGCGTAACCCAGATTGCTTTTTTCTCATCCGGATTTCTGTTAATAAACCTTTGATACAGGTCATTATAAAGAATTGTAGATGATGCAAGTATGGTTCCGCTGGATACCGACATGGTAGCAGCCACAGCAGCCGCCAGAACGATCCCCTTGATTCCGGCGGGAAGAAATGAAATAACACCGGAAACAAATGCTGTCTGCGGATCATCAAGATTTGGCAGCAGTATAAAAACACTCATTCCAATGATTGCGGTTGCAAATGCATAAAGAATACTGTAACAACCAGCCAGAATCGTGCCTGTTGAAGCAATTCTATCGTTTTGGGCTGTAAAAATTCTTTGCCAGATATCCTGACCGATTATCAGCCCGGGGACATATAAAATAATATATAAAAAGCTTCCATGAAACCCCATACTGGTTATAGTTAAGTGAGATGCGGGGATGCTGATTATAAATTTGTCCCATCCGCCTACGGCATGTATGCTGAATACTGGAGCCAGAATTAATATCCCTAACGTTTTGATGACAAATTGAATGATATCCGTCAACGTTACGGACCACATTCCGCCGATAAATGTATATAATATAACGATTCCACCGCCAATAACCATGGACAATACAGAGCTTATTCCAAATGTACCGCCAATGATTGTTCCTATGGCAATCACTTGCACGATACTTAGAGTTATCGTATAAATAAAGGTCAATAATGAGCTGAAAATTCTTGCATAGCTCCCGTAACTTGCTTCGACGACATCATTGATGCTCAATGCTTTCAATTTTGACAACTTCGATGAAACTAATAGTCCGGTAAGTATTAAGCCTATCCCTATACTCACATTGAGCCAGACGCCCCCGAACCCAAACAGATACCCTAACTTCACGCTTCCAACCGTAGAACCTCCGCCTAAGGCAAGGGCGGTCATACAACCAAAAAACATGGGGAAGGAGAGTCTTCTTCCGGCAACCAGAAAGTCCTCTTTCGATTTTGCCAACTTCATTGAAAAACAGCCTACTCCGATAATGACTATAAAATACAAAAGAATTAGTGAATAATCCAGCGCAGATAACATAGTCATTTGGTCTCCTTTGTATTCATAAGGCGATAAGTTATCATTCTTCCTCTGGCTAACGACCACAACAGGGAGCTCACATCAAGGTGGACTCCCTGTATGATCGTTCATTTGGTCTGACCCTTCGTCAATGTCCCGGTGCCGTCACGAAAAAGTAATTTCGGTACCGGTTTTGCCTTCTAACGCATCGATTGCCTTGTCAAGCGAGGTGATGATGGCCTTCTTCTCCGGGTTATAGCGTACAAATTTCATGGCGGCCTGAACCTTGGGAAGCATGCTGCCGACTGCAAAATGACCCTCATCGATATATTGGGAGGCCTCTGTCAGTGACATGTGAGAAAGGTTCTTCTGTTCAGGCGTATTGAAGCGGATAGCTACCTTTTCTACTTCGGTTAATATCATCAGGATGTCGGCATCTACCTGTTCAGCAAGAAGCTCAGCCGCAAAGTCCTTGTCGATCACAGCCGCCACACCTTCAAGGGTACCATCGGGATTTTCCGCGACCGGAATTCCTCCTCCTCCGCAGGTGATTACAATGGTGTCGTTCCACAGTTTTTTGACCGCACTGATTTCTACGATTCTGCGCGGCAGTGGAGATGCCACCAATCTACGCCATCCTCTGCCCGCATCTTCTTTCATTACATAGCCTTTTTTCACGGCAATATCGCTAGCTTCATCCTCCGTATAAAAGGGCCCGATAGGCTTTGTAGGAGCCTTAAATGCAGGGTCTGCTCTTTCCACAACCATCTGGGTGGCAAGGGTGACGACGGGCACATTACGGTTACGCTTACTAAGGGCATATCTTAGCGATTGCTGAAGATGGTAGCCAATATACCCCTGGGACATCGCCCCGCAGACATCAAATGGCATAGGTGGGACAACATCTCTTGCAGTCTCGCAGGCAAGAACGATACGTCCTACCTGTGGACCGTTGCCATGAACAATGGCCATTTCATAACCGCTATTGCTGATTTCCGCTATATGCTCGCACGTTTTCTTGACCACTTCAAGCTGTGCTTCAGCGGTAGGTTCATCGTTTTTGGACTGAAGGGCATTTCCTCCCAAGGCGATGACTATTTTTTGCTTGTTTGACACTTTAATTCCTCCGTTGTACATATTCCTGATTATACCTCGTTGACAAGCTTGAATACCTTTTCCTTGTTTCCAGACAGAAAATGAACAATATTCTCGCATGAAATACGCTGCATTTCTGTCATGGACTGAGAGGAATAAAAGGCCGCATGAGGTGTAATAATCACATTATCGCGGTTAGCAAGTATGTGATTTTTGAGCTTGGCCGTTTCGTCTTTCAGAACGTCCAATCCTGCAGCCCGAACCAGCTTCCTGTCCAGCGCATCAGCAAGGTCCTGCTCATTTATGCTCAGACCTCTGCCTAAATTCAGGAAAATCGGAGTGCGTTTCATTTTGTTAAACTCTTTTTCCGTAAAATACTCAATATTTGAACTTCCGAGATTCATATGGTTCGAGATCACGTCAGCGCCTTCAAATATATCGCCCGGCTCGACCATCTGAATGCCCAGTTGTGCCGCCGTTTCCTTTGTAACTAAAGGATCGGTTGCGATTACGGTCATCCCCAGACCTTGGGCAAGTTTTGCAACACGTTTGCCGATCTTTCCTAGGCCAAAAATGCCGAGCGTTTGATTCCCTATGCGGACAGGGGCCTGGGGAGTGTCATACTTCCACTGATTGTTTTTTTCAATATCATACGTGTAACTTTTAAGGTTTTTGTTGAGGGCCAACATAAGCGCAATGGTATGTTCCGCAACATCATCGGTACAGTATTCACCAACGGGGCAGACACCCACGCTATGTTTTGTCGCCTCCACCAAGTCCACATTATCGTATCCGGTGGCGTTAATGGATATCACCTGCAAATTGCGCGCATGATCGAGTACATCTTTATCAATCTTAATAAATGCCGTGAGCAGTGCAGTTGCGTCGCTGATCTTATCGAGGAATTCGCTTCTTTTCTCATCGGTATATTCATAGACGCAGATTTCTGCTTCGGGGAACCCCTTCTTCAATACTTGGATCTCATATTCATGAGAAGGCATCATCGAATCTTTGTAATCGCTTATAAGAACTTTCATGATTATGCCTCTCTGCGGATTGGGAAAGTCATGCAGTGAGGGCCGCCTCCTGCCTTCAAAATTTGGCGAAGGTCTACTTCAATAACATCAAGCCCAAGCGCCTTCATTTTGTCATTTACCGACTTGTTATTCTTTATGGCAAGAACCTTTCCGTTACCGAGAGCTTGTACATTGCAGCCATGCTTGAATACAAGTTCGCTTTCAACAGGGATGATTGTAAAATTGCGCCGTTTCAGCATCTGCATGAAGTTGTACGGAAGTTCGTTAACAGCAGCAAGGCAAACCTTTTCCGCGACGATATTGAACACCATGTCCAGATGTAGATTTGCCGGAGGACACGGAACGCCGACGACGGTGTAGCCGAACTTGGCAAGCTGCTCGCGGAGGTTCGCAACACCTGCCTCGTCGGTACGGTCTACTTGGCCGAAGGCAATGGTGTGTTCATCAATCATCCAGATGTCGCCACCCTCGAAACAGCCGACGTTACAGCGCGCAATAACCGGAACTCCCAGTTCCTCAAGCTTTGCTTCATAAGCCGCGGTTTCAACCTGACGGGCGGGGTGGCGAAATTTTCCAATAATCGCACCTTCTTTTACGCAGCCGCCGAAATCGCGGGCGAAAGTCTGAACTTGCATATTTTTGTCAGGAGTCATCTCAACGACCTCAACACCGTTTGCCCGGTATGCGTCCATGAGCTCGTTCCATTCTTTGACCATCAGGTCATTTTGCTCGGTCTCCCCTTTTTCCATCCAGCTTTTGGTGAT
Organism: Paenibacillus puldeungensis; assembly: GCF_042678945.1. Lineage (NCBI taxonomy): Bacteria > Bacillati > Bacillota > Bacilli > Caryophanales > Paenibacillaceae > Paenibacillus > Paenibacillus puldeungensis. Next base: position 222,817 of record NZ_JBHTLM010000002.1, on the reverse strand, counting down.
TTCATTGATCGCGTTAAAAACATAATATTTAGGGGAGCATACCAAAACTTTTTTCAATACATTGGTTGCGTTTGAAACAAATACTTCAGCCATAACTCTAGCCTCCATCAATAGATTATTGATTGAAAAATCAGGATATCAAATACGGCATTCATACTTTTAAATCAGCACACCCGCAATCAGAAAAGCCGCGGAAACGGAAAATAGGACTATCATAAATTTCCAATTGCTCTTAACCCACTGACCATAGCCGATATGTGCAGCCTGTGTACAGGTCATAACTATAATCGATGTGGGCATTATCATCTTGGCCATACCAAGAGCCATCAAATAAATATCAACCATGATTTCTTCCTTCACTCCGGCAAAAACGGCTAACGGAGCCATAATCGACATGGTCGCGGCAGCCAGTCCGGTAGAACTGGGAATAAAGGATGCCATGATCAGATAGAAAACAAGACAAACCACGACAAACGCAATAGAAGGCAGACTGCTCAGGGTATTTTCGCCAAAGTGCAAAATCGTTGGAGTAATCGCACCGCCATTCATAATGACCTGGATGCCTCTGGCCAGGGGGACGATGAATGCGGTAGAAACCAGTCCGGCAGCTCCTTTAATAAGGATATTGAGCGTTTTGTCAATTTTGTAGTGCAGTACATACCCGGAAATAATGGTTGAAACGATGAGCATGGCGTTGATCTCATTGAAGAACCATTGACCAAGGGGTACCATATCTTTCCCCAGGACAGTGCCCAGGACAGGGGTGTCAGCAATCCATTTTGCAAGATCCTCGAAAAAGGTCCAATTGGAATTAAGCGAAGACCATGGAATCAGGGAAACGATCATGATAGCAAACGTCGCGCAAAAGATTCCAAGCACGATTTTTTGCTCTTTGGTCATGGAAGCGTCTTCATTATCAGCGGTAGGAAACTCATTCAGATCTTCAGCTCTTCTGAAGAATTGAGGGGAAGACTGAGGATTTTTCTTGACTTTGTCGGCATAACGACAAATGTAATAAGAAATAATCGCCATGAACACCACAAAAATGATAACGCGCATGATCATGCCATTTCCCGGGCTTATCCCGGCAATACTGGAGGCAATCCCGGTAGCAAAAGGGTTGACAATAGATGCAAGGCACCCACCTTGAGTGCCGAACACGACAATCATGACTGCAACCATCGTATCAAGGCCAAGGGCAAGTACTATGGGCAGGAACATCATCAAATAGACAAATCCTTCTTCATAAGAACCTTGGACTGTTCCGAAAATCCCCATGACCGTTACCAGAATAACGATAAGAGCATGGAAATTTTTTTGGTTCTTGATCGCAATACGTTTTAGGAAAAGTTTAATGGCTCCCGACTGATCCATCATTTCCAAAAAGCTGCCGAACAGCATAATGTTCAGCGAAATGGCAATGGCTCCTGAAACGGATTCATTACCGATCATCCCGATAATTGGCGCCATTAAAATATCCCACAATCCCTGAGGTTTGGCTGCCGATCCGGAATAGGTTCCGGCAATAGCCCGCCCTGCCTTATCGAGCTGGTATTGCCCGCCGGGCACGATCCAGGTCAGCACCGCCACAAGAACCAGAATGAAAAATATAATGACATAAGCATTAGGAGACTTAAACTGTCTTTCCTGAAGTATGTTGGTTTCTTTTTTTCGACCAAACATAGATTTTCTTCCTCTCCGCCTAGGCCTTGTTAAAACAGCTTAAAGTGCTACTGCCGCAATAATTCCTTTAATGGAGTGCATTCGGTTTTCGCCCTGATCCCAAACCACGGATTGGTCACATTCCATCACTTCATCGGTAACGTCAATGCCTCTGTATGCGGGCAGGCAGTGCATGAAGATAGCATCGGATTTGGCCTTTTTTAAAGCTTCCATGGTTACTTGATAAGGGTGGAAGGCCTTCTTCAGGGCTTCGATTTCTTCAGGAGACTGTCCCATGCTGTAATGCGACATTCCGTATACGATGTCTGCATCCTTAAGCGCTTCATCATAATTGTGAGTAAAAACGATCTTGGAACCGGAGACTGCGGCACGCTTCATTGATTCCTCGTAAATGCCCTGATCAGGCTGCATGCCATCCGGACAAGCTATATACATATCAATTCCCAGTGTTGCACAAGCGATCATCGTCGTGTAGCAAACATTGTAGAGATTGCCGGCATAGCAAAGCTTCAAGCCTTTGTAACCGCCTTTTTTCTCCTTAATCGTCATGAGGTCTGCAATCCCCTGCGTAGGATGTGCCAAAGTGGTCAGTCCGTTGATGACCGGATGGTCCATCCATTGTGCATACTCTTCAACGATTTCATGGCCAAAAGTACGGATGAACAAGCCGTCATAATAACGATCAAACATACGTGCCGTATCCTTAAGAGGCTCCCCACGCCCGCTTTGCAGTTCATCGGGACGAAGATAAACCGCCGTAATGCCCAAATCTGCTGCTGCTCTTTGAAATGCATTACGAGTACGTGTGGAATTCTTCTCAAAGAGAGCCGCCCACACCTGTCCTTTAAAATATTCATGAGGTTCACGCGCCACCCACTTGCTTTTTAGTTGAAGCGATAAATCTACAATGAATTCAATTTCTTCACGGTTCATGTCCTTAAAAGCCAAATAGTCTTTACCTCTGAATCTGTTTCTCATCGTCTTCCCTCCGCAAAAGTGATATAAAATGAGGTTATGGTGGTTGGCGTTTTTGGGCCCAAAATGCCGTTGCCATTGCTTGATACGCCTAAAGTGTACCGATTTGCTCATTATTTCACAATTGTACGAAGGTACATTTCTTTGAGCGATTTTTTATACTTTTGTACAGGGTTCATATCGTTGATTTCCAAATCTACCTATGCTATATTGTATGCGTTTACATTCACAAGCACAGCGTATTGTTTTGTTATGAAACATAGTAGGAGGGGGTTTTATGATTTCTGTACGAGACGCCCTTTCAATCGAACAGCTAAAAGAGGCACAGTTGAAGGCAGGCTCCTCAGGACTCGACCGTGAAATTACAACGGTAACGATTATGGATATTCCTGAGATCGTGGATTGGCTGAATGGCGGTGAACTTGTGATCGCAGGGGTCCTGTTTGAACAATGCTTCTCAAGAAAGCTTGTAGATGCATTGATGGGGAAGGGCATCGCAGGTATAGTGACGAAGGACAAGTTTACCCGCATGATTCCTCAGGAACTTTTTGAATATTGTGATGAAGTAGGCTTCCCGGTCATCCTGGCCCCGGCTTATTGCAACTGGGGTCAAATTATGAATCCTATTCTCAAGCACATTGTGCGCAAACCTTACCTAATGATTGAAGAAGGGCAAAAAATTCACTTTACGTTGATGCGTGCCATGCTCGATGGCGTATCATTATCGGAAATTTGTACAAAAATGCATGAATCCACCGGGCTTAGCCATGCCATCATGGATAACGACTTATATTTGATCGGCTTTTCCAGCAATTTTGATTGGAAAGAGTACACGCGCAACATCACTCAGGATCTGCTGCAGTACTCCGAGATTCATTTTCAGACATTAGACGATAACAGCATTATTCCCATCTATTCATATACGAGTAAATCGCTCCGCTCTCTGCATCTAAAGCTGCTGTTTTACCCAGTTTCATTGGAGCATACCAAATACGGTTATGTTGTGCTGGCATTGGATGAAAGTATCTCCGAGCTCCCACCAACCGAAATCGTCAAAATTCAACAATTGGGGCTGATTGTTGCTTTGCATTCCACGAAGTTGATTGAGATCAGCAATGCCACACGCCGTTTCAATGGACTGTTAATGGATCAGCTTCTGCAGGAGAGCAATCTTACTCAGGCGCGCGCAGAGGCACTTTTGGCCCCTACAGGCAAAAAAATACACCGCAAATATTATGTGGTGCAATTCCTGTATGAGGAGTTTGGAAATATCGACTCATTTGTACAGCAAAATAGCCGGCTGGGTCAGTTCCATGAGATGGCGGAGCGACAAATCAGCAACAGCAACCATATTCTCGTATTTGAAAAGTCCAATTCTCAAATTCTGCTTATCCCTTATCCTACCGAAAATTTAGCCGTATTATTGTCGCAACTGCGCAACATATTCCTCACAACCACAAATCTATCCCGAGTATACATTGGGGTCAGCGATTCCACGCCTTTACATGAAATTAAGAAGGCATTTGTTCAGGCCGAACGTACTGCAAATTATCTTCTATCCATAAAAAGCAACCAGCTATTTTGCTATTACAGCAGCCTGGGGGTACTGAAATTCTTTATGGACAATGAAGGGAAACTGGATGCACACTTTTTGCGCAGCTTTTATGGTACTTATATCACACCTTTGATGGAGCACGACCAAAAGTATCACACGCAGCTATTGGAGACTATAGAGCTGTACCTGGCTAATAATTGTTCAAAGACCACCACCGAAAAACAGCTGTTTATTCATAAAAACACTTTGCGTGCCCGTCTTACAGCCATAAGCAAAGTACTCCACTGCGACGTAAATTCTACAGAGGACCTTTTCAACATCAAGCTGGCGCTTAAGTTACGCCATTTTTTTGAATATACTGACAGACATTGATGTTAGTTCACACAAGATTCATGCATAGATTGGGATATGCTGGAGAAAAATGAATCTGTCTGTCAAAAACTAACTCTATGGAGGCTAACATGAATAAAACACTTGGCGCACATGAAGTATTGGATTTGCATGATATTTTGTCCGATTGCATTAACGGATTGAACACGATGCAGCTTTACCGCCCCTATGCGAAAGACCCTCAGCTGCAATCGATGATGAACAACCATATGCAAATGATGACGATGGAATATAACAACCTGGTTCAGACTGCGCATCAATTAGGCGGTTCCGAAGCAATGCCTGCCCGCGGTCAGAAGCACTTGACCCAAGGGGGCATGCAGATGACTCAGAGCGGAATGCAGATGAATCAAAACTTCCAGCCAATGTACGGTTTGCGTCAACCACCAACGCAAACTCCGAATACCAGCTATGAGCAGGTTGATGATTCCGATGTAGCTGGCTTCATGCTAAGCTGCCATAAGCATTCCGCTTCCATGAAGATGAAAGCCACTCTGGAAATGGCTAACCCCGTGCTTCGTCAAATGATGCAAACCGGAGCCAACCGGACAGCCGATATGGCTTATGAGTGTTTCCAGTATGCCAACCAAAAAGGCTACTACCAAATGCCTACCTTGAAGGATCAAACGATGAATACCTACCTCGATGCTTATGGCACCGCAACGCAAATGGGGAACCAAATGCCCCAGCAATATATGTAATGGAAAAAAAGCTGCCTGGAGAGTCAAACCTTTGACCTTTCTAGGCGGCTTTTTTTGTCTTCATGTATCTGTTAATAGTGTATAGTAACAAAGAATTAATCTAGTTAGTTCCTTTGGCTTATTCTATCCAAAATGATAATCCTACTAAAGAATTATATATTATATTGACCATGGCATAATTTTCCTGTATCGTGAAAGTTGCATAATCAAACAACGCATATTCCAAAAGCGCGGGTAATTCCCTATTACTAAGGAACTACTTTGTTTATGCACATTCTATAGTTAACGGGGTGTTATTATGAAAAAGCTATCTGCTAAAATCTTAATCTCTACCACTGCTTTATCTATGGTCATTGCTGTTGGAGCGGTTGCCTATGCAAGTTCTGCGCTAAAAAAAGTAACCGCTTACCAAAACTCGAATATTCAAATCGAGGTAAATGGAAAAGCAATCAATATTTATAGCGAAGGCTCACCTATGTATCCATTGGTTTATGATGGCCATAGTTATGTATCTGCTAAAGCCCTCGCCGAAGCCCTTGGCGCTACAGTAAAATGGAATAATGGTACACAAACTATCGAGATATCTACTGATAGTGCGGCATCTGATGCTGGAATTCCAAGCAAAGACAACTCCACTAACGTTCCAGCTCCTACGCCTTCTACAGAAACTCCAAAGACAGAGAGCAAAAACACTGAACATACAGTATCAGGCGGTTTTCCTTCCAAAATATCCTCTGATTTTAACAAGGACAAATTTGCCTCTCAAAATAAAGAATATGCCTTGGCCTTTTTCAAAGCTTTCGCGGATGCTGTTAAAACAGAAGATTATGCCAGCCTCGATAGCTTTGTAAATGCTTCTATCGGTAACCCTGGTACCTCTCATTTTTGGGATGGCCCTAAGGGTTCAATAGAAAATCTACATAAAAAAGTAGAAGGCATGCGAAATGCAAACAAAAAAGACATCCTTTCGAAGTGGGCGGATGCCATTAATTCCATGACTGTCTCTGATGTAGAAATCAGTTCTACTTATAAAAGTGATATTACAGGAAATGTCCAATATTCAGTTCGGCCTAAAGGTTTTGATGCCTTTTCTTCTTTAGATGTTCAAGTTTCCTACTCTATTCCATATAAACAAACAGACTACTGGCTGGAAAAAATCGCTATTTATTAATAACACCTAAGTTTCTATTAGCCCCTTTTCTTCTATATAGGAGGAAAGGGGCCTTTTTGCAGTTTGGCTACTTGAACCTTAAGTTTTATGCAAATATAATGAATTAGATAATGACCAAATGAGATGGAGCATGGAGGCGCCATAAACATGAAACTTAACATTCAAACCGAGCTGGACCCGGTCTTTGAAACGATGGGGCTGCTGTATGTAAGCTTGCGCGGGGACAAATACAAACGCGACATGATTACGGAGTTAGGCGAGTTTGGAATGGACGGGGAAGCCTTTTACAATAAGCACCTGAAGCTGGTGGACAAATATATTCATTCCTTCGTAAAAGGAAGACAGTGGGATGAACGAGCCGAGTTCTTTTTCAATGATGAAGACGACATGTTTTTCCACCTTCTCCATTCGATCCTCAGTGAGAACGCTAGATGGCTGGCTGCACCTGAGAAGATCAAGGGGGATACCGCCCGGTTGGAAATTCTAAAGATGCTCGCCAGAGATGAGGACATTCAAAAAGACCTTCCAAAGGAGCTTTCGCCCGAAAACATCCAAACTTTAGACCAAATCGTCGCTTTTTTAGACAAGTGCCCGTTTGAAGTAGGCATGAAATGGAAGCTGATGGCCGTGCTGCAGCACCCGCGCAGGTATATTCAGCAGCTGGTCGCCATTGTTCACAGCAACCTTCCGGCTTTTGAGCAAGCGAAACAGGACGTTCAGAAACCTCTGGACAAGCTGATTCATAAATATACGGAGTCGGTGCAAAAACAACAGGACGATCAGTTTTTCAAGCTGGTCGGTATGTTTACCGATGAACCTATCGTACATCCATCCTTAATTATGCCGCTAGCTCAGGTCGTGTTCATGAAACGCTGTTATTGCGGCCTCCTTGTAGATTTTTTGCCCATAACTCGGAAAACCGGCGCTCCCTCCCTCGATTTGCTGCTCATTAAATTAAAGGCGATGGGCGATAACAGCAAGCTGCAAATTCTGGCTTCGCTTAAGGTCAGTCCGAAATATAATCTGGAAATCGCCGAGCAGCTTGGTCTGACCGCCGCAACGATGTCCCACCATATGAATGTGCTGCTGGCTTGCGGATTGGTCACGATAGAGAAAAAGAACGGAAAAGTGTATTATCATCTGGACCAGGACAACATCAAACAATTCCTGCATGAGCTTGAGCAATTTTTGCTGTAGCTCGCAAGTATTCAACTTCCCGGCAAGCCTGCTTGCGGGAAGTTTTTTTATGAATAGAATTAGATTATTATCTTATACATTTGACATTTATTTTATTTATGTGATATATTCATCTCACAAATTAGAATACGATCTAATACTGGAGGGTGACTCATGAAACAGGCTCTAAGGAAAAATAGATGGCTGATCGCGGTGACAGTCCTATTCAGCATCATCGTTTCGGCCGCAAGTGTGCTCATCGCTATTCTTTTGCAACGGATTATCGATGCCGCTATTCAGGGTAATATGGAGCTTTTTTGGCAAACCCTATTCTTCTCGATTGGTTATGTTCTACTGCTAGGCCTCCTCAGCTATATTTATGCGATATCCAGCAAAGCATTAATTCGAAATTGGACGATTGTCATACGGGATCAGGTATTTCGCGGTGTATTCAGAAGGAATTTTGAAGCCTTCTCTACAACCAATACCGCAGATTATTTATCCGCGCTGTCCAACGATATCAAACTGATCGAAGAAAACTACATTAACCCCCTGCTGCTCACACTGCAAAACATAGTGATCTTTGTATTTTCCCTTGCCATCATGCTGTTTATTAGTCCTTTGGTTACCGGAATTCTGATTGTGTGCACGGTGCTCATGTTTGTTGTTCCCTCTTTGTTCGGTAGTGCGCTGCAAAATAAACAAAACGCCGTATCCGAACAAATGTCCGTCTTCACCTTGAAGCTAAAGGACTTATTGTCCGGCTATGAGGTCATCAAGTCATTCGCATTGGGCAAACACGCCGATCGCAAATTTGGTCAGGAAAATGCAGCAGCCGCAAATACCCGGTTTGCCGCCGATCGACTGCTGGCGATGAACGAAAGCGTCTCGGAGATCCTGGGTATTTTAACGCAGTTTTCCGTTATTTTTATCGCTGCTTATTTGATTATTACCGGTCATTTATCGGCAGGAAGCCTTGTCGCTCTAGTTCAACTGAGCAATGGCTTTGTCGGACCCGTGCTAATCATCATGCAGAGCCTGCCGAAAATCCAAGGCGTGAAGCCGGTGGTTGATCGGATCAATGCACTGGCGGATTATAAGGATCATTCGTTTCAAGGCGTGCTGGAGCCTACGTTTCAGGATAATTTGAAGGTCAGCCAGTTGAGCTTTGCCTACGATGACAAGAAGGATGTGCTGCTGGACATTGAGCTCACCTTGCATAAGGGTAAAAAATACGCGCTGGTCGGGCAAAGCGGGTGCGGAAAATCGACACTAGTGAAGCTGCTGACCGGCTGTTATGAAGGATATAACGGGATGATTTCCTATGATGATGTAGAGCTCAAACAGCTCGATGTGGAACGGCTGCAGCAGATGGTCTCGACGATCCATCAAAATGTGTATATGTTCGATACGGACATTTTGCAAAATATCTGCCTGGACGAGGACTTTTCCGAGGAGGCGATACAATCGGCGATCCAAAGGAGCGGAGTAAACAAGTTCCTGCTGCAAATGCCGCAGGGCCTGCACACCCCGGTCAGCGAAAATGGCTCCAGCCTGTCCGGAGGTCAACGGCAAAGAATTGCCGTCGCTCGGGCGCTGATCCGTAACAAGCCGATCCTGGTTCTGGATGAAGGAACATCGGCCATCGATATGCAGACCGCCTTTGAAATTGAAAGCAAGTTGCTCAGCCTTCCGGGACTGACCCTGATTACGATTACGCATAATATGAACCCGGATATATTGATGATGTACGATGAAATCATTTATATGGAGAACGGCCGGATCGCGGAAATGGGAAGCCTGGAGGATCTCCTCGCTTTGGGCGGGGGATTCAGCCGATTTATTACGCTGGAGAAGTCGGCGGCGGTGTGACAGTTTCAAGTGCGCGGTGCATTGGAACGATCCGTTCGGCCTCTGCACACGTACCGTACACGGCACCATTGTGCCCGTTGTGCTGCAGCGATCTGTACACGCACCATCGTCCCCATTGCGCTGCGGCGATCTGTACACGCACCATCGTCCCCATTGCGCTGCGGCGATCTGTACACGCACCATCTAAATGTAAAAAGTGCATCTAATTTGCTCAATTTTTCGGATTCTTCCGATTTAATTGCAGAAAGTGCATCTAAAAGTGCCATACCTCGTGTCGACCGACATACCAAGCCCGTTTAGATGTACTTTATGCATCTATTTTCTCTCTAACCTAGAAATAGCGAAAAATAGATGTACTAAATACAGTTAGACTCGGCCCCAAGCCGACTTATGACTTTATGCGCGCCTTCAGCTGCACCTTCTTCATCATCGCTAATATTCTATTCCGTCTCCACCATCAACCCACCAGTATAGCGCTTTACCTTCAAAAAAAGCACCAATACGGGTTTGTCCCTATCGGTGCTTTTCGTATTTCTCTATGACTGTGCTAACTTTTTCACAGGCCGGAGCACAGCGTATCCATACCCCTCGGGAAAATGTCGCTGATAATCCTGCTTGATCTCTTCGTCCCAGGCGTAGCCCATATGGCTCGGGTCAAAATCCCAGGCTACCTCCTCAACCGTAGCCATCACGGCTCCGTTATCCTTCAAATAGTCAAAGGGCGGATGATAGAACACGATATACTCGGATTCGGGGATTTCCCGACACTCCATACCCGCCGGAATTTCTCCATCATAATCGACCGGTACAGGAATCCCATACAAGTATCCCTTTTGTCCGTTCTGATAGAACCATCCTGCGGTCTGGTTAAGCTGCCCTGACAGTATAACGTTGGACATGCTCTCAAGCGTACCGCAAATATCATCGCAGTTGTGCCCGTGGTTCCAAAAGTCTCCATAGTTTTGCGAGGTGATATCCCAAATACCAATAAACTTATGTGCTGGAATAGTCTCGATCTTGATCTCCGCCGGCTGCATATGAACTTGACGCATCTGATCCCGCTCCTTCATCAAATAGTGATAAGGGGAGAATACCTCCGCATGAATAGCTAATCGAATGGGTCGCGGGTCTTTGCGGTAAGCGTTTGGAGTTACGTCAAAGGCCTTCACAAATGCCCGGGTAAAAGCCTCCTGTGAAGAAAATCCGTACTTCACCGCGATATCCAGCACGCGTTCACCCGTGTCGCGGAGCTCCAGAGCAGCACGGCTGATCCGGCGATTCCAGATATAGTCCCGCAAGGTCATCCCCGTCAGCGCGTTGAATTGCCTTGAGCAGTAATACGGCGAATACCCAAGCTGCTCAGACATCTTTAGCAGGGACGGGGCCTGAGTTAAATTATTGTCCACCCAATCGATCATCAGCTGAACCATGTGATTCCACTCATACATGAGGTCCTCCTCCTTTCGATTTGATCATAACAAGCGGGCCATTCCTATATTTGATCTGAGTTGCAAAAGCACAGTGCTAAGGCTTGGTCTTGTTCTTCCTTTACCATACAAAAAAAGCGAGAGAGGGGGAAAGATATTTCCCCCATCGTCTCGCGACTTTTTGTCTTGATTTCTGCTGCCAGAAAGAGAATAACGAAGCGGAGGGAGTTTACGTCCGCATTTGGGAGCCACTTGTCTTCCTTCTCATCCATTCCTAATGACAAATGGCGGACAAGCGCGGCCCGAGCTCGTTATTCACTTTCGATGTTCATGCTGAGCCGCAGGTTTACTTTCAAATTTATACCTGCTTAAACTCAACCCACTCGACCTGCAGCCCCGGCTTGATGAACTCAAGCCCCATCTCATACAGTCCGGCCTCCAGCTCGACCTTCACCAGCTTCCGCTTGATCCATTTCCCATCGGTTCCGTTCGTTTGAATCGTCGTCACCGTTTCCCCGTTCAGCAGCAAATTGCATGCGCTTTGGGCCAATTGGTCATCCGGAGACATCACGTGGGCGAAGATCCGATATTCGCCGGCCTGATCTACCTTCACCAGCGTCTTTTCAGCCGTCGCCGTCTTCACCTGCGCGTCCTCGGACAAGGATTGCGCCTTATCAGCCGATAGTGACGGTTTCGCAGCGAACTTGTTTACGGCTTCCAACACCAGTTCATCTCTGGAGAAGACCGGTGCACGCATGAGGAATTGGCAAATGTTCATCGCATTCCGCTGCAGTTCACCGCGGGTGAGCGTGCCATTTTCCAAAGAGTCCAGCGTATTGTCCCCCAGCACATTCACTTCCGCGCCGTAGTTGGCAATGACCATGTAAAGATCGTTTTGCGCCCGAACCATCCAGTTTGTAAACTTCGCATCCGCGGTTCCTCCATGAACGCAATCGTTCATGCGGGCCCACCAGTCCGTCATTACGATGCCCTTAAAGCCCCATTCCTTGCGTAGAATTGTCGTGTTCAAATCATAGTTAGAGGCCGCCCAATGCCCGTTGATCGGGTTGTAGGAGGTCATGACCGAGTTGGCCCCGCCCTCTTTTACGGCAATTTCAAAGCCTTTCAGGTAAATTTCCCGTAGGGCCCGTTCCGAAACGACCGCATCGACCTGACTCCGGTGCTTCTCCTGGTTGTTGCAGGCAAAATGCTTCAGCGTTCCGTTCGAGCCGCCCTTCATCATGCCGCGTACGCAGGCCGAAGCAAATGCCCCGGTAATCAGCGGATCCTCGGAAAAATACTCAAAGTTCCGCCCGTTGAGCGGACTGCGCCGAATGTTCAGCCCCGGTCCAAGCAGAGCGTCGATTTGGTTGCTCAGCAGCTCCTGGCCTTCCATTACATAAAGCTCTTCGACCAGCTCCGCGTTCCAGGTAGCGGCCAGCAAGGTGCCAATTGCAACCTGTGTCGCCTGATGTCCGCTGTCCATCCGAATACCGGACGGGCCGTCCGATGTACAAGCTACCGGAATGCCGTAGCTCAGCAATTGATCGCTAACTCCGCCAAAAGCCGAAGCCGTACCCGGGGTCGCGAGCGGACTGCTCATGCCCTCGCCTCTCACGATCGCCGCCAGATCCTGGTCGGATAATTGAGCGATAAAATCCTCCATGCTGACTTTTCCGTCATACACGTCACGCAGCTTATATCCACGATCACCGGTTTGCTTCAACATTTTCGGAAGACGACCCTCAATGCGCTCCGCCATCGATACCGTCTGTTTCGGCACCTCTACAAAGGTTTCCTCATAGGTGCCGTCGGACTTCCGGGCACCCGGCTTCAATCTCGTAAAGCTTTCCGTCGGCGCCATCGCCTCTTCCAGCTGCTGAACGACTTCAAGCTCCTTCACCACAAAGCCTTCCTGACCGTCAGCGCTGATTTTATCGAGCCGTTTGACGCTGGTTCCTGCATACAGATAATAAGTCCCGGCTTCCAAGACATAAGCCGAACGATGTCCTGTCACGCCGCCGTCATCATAAGAAGCCATCGCCTTCACGGGAAAGCTAATCGTTAAGCGTTCCGATTCCCCCGGTTGAAGAAGGCCGGTCTTACCGAAAGCCGCGAGCACTCTCGCCGGCTGCCCCAGCTTCCCTTGCGGCGCTTCAACATACACCTGAACGACCTCTTTGCCTGCATAGGTTGTTCCGATATTTTGCACCGTTACGCCGATTTCAAAATGCTTCTCCCCATCTTTGGCAACGAGCTTGGCTTCCTCCGGCTCAACCTTGAACTCGGTATAAGAGATCCCGTACCCAAACTCATACTGCACCTTGTCCGGGCAAAATGTCTCAAAGTACCGATACCCGACATATATGTCTTCCTGGTAAAAGTTTTTGAACTCATTGCCATAGTTGCGAGTCGATGGATAATCGTCGATCGAGTAAGCGATCGTGTCGGTCAACTTCCCGCTTGGAGTCACCTCGCCAACCAGCACGTCGGCAATCGCATTGCCGCCCTCCATGCCGCCATGCCATGAATAGATGATACATGGGATCGGATTTTTGTAGCCTTCGTCGTTGACCCAGCTCATATCGATAATATTCGAGACGTTTAGCACAACGACAGTCTGTTCAAAATGAGCCGTTACCTGCGTTATCATTGCTTTTTCATCATCGGTCAATAAATAGCTGCCCGGCTTAGCCGCATTGTCCTGATCTTCCCCAGCCGTGCGTCCGATCACAACGACTGCCTTGCTGGAATTGCTTCTGGCCGCAGCCACCAGCTCGTCCGTCAGCGGCATTTCCTTCTGATGCCAAGGTTCGGCAGCCCAGCCGCCCCCGCCGTTGTCAAACGGATTTTGCTCGATCCATTTCTCGTAAACCCCAGCCAGCTCTTCGTTGACGGAGATGTTCTTCTTGGCGCGCAGCCCGTCCAGCAAATTCGTCGTGTATGGAACGTGGACACTGCCGCCCGAGCCCGTACCACTGCGGTAGTAGTTGACTTGAGTTCTCCCGAAGACCGATACGGTTTCTCCAGATTGAAGAGGAAGCGCTTGTCCCTCATTTTTTAACAAAACAGCACCTTCCGATGCTACTTTTCTGCTCAGTTCAGCGAAGCCTTTCAGTGGAACACCAAATTGTGCGCTCAAACGGATTACCTCCAAATTGTCATGATCAACCAAAATTATACCAAATGTGTATCGGATAAAACATGCACGAATTTCACAAAAAGTAACATAATACTGCGGTTTTTATGCCTACGGGGTCAACCCGCTCTACCGATCCCGATGCACAATATAGTTCAACAAATGCTTCAGAAAAACGGGGCTACGCGGCATATCCTTCAGTGCTTCCATAGCCAGGCAGTAGTGTTCCCACATCTGTTTCTTGGCGTTTTCTTCACCCAGGATGGAAACAAACGTGGAGTTGTTGTTCTGCGCATCTTTGCCGACAGGCTTCCCGAGCAGCAGCACATCCCCCTCAAAATCAAGCAGGTCGTCCTTAATTTGAAAAGCAATTCCGGCGTGGTAGGCGAATTTCTTCAGCCCGCTAATTTCCCGCTCATTCGCCCGGGCGAGGATGGCCGGCATCACCAGAGAAGCTTCGAAAGCGATCCCAGTCTTATAAAAACAGATCGTGTTCAGCTGCTCCAAATTTAAAGCCTTCCCGCGGGATTGCAGGTCCATTGCCTGCCCCATACACATCTCCTCCGCCTTTTCAGCCGAATACTGCATGAGGTCGAGTACAACTCTAGCATCAAACCGGGCCAACGAAGTCTGCTCCTGAATCCCCTTTTGAATCAGGAACAGGCCAGTCAGCTCCGCAGTAGCGCTATTATGCACCTGATGCAGGGTGGGGCGTCCCCTCCGAGTGGACGCATTGTCCTGGGATGGCAAGTCGTCAAAAATAAGCGATGCAGTATGCAAATATTCCAGCGATTTCAAGAGCGGCATAACGGCGGACGGTTCCAGTCCGTATTCATGGACGCCCATCACCCAGGCAAGCACCGGTCGCAGCCGCTTCCCGTCTCCTTCGAGGCTGTAATTGGCCGCGTCGATCAGCGGCTCCTTCATGGGTAATATTCCGTCAGCCTTAGGGATAGGCAAGGCTCGGTTGATTTCGTGGCGCACCGCTTCGACCGTATCCAGAAAAGCATCCTTTTCCTTCCGATCATTCTTTAGAACGGTCAGCAGCTGATCACGCAGCAGTTTGTCGAAAAAATCAACATCGTCCGCCTTGTTCACCATTTGCTGCACAAGCCGGTTGAAATCGGGAACCTCGGCAGTAAAGGTAGCCATAATTTTCGCATACTGTTCCGAGCCTAGGCGCACCTTAGCCCGCTTTAATCCATTGATGGCCCGGTCCAGCATAACCTCCCGGGTCTTGGCATCCGAGCGGTACACGTCATGGATCAGGTGAGAAATCACCGCCCAATATAGTTCAAAGGGGTTGATCAGGTCGGGACGCTGCTCATGATATTTCAGGTAATACGTATAAGGCGTAACCGCGCCATCCAGGCTGTCGTCAAACATATCGGCAAAATCGTCGGCCAACTGATTATAAATGCCGTAATAGAACGTCCGATCGTCAAAGCCCTCATCCTCAGGGGCGCTAATGACAGAGCGGGCGATGAGCCGTGAACAGGAGGACTTTAAAATAATGGGGATGTAGAGCTCTTCATTGGTGTAGTGCGGATGGTCGATTTTCTTCACACGGTCCATATCCTGAGACTTGAAAAATACGTAAGACTGCTCGAAAAATGTCTGCTGCGTATCCGGCCGCTGGTGGTTCTTAATATACTCAAATGCTTCGCCCAGCTCCGCATGGATGTACCGAATCAGCTCCATGTTATCGCTTCTTACCCATGAACCCAAGTCAGGCACAACCCCTGTAACCAGCGCAGTGCGAATCAACTCCGAATACTGCTCCTTTTCCGAATCGGACAGCACCTTGGAATCGAGGAGATCGTCAATGTAGGGGTAGGTCAAGCCGTAGGAGTAGCCAAGACGGATTGCTTCATCGAGTTTTTGGGTACGTTCCGCAGGCGGTACGCGGCCATCCGTCTCCTCCGTGACATGGAGCACAACGCCGACGATGATTTTAAGCAGCTTGCGCTGGGCCTGCTCCGGGTTCATCGATTCGGGAATGTGGGTCGATACGCCCTTCAGCTTGTTCATCAGCCAAATGACGGTCGCTTCTATCCCCTCCTTCTGGGCCCAACGGTAAAGTCCTGCCAGGCTCAGAAAGTCGAGCGAGTCCGCTGATTTTTTGCCGGTGGTGGATTGGAGCAGATCCTTCTTTAAATCTGCAACCACCTGCCGAATCCGGGCCTGCGTATCCGGGGAGTCGAGGGCTTTGCCCAAATCCCGCATATATATGTAGGAAATGCTGCGATCCAAATAGTCGTCCAGCTTGCCGGCGTCGCTCATCCAGCCGATATATTTTGCATAATCCCGGGAATCCGGCTTTTTCTTGCCGCGCAGCAAAAAGGATAACCATGAATGAGCATAAACATGTTTGTCCTTCCACACCTGAAAATCGTTGCTTAACGTAGACACATACGTTTTTTCCTTAACCTGCTCGAAAAGCGCAGCAAAATACCGAGCCGCTTTCTGTTCGGCCAGCCTATAGCATGTATCGGGATGGGTGATAAGAGTCTCATTCATAAGGCGATTTTCCTCTGCTTTTTGTATGGTGTAACGCTGTGGTTCATATTCATATGTTATACGGAAAAGACTCGTTTAGGTTACGAAAAACATCATGCGAGAATAAAGAAAAACGTTCGATCAACATTTGTTTATAGTTCGGTGATTAGTTGTAAATTGTACATTTATTTTGATCAAGGTTTCCTGTCGCACGGGAATAGTTGTAAAAAGTACATTTAAAACCGTCCAAATCATGTCTATCTACCAAATGGGGCATATTTAGATGCACTTTTTACATTTACTCGTCTCCCACCGCAGAAAAGCGGAAAATTAGCTGCACAAAATACAATTAGCGCGGCCGATTTCCTCCATCATGTCCTCTTCCGTAAAGATCGGGATCTTGAAATAGTCGTAATGCAGTTCTATCGTCGGCTTCACATAGGCATCTTCGCCAAACAGGCCCAGGTAGCTAATTAACGGCTCATGATTTCTACTCACAAAAAAGTGAATATGGCGAATATTTTCTTGCTCCGTGGTGGTTTTTAGGAAGTTCGCTGTTTGTGGCATCCATTTGGTTATATTGTCAAAATTTTAATGGCCCTGTTCAATATACAAATCTCGCAATGCGTGAGACAATGATAGGCGGTTCATTAATTTCGCGATACGGCTTTACGAGATGTACAAGCTAGTTTGGAGGGTCAGCATTGCATTTTGACATCATTGCAGCATTTATCATTTTTACGGTGACATTGACATTCGTGATTTGGCAGCCGAGAGGACTCGGCATAGGCTGGTCTGCCTGCGGAGGGGCCATTCTTGCCCTGCTGGTAGGCGTTGTAGGATACAGCGATGTATTAGAAGTGGTCCATATTACGTGGAATGCCACTTTAACTTTTATCGCGATTATCATCATTTCTCTCATCCTAGATGAGATTGGTTTGTTCGAATGGGCGGCCTTGCATATGGCGCGGGCGGCGAAAACAAGCGGGATCCGGATGTTCGTCTATGTGAGCGTGCTTGGTGCGATTGTTTCGGCCTTTTTTGCCAACGACGGGGCTGCGTTGATTTTGACGCCGATTGTACTTGCCATGGTGCGTCATTTGAATTTCGAGGAAAAAATGATTTTCCCGTTCATAATAGCTAGCGGGTTTATCGCGGACACAACCTCTCTGCCGTTTGTAGTCAGCAATCTGGTAAACCTTGTTTCTGCAGATTATTTTCACATTGGATTTGTGAAATATGCCTCCAGGATGATCATTCCTAACCTCTTTTCACTAGTCGCCACGATTGTCGTCCTACTGATCTATTTCAGAAAGAGCATTCCTCGGACCTATGACTTGTCCAAGCTGAAGCGGCCCACTGAGGCGATTCGAGACCCTAAAATGTTCCGCCTGTCCTGGTGGATGATCGGAATTTTGCTCATCGGCTATTTTGTCAGTGAAATGCTCCACATCCCGGTTTCCCTGTTCGCGGATACGGTTGCACTGATCTTTGTCCTTATGGCGAGAAAAAGCAAAGCGGTCGATACGAATGCGGTGATCAAAGGAGCGCCGTGGAGCATCGTATTTTTCTCTGTCGGGATGTATGTCGTCGTCTATGGACTCGGGAACGCGGGGCTGACCCAGGTTTTAGCGGCACTAATTCAGGCGGCCTCCGAGCAGGGTCAATTTGTGGCTACCATGTTTATGGGCTACACCTCGGCATTCCTGTCTTCGATCATGAATAATCTGCCTGCAGTGATGACCGGCGTACTCGGTATCGCAGACACGGACACCTCCGGTGCAGTCCGGGAGGCGCTCATTTACGGGAACGTGATCGGGGCTGACCTTGGACCAAAAATTACCCCGATCGGTTCGCTGGCCACTCTAGTATGGCTGCACGTGTTATCCAAAAAAGACGTCCGTATTTCATGGGGAACTTATTTTAAAACAGGGATTGTCTTAACGATTCCTATCCTGTTTATGACGCTGCTTGGGCTCTACCTAACGCTGTTCATCACAAGCTAAACTTAGATATCAGGTGTTCCAGGCGCTCGGACATCCGGTTCAATTGCTCCATAGAACTTGATATTTGCTGCAAAGCAGCCAATTGCTCCTCCGATGCTTTCGAGATACCCTGGAACTGTTCCGATGTAAGCCTGGTCAAACGGTCCGTTTCATCCGCCGAGGCGAGCACCTGCTCCGCTCCGGCCGCGATTTGCTGAGACACCGCCGAAACCTCTTGTACCTGTCCCGCTACCTTTTGAACCTCGTTCACGATTTGGGCAAACGCCCCGCCTGCCTTCTCCACGATAGCCCGCCCCAGATCGATTTCCTTCGTTTCCGCCTCAACTCCCCGCACAACCCGATCTGTGCTGCCGAGGATCGACTCAATCAATTCGCTAATCCTTACTGCCGATTCCTCCGACTGCGCTGCCAGCTTTCTAATCTGGTCGGCTACAACCGCAAAGCCTTGGCCATGCTCGCCAGCTCTAGCCGCCTCAATAGCCGCATTGAGGGAGAGCAAATGGGTCTGCGCCGAAATTTCCCGGATGGCCAATGTAATTTGACTAACGCGGCTCGATTGATCAGCCAAATGCTGAATATCTTTAGCCATCTCCAGTCCGGATGCTTGGATAGAACTCATTTGGTGAACCGCCTGCTGTACGAACTCGTTTCCGTTTCTGGCCGCCACCGTAACCTCATTAGCTGCATCTGCCGCGATGGATAGAGAAGCCGCCACTCGCTGAATCTCGGTTTCGACCTCTCCTATCGTTCTTACGGTCTCTTCACTGCACTTTACCTGATTCTCCGCCGCCTCCGCTGCTTGCCCCAGGTACGCCGTAATCCTCTGACTCATAACGTTGGATGCCTCCGTACTTTCCGCATGCACACGAGCCGATTGGCGCAAATCCTGAACACTGCTTTGAACTTCCAGGATCATTTCCCGTAGAACAGCAACCATTTTGCGGAATGCCTCAGACAATCGGCCGATCTCATCCTTTCTCACCACGCCGTCCCATTGTCTCAATTCCCCCTCCTGTACCTTCTGAACTTCACGGGTTAAGCGCAAGACCGGAGACACAATCATTCGGGAAAAAATATACGTAATTATAACCGAGATCAGTAAAATGACCGCGATCATTAGAATTGTATTTCTTTTGTTTTCTTTCATCAGATCATATACAGATGAAGCGTCAAAATCTGCTCCAATAATTCCGATCTGTGCGCCGGAGGCGTTCTTAATCGGAACATAGGCGGATACTAGCGCCCCATAAGGGTCATCCTCGGTAAGCGCACCGATTTTGGTAACGCCTTCAGAAAATGCAGCGAGCTGCATGCTATCAACATTTTCCTCAACGGTCCCGATCGGGGAGAAATCCCCTTCTTTCGTTTCCAACGGCATACCGTCCACAATAAAGATATATTCAGAGCCATTGTCTTTCCTGCGTTCCTGCATGGTGTACAAATATTTTAAATTGTTGGCCTCACGAATTTGATTCAGCTTCTGACGAAGCTCCTTATAGTATTCGGTCTCTCCTTTCTCCGGAGTTATCTCTTGATATTTCTCGATTTCAATTTGTCTTAAAGCGGATTCAGCAATGCTTTTGGCTTGCTCACCAAGAGAAAGACTGATGAGATTTACTGAGGAGGTATAAACTCGATAGCTTAAGAATGTGCCGGATAATAATACGATGATAGAAAATACAAATGTAATGCGGAGTCGTAGACTCTTCAAAAGGGGGTTCACTCCTCTGTGTAATTCGTAGCTGGGGTATAGTTAATCACCACTATATCAAATAGGATGGTCAGCAGTCATTCTAAAAAGTACAAACGACATTATTTCGTAACGAACCTTGGACAAAAAAATGACAATATTGCCTCAAACCCAAAAACTGGTGTTCCGATGTTATCTATAATATTGAATTACACCTAGCAAATTGGTAGAATATTCTATTATAGTAACTAAACTTCTATATTTAAGGAGAGGACCGGATGACATCCCAACAGGAAGCGACTTTACAGTCCATGATCAACTGGCTGGAGGATGAACATGAGCTCGGCCGGAAGCCCAGCAGAATCGAAATCGCAGGACAGTTTGATTTGCACGGCATGCATTACTACATATTCAGGTACAAGAAAACACTGCTAGGAAAATGGCTGCTTGGCGTCTGCGGCGGCTATGAGAGTCCAACCGACACCGAGCACTGCGGCCATATATTTAGCGAAATGCAGCCGTATGATCCCGCTACCGCTGAGCAGGAAGCCATCGCTATGGTAGAAATGATTCGCGAGTACTGGATGCAGCAGGCGGCTGCTATAGAAGAAGCTGAAACCGATGAACAAGAGGACGATTCGAACGGATCTGGCGGTATTTTTAACGGATTCGTTCTGCTGAACACTCTGGAATGCGATATGGAACTGATAAAGAAACACCTTCTGCAGGACTGGAATATATCCACCGTGCCACCTGAGGGGAGCCAAGAAGCTCGCGAAGAAAAAGAAGGCATCCTTGTGTTTGATGTCGGCGGTTCCACATTGGCGGTCAGTTTCGTCGAAGCTCCCGTACCGGATGGCGAGGCCGAATACAATGCTCAATCGAATTATCTCTGGCCTGAGGCGGTGGAAGTGACCAAGACTCACGTCGCTCAAATTATTCTGGCCGTAATTACCCGCTCAGGATCCTCCCTGGACAGCGGCAGATTGTATACGAAGCTGGCGGCCAGCTGCTTGAAGCTCCCTAATGCGATAGGTATCTATACATCCGGCACCGTGTTTCAACCTCAGTTGTATCTGGAAATGGCCGATATTATGAAAACCGATAATACCTTACCTTTGATGAACCTCGTTTACTATGGACTTGTCAAAACGGAAGCCGGATTCAGCGGGTATACCTACGGTTTAAAATCATTTGGCAAGGATGAAATCGAAGTGCTGGACAGCCAGGTCTCTCCTGATGAGCTGCATGACTTTCTGCTTAACATCTCCTCCTACATCGTCGAGCAGAATGTCACGCTTAAAGATGGCGAAACGATCGGCTACTCAGCGGAACAGAAGCTGCCAATTACCCGCTCCGAGGGCGTGTATGTGGGCGGAGAGAGTTTGAAGATTAAGTTTTGACTTCAATCTATGTTTAATGAAAGACCTGGCGGAAAATCTTCGTCAGGTCTTTTGATGTGCAAATCGTTAATGTTATAGCCAAAATTCATTACTAAATGCATTTTATACAGCTATTTTCGGGCAAATTGTGGATTTCTGAATTTTAACTGCAAAACCTGCAGCTAAAATAGGCCAATTGGGCTTGAGTGAGCTGTTTTGCTCCATTTAGCTGCACTTTGTGCAGCTAAATGTCTAAGGCTGGCATCTTGGCGAGATTAACTGTACTAAATGCAGTTAGTGCGTTCGAGATTATGAGAAGGCCAGCCATTCTGGCCGATACTCACTTTTCATTCGTCATATGTGCATATAAGTACACTTTTGCTGACCACCTGCAAGGGCCGACAGCAAGGAGTAGTGTTATGCTTTTTTCATCTTTTCCAATTTCTTTTTGAGCTTGCCAAACTCGTCCAGCATGGCTGGCCGCCGCGGATACATCCCACATAGGCGGTCAATAAGCTGCAAACTGCTCTGATGAGCTCCGGCATCAAAGTAGTTTTTAAGAAGCTTGCATACCTCTTTATACTTTCTTCGTTCCGTCGCTTCCCCCGTCTGGCTAATAATATATTCCTCATATATCGAGTAAGTCTTCTCCGGGTACTTCCGGGCTACCTTTTTCCCATAGTATTCAATAAGATGTTTATTCTCACTCAACAGCTCCAACAATTTCTCTGTTTCGCCCGCCCGATCAAGCACCGAAGCATAGTCGTTAGAAAGTAATTTTTTTGACAGATCCAATAGCATCGGTTCTTTCTTTTGCTCCCAGACTCCCGCCGCTTCATATAAGCCTTGGAGTTTACTGTAGTAGCTTGGATGTCCCTGAACAAGAATGTAATAAACGATTTCAGTCAATTTCTCCTGGTTCGCGGTTTCCGTGTATATTCGCTCTAGATAATTTGCCCATTTCGATCTCCGTTGAAAACTGTACTCTTTGTGCAAAGCCTGAATACAGAGTTTTTCGGCCTTTTCGTAGCTTTCCTCTAAAAAAGCATCCTCCACCGCTATGACTCTGAGTCGGTCGACATCAATATGCTCCATAAGATAGTCGTCAGCTACCTCCCGGCCTTTCAATTGCTTCAGAAGTTTGTAGGTAATGACATGTTCTTCAGGATACTTGGATCCATCGTACAGCCTGCCAAGCGTCTCAAATACTTCAAAAACCCTTTGCACCTGCTTATCATGGTGAACTAGAAATACGACAGCCTCCATCAGTTGATAGCCGAAATCCGGCCAATCCTTCAGCGTTTTGAGCTTTGCCGTTTTGATAATCGTTTCAAAAAAATAGCTTTGGTTCGCCTCATCTTCCGATTGGCATAATTGTTGGATCACCGAGGTACAACTTCGAACGACTTCCCCAAGCGCTCCGGAGGAATCATCGGCATGACTAATCAGCTTCACAGCTTCTTTAAACACCATGATCAGAATATCAAAGGTCATCACAGGATCGGAAAGAGCTTCTGCTGACTCTATGATGGATGACATTTCTGTGCTCACGCGAAGGCAACCGCTGTAATGGACAAATCCCCGGTCTGAGTTATGTCGAATCGAAATCTTGAGTTGGCCTTTTATTTCATTTAAATATTGGGTATCCGGCATACCTTCACTTCACCATCCACTCTGAATTCATTTACTTATTAATGTTAATTGGATTGCTAACCATTATTCAATCCCCCTCAAAAGAGAAAGTCATTACATTTTAGAATTCCTTGCAACAATCTCTACTAAAATAAAATAGTTCCTATATGAAAATATTTACAAAGTTTAACGTGGAATTAACTGCATGTTAACAAAGTAGGAGTACGATGATTCATGTTCCATAACAATTATCGAAAGGCGATGTTATCAAATGCGATATAAACGTAAAATAAACAAAAAGTGGCTTGCCCCAATTCTTGGATTTACTCTGGCTTTTCCATCTGTCTTATCCGCTCAAGCTGCGGTACCCCCAGCACATGCTTCTGTGAAATCGGTAGAGTTTGTCGGCATGGCTGCTCCAACGGGTGCTGAGCAAATGGCAAAAGTGTACACAGGTGCCTCCGTGAAAGTTACATACAGCGACAACACTGTGAAGACGTTCCCGCTTACCTACAAAACGCTGTACAAATCCACGGACTCGATCGGCGGTACGGTTGCAGGCGTGTCCATTGATGCTAAAGGTAAACCGATTATGGACACCAGCGTACCGAACAATCCCGTTCCTGCTGTTTCCGATTCACCGGACTCCAACAGCTTGTTCCAAGTGCCTGGAATGACCCCGACAGATCTCGGCGGCAATCCGCTTTCCCTTGTTACTCATTATGAATACATTACTTCCAATAACGCAGGCAAATCAGCTTACGGTCTTGTTCCGGCGAGCATGAGCTTGACGACTCTTGACCAGAACAAACAAACTGGCGAATTAAAACCGGTTACCTTGAAAAAAGTAGACTTTTCCGGTGTAGACGGGCTGTGGATTCCGTGCAACGGTTCCCTGTCGCCTTGGAATACGCACCTGGGCAGTGAAGAGTACGATGCCGATGCGCGTGCTTATGAAGCCGATCATAAACAAACCTATGTGGATCCATTCGTGCAAACCTACTACCAAGACACCACGAAAAAAGGCAACCCTTACGCCTACAACTATATCGTGGAAGTTAGCGTAGACAGCAAAAATAATTCGACGGTGCAAAAGCACTACAGCCTCGGTCGCTTCTCCCACGAGCTCGCCAAAGTCGCTCCCGATAGCAAAACCGTATATTTTGGCGACGACGGCGGCAACACGATGCTGTTTATGTATGTAGCCGACCAAGCGAAGGATTTGTCCGCTGGTACGCTATATGCGGCAAAATGGGTTCAAACCAGCGCAGCTAACGGCGGCTCTGCGAACCTGCAGTGGATCAAGCTCGGACACGCTTCGGACAACGAAGTAAAGGCGTTTGTCGACAAAGGTCTGAAATTCAGCGACCTGTTCGAAACTTCTGACAAAGCCGCTGACGGCTTTAAAACGATCAAAACGTATCCTAGCGGCAAAGTGGAATACCTGAAAGTGAAGCCTGGCATGGAGAAAGCGGCTGCATTCCTGGAATCCCGTCGCTATGCCGCTATGCTGGGAGCCACTTCCGAGTTCAACAAGATGGAAGGCGTTACAGTAAACGCCAAGGACAAAAAAGCATATATCGCGATGTCCTATGTCGAGAAGTCCATGGAGAAAGACAAGAAAGGCACCGACCCTACGGATGACATCCAAGTCGATAAAATTTCCGCAGGCGTTACCTATGAGTTGGCTTTGACCGACGGGCAAAAAGATCAAAGTGGCGATTCGATCAACAGCGCGTATGTGCCGCAAACGATGCAAGGTTTGGTATGGGGCGAGGATCTCGCCACACCGGATGCCAAGGGCAACACGGCTGCTGACGACAAGGTAGCCAACCCGGACAACCTGTCCTATTCCGAAACACTGCGCACCCTGTTTATCGGTGAGGACAGCGGCAAGCACGCCAACAACTATCTCTGGGCTTACAATGTCGATACCCATCAGCTCTCCCGCATTTTGAGCACTCCGGCCGGCGCGGAAGCAACGGGCCTCCAAGTGGTTGATGATTTGAACGGCTTCAGCTATATCATGAGCAACCTGCAGCACCCAGGTGACGAAATGATCGTGCCTGAACCACTCAAGACCGATGTACTGAACAGCATCAACCAGAACTTCGACAACCGCAAAGCCGGTATGGTTGGCTATATTGCCGGACTGCCTAGCGCAAAGCAACTCGAGAAGGAAGCGCCAGCAGTTCCAGTGAAAGGCGGTAACAACCATCAATCTTCTACAGATTCGTCCTTAATTGTAATTAAAGATGAAGCTAAAAAAGCAGGCGCCGCGATTTCCTGGAAAGGTCCTAAGAAGCCGATTGTCGTTACCAAAGGCTCGCACAAGCTTGTGTTTACGCTTGGAAGTAAAACAGCTACGATGGACGGCGCGAAAGTACAGCTTCCAGCCACACCTGGGCAGGTAAAAGGCAAAATCATGTTCCCTTCAGGTACATGGAATCACTTTATCGGCATGTAGCCGTATGTGAAAGAAAGCAAGGAACAAGCAATAGAGTGTGAATAGAGCTTCAAAAACAGCTTCGTTAAGGAGAAACCGCCTAGTCCGCTGGGTGGTTTTCTCCGTTTATAACAGGAAAGGGGATTATTTCCAGTGAGTACAATCGAACAGACAAGATGGGCAAAGTTAAAACACCCTCGACACATGAAATGGGGGATCATGCTTAGTTCACTCCTGCTGGTAGCTTCGGTAGCGTTCTCCCCAAGAGCAGTTGCTATGGATATGGGCGGCTCAAGCTCAGGATCAGCCACAGGGGAAGCAGGAGAAGGCCCCGGAATTCAGGTCACGGTGGATGGACGAATGCTGCCTAATCCGGCCATGGAGAGCAGCGATCTGAGCGAAATCCGAGTACAGGTCCGCGATGTTGCCGAAGCGTTGAATCTTCCGGTCAAATGGGACCCGATTCACCATGCCGTCATCGTTGGCAATGGGATGTATCCAGCGATGGACCATACGATGCATGGAAGTGGTATGCATGATCATATGGGCGGCAGCGTAGTCTGGAACGGCCAGCTGTTGCCCGCGGAAACGGAGCCGATGATGATGAACCGGACGGTGTCGGTCATTGCCAGTGCATTGGCCGATGCGATCCATGTAGACTATAAGTTTGATACAGGCCTTCATCGAGTGATGTTTACGACACCGGAGGCGGTGGAGCAGTTCAAAACCGGAATCGCCAAGGTGACGGACGTGCTGAACGGTAAAGGTATGACTCCTGTAATCGCACCTGACGGAACGAAGGAATTTACGCTGACGGCCCAGCTGCATGACTGGTCTCCGGTCCAAGGTGTCGTCACAACGGCCTGGACGTACAATGGACAGGTGGCAGGACCTACATTTCGGGTAACGGAGGGCGACCGCGTTCGGATTCATTTTGTGAACAATCTGCCAGAGCCTTCGACGGTCCATTGGCACGGGATTTTGCTGCCTAATGCGATGGATGGCGTACCGGGTCTAACCCAGCAGGAGGTTCAGCCGGGAAAAACATTTGACTACGAGTTTACGGCAAGCCACGCCGGTACATTTATGTATCACTCCCACTATGACGATATGAAGCAAATCGGTGGCGGGATGTATGGGGCATTCATCATTGATCCGAAGGCACCGCTCGTTCCTGCCTCCGGGTCAGGCGATCTGACGGCGCAAACGAAATACGATCATGATTACACGATGCTGCTCGCCGGCCTCCACGTGAATACGACGATGGAAGAGGAGCAGGACTATTTCACAATCAACGGCGTCAGCTACCCGGATACCCCTCCACTAAACGTTAAAAAGGGAGAAACCGTCCGCATCCGGCTGATTAACATCGACACCATGGAGGTTCATACGATGCATTTGCATGGCATGGATTTTCAGCTTATCGCGAGAAACGGCAGCCCGGTTAAAACTGTTGAGACCATGAACACCGTGCTGATCGGTCCCGGCGAAACCGCCGACATCGCCCTGCGCGCAAGCTCCCTCGGCAAATGGATGTTCCACTGTCATATTCTCGACCATACGATGAATGGCGGGGAAATGAATACGGGGATGGGTGAAATGGGTGGCTTGATCACGGTTATGAATGTAACGGAGTAGAAATCAAACGATCAGCAAAAGAACAATATGCCGAGTGAAAAATGGGGGTCAGCCGAAATCGGCTGGCCTCCTCTTACGCTTACGCTAGGAACTACTGATACCGTAAAACTTGCTGTTGCCGCAGAACCTACTTTTACTGTAGAACTTGCTATTCTCGTAGAACCTACCGTTACCGTAGAACTTGCTGTTCTCGTGGAACCTACCTTTACCATCGAACTTGCTACTCTCGTGGAACCTACCTTTACCGTAGAACTTGCTGTTCTCGTGGAACCTACCTTTACGAATAGGGCTTACCCTTACCTTGCAACTTTCCGTTACCGTTGGGACTTACAAACTAAATGTATTTTCTGCAGTTAAATTCCGCCTATTTGGATCCTTTGGCCATTTAAATGCAGAAAGTGCAGCTAAAAGCAGCAAAATGAACCCGCCAAGGCAAATAGCTTCATTTTAAATGTACGAAATGCAACTAAAACTCCAAAAACTTCAGTTTGTGCGGAAATAGATGCATCAAATACATCTACTAGCGGATGGTCAGTGAGACAAGTACCAAATGGGTGTAAGCAACCTTCCATCACTCAAATGTAGAATAGACTAACTAACTCAAAGGACGGCATCATGCGGTTTTCTTAGATAAAAGTGTGCGTAGGAGAATACTGTGATGATAAAAGCGTGCCTAGGAGAATACTATGATGAAGTCTGCAGGGCGAACAACCTCGACGCTATCTGGCTCAGCCGGTCTTTGATCAAGATCGCCTCGGTGTATTTTGCCGGAATTCCCTCATATCCGTAGTAAATACCGGCTAACCCGCCGGATATCGCTCCGATCGTATCGGAGTCCCCGCCCAAATTCGCAGCCCGCTGGACAACCTCACTAAAGTTCGCTGCGTTGCTGAGAATATGTACTACCCACAGAAACGTATGGACGACAAAACCGCTCGGTTCGCAGTCCGGTTCAGCCTTGATGGAGTCTTCATACATTGTCCCAGCTACCTCGCTTTGGATCGCTGCCCTAAGTTCCTCACCGCCAAGAAGACGATGTGCTATCCGGTTATATATCCTGCAGGCTTCATCACAACGCGGGTCGTAATGCGTCATCCTCGACTGCATCGTAGTTACCCGCTCCATTTCACCGAGATCCGCATAAGCCAGCGCCACCGGCAGGCATCTCATCAAGGAGCCGTTCCCGCCGCTTTGCCCGAGTTCCAGGTCAGCAACAAAAGCCGTCTCAAACCAGTCTCCCTCATACCGTTCAAAAACATGGCGGATAATGTTGCCGATATCTTTGGGCCTCGTGTTATACCACTCCAGAAAAAGACGCCCGATCTTCTCCATCGGCTCCGCGGGGTTCTCCAGAATCCCCTCCGCCACGCATACGGTCATCGCCGTATCGTCGGTCACTTCGCCCG
This sequence comes from Paenibacillus puldeungensis, assembly GCF_042678945.1. Classification (NCBI taxonomy): domain Bacteria; kingdom Bacillati; phylum Bacillota; class Bacilli; order Caryophanales; family Paenibacillaceae; genus Paenibacillus; species Paenibacillus puldeungensis. The sequence goes on along the minus strand of NZ_JBHTLM010000002.1, from coordinate 194,029 downwards.
GTGCAAGCCTCCAAACTCCGCCACCGATAATGTCCTCCAGATGCCCGTACCGGGCCTGAATCTCCCTGGCGCTCATAAACTCCGTCGTCCCGCCAAGGGCATCCCCCACCGCCACGCCGAATAAGCAGCCTTTGATGCGGCTTTGCAATAATTGATTGTTCATGAGCTTCCCTCCTTTTGCATTACACTGTAATCCCAAAAAACTCCGCTGCCGTAGCAGTCGTGGCTTTGGCTACTTCCCCCGGGGATTTTCCGATGCTGCGGGCTATCGTTTGAGCGACATGCGGCAAAAAGCAAGGCTCGTTCCGCCCGTCCTTCGGCTTGTTTTTGAGGTCACGCGGCGTTTAAAATGGAGCATCCGTCTCAATCATGAGCCGATCCAGAGGAATTAGCGGCACTAGGTCTAGCAAATGCTTGCCTCGACGTTCGTCACAGATCCAGCCAGTAATGCCTATGTAAAGTCCCATCTCGAGGTAAGTTTCCAACTCGGGCCGGGTTCCGGTAAAGCAGTGGACGACGGCTTTTTTCACTCCGTGTTCATTGAGGATCGAAGCAAAGTCGGAAGAAGCGTCCCGTTCGTGCAAAAACAGCGGCATGTTCAACTCAAGCGCCAACTGGATCTGCTCCGCAAACCATTTTCGCTGCACGTCGCGCGGCGAGAAATCCCGGTTGTAGTCGAGACCACATTCTCCAATAGCTACGACCTGTGGCAGCGCCGCCAGCTTTTTCAGATCGGCAATGGTCCCCTCATTGCAGCTCTTCGCATCATGGGGATGAACTCCTGCCGTGGCGTACAGCTTCCCCCGAAAAAGACCGGCATAGCGGACCGCTTCGGTGCTGCTGCGGAGGCTGGTTCCCGTGATGATTAGTGGCGAGACGCTGCTTGCCTCCGCCCGTTCTATCACCTGCTCGCGATCCTGCTGAAACGAGCGATGCATTAAATTCACGCCGATATCAATCATAGGTTGATTCATGGGTTCAAATGCTCCTTTTTCTAAGAGTTGAAAATCATGAAACAGCCGACCGGGACCCTATCTGCGAGCCATACCTCGTTGCCGGCATAGTAGAAGGTTACGCCCAACTGCTTGGCTTTTAACGTATCGATCTTTAGGATGACCAACTCTCCCCTGCGGCTCCCCGCAAGTGCGGCGAAATGAGTGCCTTCGGACAAGTGAACATACTGCCGGCCCATGGGGCGAAGCCCCTCCTTCTCAATGGAGGGCAGCGCTTTACGGTTTGTGCCATGGTACAACACGGCTGGGGGTTCGCCCGGTGTATACTGAACTTTATCATGACTGTGTCCGTATCTTGTGCGGATGCGGCCGTCCTTGATCTCAAAACGCTGCTTGTCCGAGTTACGAACCACTTGCTCCACATCTTCTAGTGAAGTGGTGGGCCATTGGGGCTGAGCTTGTAGAGCCTCTAGTAAAGAGTCTATCGAACAAGATCCGTCCTCCGGATCCAGGATTAGATTGAACTCCTCCGGGGTATGTCGGAGCACCTTACTCATGAGTTTGCTTAAGCTTTTTTCCTGCGCTGGGTTTAACATGGGGCTTCCTACCTCCTAATTAACTGCTAGATATACATTAACTGTTAACTGTTGGATGTTAAAAATTCGCTGCTTTAGCCGCTCGTATTATGAGCGATTAACCTTCATTTGCTCCTCGCTGCCAACATTCGATTGCACCTATTTGCTGGTAATATCCGATTGCACCTATTAGCCAATGCACATTCCCGAGCTAACGAACTCAATAGCGCTTATTGGGCGATTTTGTGATTTTGCGAGATTCTAACGAATCCAGGAAGTCTTATTCCGGGAGTTCAGCTGCAAAAGTGGCTAATTTTAACTAAATAGCGTCACCGGAGTTCGTTAGACTAGAATACCGTACCCGTCCCATCTACTTCTACTACAGTTATGCCTTCGGGCATTATTGCAAAAGCTCTTAACAAATTCTGAGGTACAACAGCCGACATCTCATGCTATACTTCCTATATTATACGAAAGAGGGTGATCTTGTAGCGATGTGGAAAGAATTCAAAGCTTTCGCCTTGAAGGGCAACGTACTAGATTTAGCTATCGGGGTTATCATTGGTGCAGCCTTTGGAAAAATTGTCACCTCTCTAGTTAATGATCTTCTAATGCCCTTGATCGGCTTATTTATGGGCGGCGTTAACCTCACAGATTTGCAATTTAAGTATGGGGATACTGTCTTAAAGTATGGCGCTTTTCTTCAAACCGTCGTCGATTTCTTTATCGTCTCCTTCTCGATCTTCCTTTTTGTGAAAGGAATCAACAAATTTAAGCGTAAGGAAGATGATCCCAAGCCTGAAGCACCACCAGAACCGACTAAAGAAGAGATACTGCTGACGGAAATCAGAGATTTGTTGAAGCAGCGTTAGGTTGATGGGCATGGTGTGGAGGACGATAAGTTGTTGCACCGGGAATTGCGCTAAAACCGCTGGGTGATGAGTTGGCCCCCTCGGGTATGCGCCTGGTGATGAGTTTGGTGGACCACTAGATGAGCGCCTGGTGATTGCTTGGTAATACGTTGGTAAGAGCGCTTGTTGATGTGCTTGGTGTTGTGCTTGGTGTTGTGCTTGGTGTTGTGTCGGTACTATGCCTCGGATCGCCTAGTTATGGACGTTGGTAATGGATCAGGCAATTTGCTTGTGCCACTGCTTGAGCCATATAAAACTTGCCGTCACGTATCCGTTTGGCTAACGAATCTAATAGCGCTTATTTAGCCAAAGAAGGCGAAATTCAAATTCTAACGAATCCATACGGTCTTATCTGCCCCAAAAGGACCTGAAAATAGCGAATTAATGTAAAATAGCGTTTGCTAGATTCGTTAAAATCTCGTATCCCTCAATTTTGCCCAAATAGTGCTTATTAGGTTCGTTAGCGGGAAGGCACCAGTAGGCAGACGAGCGAGAGACGACAACCACCGAGAACGAGCAGCCTTGCGGAGAGTGAGTTGAACGACAACGGATGGCCGCAACCGAGCACATGAAAAGCCGACCATAAAAAGTGCCTGAACGACAAGGTTCAGGCACTTTTCTTTTACAGCCGCGGATCGATCTCCCGCTCCTGAGCTACCTCAAACAGCAGGTTGGCCGCGACCTCTTGGTACGCCTCATGCTGAGGGGAGATGTCGGCGAAGGGAACCGCCAGCATGTGCATACCGAGCTGGATGCATCCAGCAATGCACGCCGCCTTTAAAGGGCGGCCCCGGCCGCCGATCCCCACACCTCGTGCAGCGCCGACAGGAATAGCTCGTTCAGCCGCGCATCGATTCCGCCCTGCTGCTCCTTGAACCTCGCGGCGACCTCCTCGAAATAAAGGAGCCGCTCCTCCAGATAAGCATGGATCGGAAGCAGCTTCGCCTCGAGATCGAGTTCTTCCCCGGCCTTCTTGCGGGCTAGCAGCTGTATAACCGAGTCCATCAGCTCACTTCCCGCCGGGATCAGTTCCCGCACCAGTGTTTCAAAATCCATCGGCGGCATCGTATTGTGTTTCTCGATCCATGCGCAGGCCAATACCGGACGCAGCACGTAGAAGTATTTTTTGATCTTGACTTGCTCCCCTTGGAGATAACCCCGGTAGTTTCCTTTGGCCATATTGAGATAGTGGTACATACAAGACTTTGGCGAAAACGTGAGCGGAGAAATGCGGCGAATTTGCTCTGCAACGGAATACTTCTCCATGTACTGAATTGGCGATTGCAGCCACTCCAGCAGCGGTGGATTCGATTTGCGGAACAGCAACAGCGCTTTTTTCAAATCCCAGCCGTTGATATCTAGCTGGTCACTGATCGGCCGCTCGATTACATCCCGGCCCTCGAAGATCGATAAATACCACTCCTGCGGCCGGATGTATAAGAACCGGACGTCATAATCGCTGTCTTTTGAAGGAAAGCCCCATGCCCGGCTTCCCGATTCGCAGGCGTAAAGAATGCGAACCCCTTCCTCGCGTTCAATGGTATGCAGTTCGTTTAGGATATTTGCATGGAATTTGGAATCCGTGGTCATCGGGCTTCACTCCTTTGCGGTTTTTCTTGTAAACCTATCTTCGCTCATTTTAGAGTCTGCGAACATGGCGAAAGTATTACGAAGTTTGAAAAATTAGCCAGTCCGGACTACACCGTCCCCTGTTATTACCTGCTACAATAACAATTAGCATATTTAGAAGCGGGTGCATCTCATATGGCCAAGGAAAGCTTTGATAAAGAAATTCAATTTTTACGCATGCTCGTGCTGACAAGCGGTGCTTACAGCAGGCAGCAATTCGCCAAGCGGCTCGGCATTTCCGTACATACCTTTGATAAAACAATTCGCCGGCTAAAAGATATCGTTAGCGCCATGTATCAGCAACTCCCGCAAGAGCAGGGGAAGGAGTTCATGGAGGCAATCCGCTTCAACTATTACGAGTCTACCGACCCGATGCTGCTCTTTCTTTTTCGAGCCAAGTCCCTGAAAGATTCCGAGTCGCATAGAATATCGCTCCTGTTAGCCGCCCTGAATGAGCAATCGCTAACGGCCATGGAGCTGATGGATATGTGCTGCAAAAGCCTGCCGCTGGACGCTTCGCTCCCGGATGAAAAGACGATACGGTCAGATCTTAAATATCTAGAATCGGTCGGTGTCATTCGAAAAGACTCCCCTACTCGCCCTTACCGTTACCGGCTGGAGAACGATCTCGTTCAAGAGCTAACGGATGAGGAGCTATACGATTTATATGATTTTGTCGATGTCATGGCGAATACGCAGGTTCCTTCCGTGCAAGGCTATTTGCTCCGGGACGGGCTAAAAAAGCATTTGCAAAGGCGTATGCCCGAAGAACAAGCGATAGAGCCTTTTCTCTATAAATATCACTATTATTCGCGGATTTTGGATGAAGCGCATTTGTTTACGCTGCTGGATGCGATACGGGGGCGCCGGAAGCTGTGTTTCTTGTACTTTTCCCCAAAATCCGACAAAAGCTATGCCTCGCAAAATACGAATCCTTTGTTTGAACGAGAGACCGAAGGCAAAGCCGAGAAGACGCTCCCCTTGAAGGTCGTTTACGATCACCAATACGGCAGGTGGTACCTGTTGGCGCATGGCAGAGAGGGAATTCGCAAATACCGGATGGAGGGCATGACTCAGATTGAGGATGCAGAGACGGTGCCTGAAGCCTTTTTTGCGAAAAAAACAGCCGAGCTTGACCAGAAAATGCAGTACAGCTGGCTAATCGATACCGGGGCTCCGGTTAAGGTGCGGGCGCGGTTTTATAACCCGGGCAGATCCGAGCCTAACTTTATCAAGGAACGCGTTCTGCTGCAGGGACAATGGGGGACGATCGTGTCCGAGGACGAAGAAAGCTTCGTCTACGAAATCACGGTAAATGGAACGACGGAGATTAAGCCGTGGCTGCGAAGCTTCGGTTCGAGCTGCGAGATTCTGGAGCCCCATCAGTTCCGCCGGGAAATGATTGCTGAGTGGAAGGAGATCAGGTCGTACTATGAATCCGTTTGAAAAGATTTTTAACTACCAGGTCATCAACCGGTTGGAGGATTCCGGCACCTTCATGGTCACCGCACATGAGCGGGCCTGGCTCAAGAAGATGCTGGATCATCCCGCCTCGACCGATGCCTTCACGATGGACACAAAGCAAAAGCTGCTCTCGATCCTGGAAAAGGACCAGGCTATGGAAACGGCAGACTTGGTGCTTGAGAAAGGAAAAAGCGTGGAGAAACAAGTGTATCACCCGCTTCTTCGCTCTTTACGGCAATATATTTTGAACCGAAACGGGATCCAAATTTCCTACCAAGTGAAGGGAGATCGTGTGAACACGGACCACAACGGTCTCCCGTACAAATTGGAATACTCGATGATAAAGCGAGAGTGGTACTTGCTCTGGTATCATCTTCGCCATCAGGCCATTATGAGCACCCGGCTGAACAAGATCATTACGGTGTCGCCTGAACCGATAAGCCCACGCACCGTGGAACGCGCCTTTGCCAAAATCAGCGAGACTCTTGATTCTCGCAAGACGGAAGTCGTCGTTGAGGTGTGCCGTGGTTATCACAAGGAATTGTCGCGCATCCTCTACGCCTTCTCTTGCTTCGAAAAAACCGTAGAGTACGACGAACCAAGCAACACGTACCAGATTCGGATAAGCGTTTTTGCGGATGAGGCCGAATATCTGCTCTCCAAAATCCGCTTTCTGGGAAAACGTGTTCGGGTCCTTGAGGGAGATTACTTGAAACGAAGAATGCTGGAGGCCTCTACCAAAGCGCTTGAGCGGTACAATGCCCTTTCGGCCGAGGAAGAGCTGCCATTATGAGCATAAAGGTTCGCTTGAAGGTAATTTGAAGGTAAGCTTGGAGGCTATCTTAAGCACGCTACTGCTAACAAACTAGTTAAAGCATGGTGGTGCGAGGAAAGCGAGCGGCTCAAAGACAGGCTGCAGTTAGATTTCAGCCCATTTGTGACATTTAGATGTAAAAAGTACATTTATTTGCCCTGTTTTGGTCATTTTTCCCATTTTAGTTGCAGAAAGTGCATCTAAAACATCCCATATCGTGTCCTCTCGGACTAATGAGCTCATTTAAATGTACTTTTTGCATTTATTTTCCTCCTACCGGCTAAAAAGAAAAAAATAAATGTACAAAATACAACTAGCGGCCCGGGGGCTTCGGGCTTCGGAGCTTCGAGACTTCGAGACTTCGGGACTCACTGAATCCCTAACTCCCTACTTCCTGACTTCTTCCCAAACAACAATTTGTCAGTAGGCTTACCCACACACGAAAAAACCGCGGACACCGTTTAGGTGCCGCGGTTCTTTCGCATACATTGGTCTCACTGTGCGCCCAAAATCTCCTTCGCCCTACGGATCGTTTCCTCATCCGGCGGCTTGGTATGGAGGAGTGGGTATTCAATGCCAAGCTCCTCGTATTTGAATTTCCCCATTTCGTGATAGGGCAGGATTTCCACACGCTCCACATTGCGCAGCGTTTTGATGAAATCGGCCAGCTTCCGCAAGTCCGCTTCATCGTCCGAGATCCCGGGAACCAGCACATGCCTGATCCACACCGGTATTCCGGCATCCGACAAATAGCGGGCAAAATCAAGAATGTGCTCGTTCGGCTTGCCCGTTAGCGCGATATGCTTCTGCGGATCGATCTGCTTCAAATCGAGCAGCACAAGATCGGTGTATTTCATAAGCTCCTGCAAGGGTTCGAAAAAATGGCTGTGCCGGGTAAAGCAGCCGCCCGACGAATCGATAGCTGTGTGAATGCCAAGCTCGCGCTTTAAGGTCCGAAATAGCGTGAGCAGAAAATCAACCTGCAGCAAAGGCTCGCCGCCGCTGACCGTAATTCCGCCCCCGGAAAACTTCAGGAACGGGAGGTATCCCTGAATCTCATCGACCAATTCCCGGACGGTGACGATTCTCCCTTTTCCAAGGGTCCACGTGTCCGGATTGTGACAGTACTGACAGCGCAGCAAACACCCTTGCATAAAAACAACGTAGCGGATGCCCGGTCCATCGACCATCCCGGACGTTTCAATCGAGTGAATGCGACCTTCCTGCTGCTCCATCCGCGCCTCCCCTTTTTCGATGACTCCATCGCTGCGGTTAGATTTTTCCATGAAAGGTCCGGTTGATGACATCGAGCTGCTGCTCTCTCGTCAGCTTGATGAAGTTGACGGCATAGCCCGACACCCGGACCGTAAGCTGCGGATACTTCTCCGGACGTTCCATCGCATCCAGCAGTGTTTCTTTGTCGAACACGTTGATGTTGAGGTGATGGCCGTCTTTGACCATATACCCGTCAAGAATAGCGGTCAGATTGTGGACACGTTCATCCAGATTTTTGCCAAGGGCCCCCGGAATGATCGAGAACGTGTTTGAGATGCCGTCGAGCGAGTATTCATAAGGCAGCTTCGCCACGGAGGCCAAAGAAGCAATGGCGCCTTTATGGTCTCTGCCGTGCATCGGATTGGCCCCCGGTGCAAATGGCTCGCCCTGTTTTCTTCCGTCCGGCGTATTCCCGGTCAGCTTGCCGTATACAACGTTCGACGTAATGGTCAGTACGGACATGGTTGTTCTCGACTGCCGGTAGGTCTGGTGCTTTTTCAGCTTGCGCATGAACCGTTTAACCAGATCCACAGCAATCGCGTCGACACGATCATCGTTGTTGCCGTAAGCGGGATATTCGCCCTCGATGATGTAGTCAATGGCGATGCCATTCTCGTCCCGGACCGGACGAACATTAGCATACTTGATGGCGCTGAGCGAGTCAGTGGCGACAGACAGTCCGGCGATCCCGGTCGCCATCGTCCGCATTGTCTCCTGATCATGGAGCGCCATTTCGAGGCGTTCATAACAGTATTTATCGTGCATGAAGTGGATAACATTGAGCGTATTGATATACAGCTCCGCAAGCCATTCCATGACATGGTCGAATGCAGCCATCACTTCGTCATAGTCCAGCTTTTCCGACGAGATCGAGCGCAATGGTGGAGTGATTTGCACCTTCATTTTTTCATCGACACCGCCATTAATCGCATATAGAAGTGCTTTTGCCAAGTTAGCCCGAGCGCCGAAAAACTGCATCTGCTTCCCAATCCGCATGGCGGATACGCAGCAGGCAATACCATAATCATCTCCAAAATAAGTCCGCATTAAATCATCATTTTCGTATTGAATCGAGCTGGTCTCGATCGTCATCTTAGCGCAATAATCCTTAAAATTCTGCGGCAGGCGCGTGGACCACAGCACAGTTAAGTTAGGTTCAGGAGACGGGCCGAGCGTTTGAAGCGTGTGGAGAAAACGGAAAGAGTTTTTGGTGACGAGCGTACGCCCATCCAACCCGATCCCGCCCAGCGACTCGGTTACCCAGGTTGGATCCCCGCTAAACAGTTGGTTATACTCCGGTGTTCTCGCGAACTTCACCATCCGCAGCTTCATGACAAAATGGTCAACAAGTTCTTGAGCCTCTTGCTCGGTTATCCGATCTTCTTTAAGGTCACGCGTGACATAAATATCCAAAAATGAAGACGTACGCCCAAGGCTCATAGCGGCTCCATTCTGCTCCTTGATCGCAGCCAAATAGCCAAAATACAGCCACTGGAACGCTTCCTGCGCCGTCTTGGCGGGCTGCGAAATATCGTAGCCATAGCTGGCGCCCATTTCACGCAGTTCGCCCAAAGCGCGTATCTGCTCCGCGATTTCCTCCCTGGCCCGAATAATATCTTCGGTCATGGCGCGTTCGTCAAACAGGGTAAGCTCCTGCTTTTTACTATTTACCAAAAAATCGGTGCCATACAAAGCCACCCGTCGATAGTCGCCGATAATCCGTCCCCGGCCGTACGCATCCGGAAGCCCTGTGATAACGCCCGATTTACGGGCCAGCTTCATAGCGGGTGTATACGCATCAAAAACCCCTTGGTTATGGGTTTTTCGATAGGTGGAGAAAATTTTCTCTATCTCGGGATCCAGCTTGTAGCCGTAAGATTCGCAGGCATTTTCCGCCATTCGGACCCCGCCGTAGGGCTGAAGCGCCCGTTTGAACGGTTCATCGGTTTGCATGCCAACGACCCGTTCAAGCTCTTTGTTCAAATACCCGGGCCCATGCGAAACGATGCTGGATACGACCTTGGTGTCCATATTTAAGACACCACCGTTTTCGCGTTCTTTTTTGGCCAGATCCATAAACTGTTTCCATAGCTGCTGCGTCGCTTCCGTGGGACCCGCCAGAAAAGACGCATCCCCTTCATACGGTTCATAGTTGAGCTGGATAAACTGGCGGACATCAACCTCTTCTTGCCAGGTTCCTGATTTAAAGCTTTCCCATGCCTGCATAACGTGATTTCCTCCTTTATTACATTCATCATTGCTGTGGGATGCACATAGTATGGTTCAGTCTAAGCAAAACTAAAGAGGGTTCAAACATTGGTAATGACGGTGGATGAAGAGATGCTAACTAAAAGGTGGTAAAACCCCCATGTTTGCACGCTGCTGTTTAAGGGGTAAGCGCTAATAATTATGCGAAAGCAGGAAAAACTGAACATGATTTCTTAAGAGTATATTTCAGGGAGGGATCGAATGATGACTGCCCCAAACAACGAGGCAGAGGGCAAAGACAACACGGCCGAAAAAAACTCCGCACAGGAGGAAGTCAACCGTCTGGTGGCCCGTGCCTTGGCTGCGCAGGAGGCATTCCTGCAGATGGATCAGGAGCAAATTGACCGCATCGTCCAAGCGATGGCGTTAGCCGGGCTGGATAAGCATATGCTGCTCGCCAAAATGGCGGTAGAAGAAACCGGACGCGGGGTATATGAAGACAAGATTACGAAAAACCTTTTTGCCACAGAGTACATTTACCACAGTATCAAGCATGACAAAACCGTCGGAATTATTGAAGAAAATCCATACGAAAATTTTCAGCGTGTCGCCGAGCCGGTCGGTGTGATTGCCGGGGTAACTCCCGTAACGAACCCGACTTCCACGACAATGTTCAAAACGCTGATCGCTACGAAAACGCGAAATCCGATTATTTTTGCGTTTCATCCATCCGCTCAGAAATGTAGTGTGGAATCTGCCCGTACGCTGCTTAATGCAGCCGTAGCAGAAGGAGCACCGGCGTACTGCGTGCAGTGGATTGAGACCCCGTCACTTGAAGCGACCCAGCTATTGATGAATCATCCGGATGTTGCCCTTGTGCTCGCTACTGGCGGCTCAGCGATGGTTAAGGCAGCATACAGCACAGGCAAGCCTGCGCTGGGCGTTGGGCCGGGTAACGTGCCGTGCTTTATTGAAAAAACAGCCGATGTGCGCCAAGCCGTGACCGACCTGATCTTGTCCAAAACGTTCGATAACGGCATGATCTGTGCTTCCGAACAGTCGGTTATCATCGAGGAACCGATCTATGATCAGGTTCGCAAGATGATGACCGACAATGGCTGCTATTTCCTGAACAAAGAGGAAACCGACGCGGTTTCGGGTCTGGTCATCACCGGGGAACGCTGTGCCGTGAACGGCGTGATCGTCGGACAGCCCGCCTACAAAATCGCCGAAATGGCGGGCCTTCAGGTTCCGAAGCATACGAAAATTCTCGTCGCCGAGCTGGAAGGGGTCGGAACCAAGTACCCGCTTTCTGCTGAAAAATTAAGCCCTGTGTTGGCCTGCTACCGGGTACCATCGGCCGAAGCTGGCATTGAACGCGCTGCGGAAATCGTCGCTTTTGGCGGCCTCGGCCACTCTTCGGTCATTCATTCGAAGGACAACGACGTCATCGAGGCTTTTGCAGATAAATTGAAAACAGGCCGTGTCATCGTCAATTCACCATCCACGCATGGCGCCATCGGCGACATTTACAACACAAATCTGCCATCTCTGACACTAGGCTGCGGATCGTATGGCCGAAACTCGACCACCTCAAACGTATCCGCCGTTAACCTGTTGAACATCAAACGAGTGGCATATAGGACGGTAAATATGCAATGGTTTAAAATTCCACCTCGGATTTACTTTGAAAAAGGCGCGACGCAGTATCTTGAGAAAATGCCTAACATCTCCAAGGTGCTGATCGTCACTGACGAAATGATGGTTAAACTCGGGTATGTGGATCGAATCGAATACTACTTGAGAAAGCGTGAAAAACCGGTAATGGTCGAAATTTTCGCCCAGGTCGAGCCGGACCCGTCCGTAGAGACGGTGGAACGCGGCACGGCTATGATGCAGAACTTCCAGCCAGACTGCATCATTGCGCTGGGCGGCGGCTCCCCGATGGACGCAGCGAAGGCGATGTGGTTGTTCTATGAATACCCGGATACGAGCTTCCAATCGCTGAAGCAGAAGTTCCTGGATATCCGTAAACGGGTGTACAAATATCCACGGCTTGGTGTCAAAGCCCAATTCGTCGCTATCCCGACAACCTCGGGCACGGGCTCGGAGGTTACGTCTTTTGCCGTCATTACGGATAAAAAGCACGGCCACACCAAGTACCCGCTCGCGGACTACGAGCTGACGCCGGACGTGGCGATCGTCGATCCGGAGCTGGTCTTCACGCTTCCGAAGACTGCGGTTGCCGATACCGGAATGGACGTGCTCACACATGCCATCGAGGCTTATGTTTCTGTCATGGCGAGCGACTACACCGACGGCTTAGCGCTGCATGCCATCAAGCTGGTGTTCCAGTACCTGGAGAAATCGTTTCACGAGGCCGACCCGATCGCTCGCGAAAAAATGCATAATGCTTCGACGATTGCCGGCATGGCCTTTGCCAACGCCTTCCTGGGCATCAACCATAGCTTGGCCCACAAATGGGGCGGTGAATACCATACGGCGCATGGCCGGACGAACGCGATTCTGATGCCGCATGTCATTCGTTACAATGCAATGAAGCCGTCGAAATTCGCCTCTTTCCCGAAATACCACTATTTCATCGCCGATGAGCGCTATGCAGAGATCGCTCGCATCTTGGGAATGCCGGCCCGTACGACGGAAGAAGGGGTGAACAGCCTGATCGAGGCTGTCCGCAAGCTGAACAAATCGCTCGGCATCCCGGAGAAATTCCAGGATCTCGGCTTCGACCCATCCGACTTTGAATCCAAAGTCGACATGCTGGCCGACCTGGCCTTCGAGGACCAGTGCACCACCGCAAACCCTCGCATGCCGCTCGTCACAGAGCTGGCCGATGTTTACCGGAACGCATTCTACGGCAGGTTCTGAGGTTTTAACCATCACACGCATGTCAAAAAGCGCTTGTTGCTTTAGATGTAAAACATCTAAGCAGCTCGCGCTTTTTGCTTCACAGGATATTTTATTTCAAGACTTTAATTCCATATGTAATCATCTCTTCTGCAAGCTTCGCCATCTGTTCCGGTGTTTCAACTAATCCATTTTTTAACCACGTTTCAAATAAACCGATACATCCAGATAATATGAAACTGTAGAAATATTCAAAATTGTTAACTTTACCGTTATGGAACAATTCCCTCCAATCCTTTAAACATTTTTCACGTACAATTTCTTTTAAATGATTCGCAAATGCAATGTCACCATTGCTGCTGAGAAGAGCAGCACACATGGGGGCATTTTCTTTTAAGAACAAAAAAATATCTGTTAACAAGGGAAGAGGTTGTTCGTTTAATTTACTTGCCGTGTGTGATTCCATAACCTTTGTAAAATCCTTCAGCATTTCTGCTTCTAATTGTTCTACCATATCAAATACATCTTTATAGTGCAGATAAAATGTGCCGCGATTAATATCTACTTTTTCTGTCAGTTCTTTCACAGAGATATTTTTAATGCTTTTTTCGGACATGAGACTGGTTAACCCTTCTTTTAAGGCTTTCTTGGTTTTTCGGATTCTCCTGTCTGATTTTGTGTCAAGATTATTTTCCATAAATTAAGCTCCTCCTTTTATATAAATCCCGTATTCATAATCAACAATTTTAAAATGATGTGTTCATTAATTAACTCTTAAAATGATAGGTGTTTATTAAACAACTTATCTAGAAAACATTGATTATTGTTATTTACTTATGCATTTATTATTATCGAAATATATTTATTAATCAACACAATGTTCATTAAAAAACAAAATATTATTAGCAGAAAGGAATGAGACTTTCACGAACGAGAAAGGAAAGAATATCTGAAATATCTACAGGCATAAGGATGATATCGAAAGGTGTGGCCAGACATGAATAAACTGATTAATAAAAGCTGGATATCTATCATATTGTGGGGAGTCATTCTTACAGTTGTTTTAGTTACAATGCCGGATATGGGGAAGCTGGTAAGAGATAAAGGTCAGGCAGAAATTGATGCAAATTATTCCTACTCCATTGCGCAAAATATACTGAAAGAATTAGATCATGTGAGTAAAGATGATAACGTTCTGGATACTATCATGGTTTATCATAATAAAGAAAAGCTTTCACAAGAGAATTTCAATCTTATAAAAGAAAAGGTAAGCAATCTGGAAAGTAATAAAGAGAAATATGGAGTCAAAAAAGTTCTCAATGTATTTACAAATAAGGATCTTGAAGATCAAGTAATTTCAGAAGATAAAACTACATTACTGGTTCCGATAAGCATCGAGAAACAGGACAGAACGGTAGATGAAATAAGAGAGAAAATATCAAGCCTACTGAAAGTTGACGGAGTAGAATGTTATTCGAAAGCTCGGATTTTATTTTGGAGGACTTTGTAAAGACCGTAGAGGAAGGGGTAAAAAAGACAGAGCTGATTACAATTGTCTTAATTATATTTATCTTAATAGTAGTTTTTAAATCTCCTGCAGCCCCTTTTATCATCCTTATGAATGTAGGATTGTCATTTTTAGTTTCAAGAGGGATTGTATTACAGCTAGTAGATAATATGAATTTCACCATATCAAATTTTACAAATGTATTCCTCGTTTTGGTTCTTTTTGGAATTGGCACTGATTATTCCATGCTGCTATTGATGCGTTTCAAGGAAGAGCTGCATCATGGACTTGATAAAAATACAGCAATAATTAATACATATAAGACGGCAGGAAAAACGGTTGTTATTAGTTCGCTTACTATTTTTATTGGGTTTACCTGCCTTATGCTTTCGCAATTTAAAGTATACAGGTCGGCCTCGGCAGTGGCAGTGGGGGTTGCTGTTTTGATAGTAATGCTATTTACATTTTTACCTGCGATGATGAAATTATTTGGGAAGTACATTTTCTGGTCTCCGCTCAAAACCGCAGGACATTCTGACAGTAAAGCTTGGGAGAAGGTAGCCTCTCTTTCTACGAAACGACCTTATTTTGCATTATTGTTTGTTTTATTGGTATGTGGTCTCTCTTATTTCTATACAGAGAATCTTTCCTATAACAACCTGAAGGAAGTAGGCAGTGAATATTCCTCTGTTACGGGTTTTAATGTTGTAACGGATCACTTCAGCGTAGGCAAAGCACTGCCTGTAACAATAGCAATAAAGAACAATCAAACGATGGATAATCAAAATACCTTATCTACATTGGATGATATTACAGAAGCAATTAAATCGGTTCATGGAGTTAAAAAAGTATATAGTGTGACTCAGCCAAAAGGTCAAAGAATTGAAGAATTGTACATTAACGACCAGACTGCTGCGGTTAACGATGGACTGAATGATGCAACAGAAGGTGTAGACAAAGTCAATGATGGTCTTAAAGATGCCATAGATGAGATTCAATCGAAGGAGGTGGATACAGAGAAGATTGATAAACTTCAGAAGGGTGCCGAGGATTTAACTTCAAATATCGATTTGATTCATACTTCTGTTACCAAGCTTAAAAATGGGATGGGTGATGCATCGAAGGCTTCAAAGGATTTATCTGCAGGTATTGAAACGCTTGATAATTCAATGGCGGTGTTTGATACTTCCGTTGCGGAATTAACAAATGCATATACTGCATTAGGAAAAGGTTATCAGCAGATTGGAACAGGCTTGGGACAACTTCTTGAGCAAACAAAGAGCTTCCAAACGGCTTTTGGCGGGGTTGTTGCTATGCAGGGCAAACTCGAAGCGGAACATCCTGAATTGGCTCAGGATGCTACCTTTGTTACTATGAAACAGACCACAATTGCACTCAATTCAAAATTACAGGAACTGGTTGATGGTATTACTACATTAAAAGCATCAATATCTGCGGCAAATACTTCATTGGAAAAAGCAAATCAGGGTTTGGCTCAGGCAGAAAGTGGTATTAAGGCGATGAAAGATGGCACAAGTAAGCTAAAACAAGGCAGTTCAACTATGAGTTCAAAACTAGTGGAAGCAGCTGATGGGCAGGCAAAGATTGCAGATGCCCTTGGTAAGTTAGAAGAAGGATCAACACAGCTGGCGGATGGACAAAATCAAATGATAGATGGTATTAACAGTCTGCCAGAGGAATTAGGCCAATTAACGGATGGTCTTTCTGGGGCAAGGACAGGACTATCTAAAATATCAACAGGCTTAGTAGATGCGAGATCCTATATGGAAAAACTCAGTGAATCCCAAACGACAGCAACCTTTTTTATTCCGGAAGATAAAATTGATAGTGAAGATTTTGTAAAATCAATGGATATGTACATGTCCGAGGATAAAAATATTACTAAAATAAACGTTGAACTTAGCATAGATCCTTATTCTGAAAAGGCTATGAACATCGTCGAAGATATCCATAATACGGTATCTGCTAAAATTAAAACGTCTTCTCTAAAGGATTCAGAATGGGGAATGTACGGAACAACCCAGATGAATGTTGACTTAAAAGCCATGTCGGAAAAAGATTTCAGACTCTCCAGTATTATAATGCTTACTGGAATATTGATTGTGCTATTTGTTGTAACAAGAGATTTCTGGATGTCAGTATTTGTTATGGTTTCTTTAATTGGATCGTACTACATTGCAATGTCAATCTCAGGACTCATTTTTGACCATGTTTTAGGAAAAGGGGCTCTGACCTGGAATGTACCATTCTTTGCATTTATTATGATTATTGCTCTTGGAGTGGATTACAGCATTTTCCTTATCATGAGACATAGAGAAAATAAACATATGTCATTAACAGAATCAATTGTGCAGGCAGCGAAAAGTGTAGGAGGCATTATTTTCTCAGCAGGAATTATTTTGTCCGGAACGTTTGCAGCAATGTATCCGTCGGGTGTATTGACCTTAATGCAGTTATCAATCACGGTTATAGTAGGAATATTATTGCTGTGCCTGATATTTTTGCCGGTATTTATTCCAGCTACCATCTCGATAAAGGAAAAAGTAATACAGCGGTTTGGGGTTAATGAAGAAAACTAGTCAAGTAGATCAGAGTGGTAATATTCAGGGCTAAAAAAGCGCCGGTTGTCAGGTGAAAATCACCTATCCAACTCGGCGCTTTGTTTTTTGCATGCACTTTGTTTTAGCCAAAGCTACACTATATAGTTACCCCAGCTTCTGCCCGCAATTCGGGCAAAAGTTGGCTCCTTCGTTCTTCGTGCCACAGTTCGGGCAGAAGTTCGGCTTTTTACCGCCGCCCTCGGCACCTGTGCCTGAAGCAGGCGCAGCACCTGGTTGCGACGGAGTCGGGGCCGCCGCTGGTTGAGCACCTGAAGCCCCCGGTGCACCGCTGGCTTGATGCATGCTCTGATTCATGTTCTTCAGCATCTCACCCGCCATGTTCATGCCCATCATCATCCCGGCCATGTCCGCAGCGGCCCCGCCGCCTTGCACCTTGCCCGAAGCTATGCCGTCGGTCATGCTGATCTGCTGGTACTTGGAGACGTCCCCGACCATTTCATAAGAGGCCGCCTTCGTAATCATATCCTGGATTTCCTTCGGATAGTTGAAGCTCATTACCTGAAAGCCAGTGATCGTCATTCCGTCATCCATCACCTGCATATCCAGATCCTCACGAATGCCTCTGGCAATATCGACCGCATTGGCCTGCAGATTGAACATGTCCTTGCCTTTCCGGCTGATCCACTTCATCAGCAATTGGTCCAGCACGGAGGTAATCCGGATTTTCACATCGTCCACGAGGAAGGTCTCTTTGATGCCGGCAACCTTGTCAATGAGTGTAACGTAGTCGCTTACCTTGAAATTGAACGTCCCGTTGGCCCGGATCGGCATGCCGCCCGGAAGCTGAGGTGTCGGGATCAGAACCGGATTTTGCGTCCCCCATTTTACGGTAAATTCCTTCGTATTGACGAACAGCACCTCAACCCGCATTCCGCTGTTAAAGCCAAACTTAAAGCCTTTTAGCGTTGACAGGAAAGGAATGATATCCGATTCGATATTAAATTCCCCATCATCCTTGAAAATTCCCTCGATTTTTCCATTGTTCAGGAAGATGGCATCCTGGCCGGAGCGTATGATCAGTTTGCTTCCTTTTTTAATCTCCCGGTTGCTCCATTTCCAGAAAATCATATCATCCCGGAATTCTTCCCATTCCACTACATTTGCAAATTGGTTTCTAAACAGTCCCATACTTTACCTCATCCCTTTCCTTAAAAAGTTCCCCGGCTTCCGCTATGCGAATAACCGCCATCGGTGGTTCCCCCACCGCCTCCGGAGCTATTGTCGTTGTCTTTTTCAATTTTCCGTTTCGTAACGGTCGTCCGAATGTACCGGTCCTCATGCTCCAGTACGCCGGACCTGCTCACGTCCTCATAGGTATATCCATCTACCGTAACCCGGCCTCCGGAGCGAAATACCATCACACCTACGACTAGAGCGCCAATCACCAAGGCACCCCCTAGTTGGACCCAGATATTAAACAGCGGGTTATCAGGATTTACGCCTGGCTTGAACCCCAAGTACCGATTAGTTTCTTTAATATACTTTTCGAAGCCCCCCTTATAATCGCCATCGGATAAATAAGGGGTAATCTTCTCTCTGACCTTGGTAGCCCGGCTGTCATCCAAATAATCCTCGTCTTTGCCGAATCCGGCAATATAAACATCCCGATTGTTCATATCAAGGGTCAGGATGACGGCATTGCCATGCGCTTTATCGTACCCGGGACCCTGTTTATCGTAAAAATCCTCGACGATGTCTACCACGTCTTTATTTTCCTGATTTTCTGATGTCAAAATAATAATATCCGTTTGCCGCTCAGCCCCATACTTATTAGCCATAGCATTCAGTTCATCAACGTCCGCTTGGCTGAGCAGATGGGCGTCGTCATAGATTAATGTTTTGGATTGGCTTGATGCCGCGGCTGCTGTATCCGTCAGGAATGGAGCTGCTGCACCCATGTAGAAGAAGAGAACCAACAAAGCGGTTAGAACCGCAAATTTCTTTTTCACAGGAACCCGCCTCCCATCATCCATGAGACGATTTTTAACGACAGGAAGGCGACTGCGGAAATACCCGAAAACCACGCTGCAACCTTTGCTTTGCTGATTGGCGGCTTACCCACCACTTTACCTGTCTGTCCGTTCATCGCAAACGTATACTCAGCCTTATCGTAATCATAATAAACCATCCACACCGGCAGCAGCACATAATCCGCACGCTTCACCTCAGTATCGATCTGTTTGTCGGTGTAGCTGACTGTCGTATATTCAGCCACCGTGGAGGAGATAAAAGAATTTATGTAAGGTTCAATCTTCTCTTTGGCCCGCGGGACAAGCTCTTCGTCGGTGTAGCTGTATTTTTCGGCCATGTACCCGGCGAGATAAGGCGTTTTGAAATCTTTAAGCTCTTGATATGGAAAAGGCTCCAGCTTGTCCATCAGTTGATCGTTCATTTTCGCCGAGGCATCGACCGGCAGCTTCACATAGTCAAGCTGAATTTTGCGGTAAAAATCAAAGTAATCCGTTTCCGTGACTTCATAATCGCCGCTTGTATAGACCCTTACCTTGGTCCCCTGCCCCTGAACCTCCACATCATTATCCAAATCATAGAGATAAAAAGGGACATACATCCCGGTAATGCCCTTGATCCGATTGGCATTCATAAAGCCTTTTGGCGTTAACAGACCTTTTCTGCACCATTTTTTGAACGCCGCAGCGGCTTCTTCCTTGCTGATTGAAAAAGGAATCACCGCCACCGGGGCAAGGCTCCCGCTCAATCGGTCGCTCAGGACCACGGCGGAGCCGCAAAAGCTGCACGTTGTCGCGCTCGTTTCCGGTTCGGTTACGATGATGGCGCCACAGCTCTCACAATGATACTCTTTGACCTCATCCTCTGAAAAAACCGGCCGCTTCAGCGGATCGGCGATCTGCTCTATATTGTCCTTTCGTCCGCAGCTTGGACAGGACAGCGCACCCGTCGCACTATCAAACACCATGCCGCTGCCACAGCTCGGGCATTTGTATTCAATGACCGGCAATTTGCTCACCTCATGTCAGAAAGAATTCACGATTCTTTCGGGTCTAATTTTGCCTTGATCGCCGCAAGCTCGTCAGTAGGATTTTGAGGATCCGGTTTTGTTTCTGCTTGTGCGGCATTTGCGTCTGTGTTCCCCTTTTCCAACTGAGCGATCAGCTCGTCCAAATCATCTTCCTTGGTGGCCCCGGCCCTTAGCTCGGCAAGAGCCTGCGCTTCATTCATGGCTTGGTCGGCCTTCTCCTGCATCGCTTGAAAAGCAGCGCCTGCCCCGCCTCCGGAGGAGCCCCCGGCGTTCTTCTGCTGCAGTACCTTGGCCTCGGCCATTTTCGCTTTCAGCTCTGCGCGCCGAGCTTCCAGCCCGCTCATATCCGCCGCTAATTTATCCTGCATCTGCTTCATTTTGGCGGCGTTCGCCGCAGCCTCGTCGTAAGCCGCTTGCAGCCCGATGAGCTGCTCAGCCAGCTTCGCCTTCTGCTCCAGAAACTTGAGCGCACGCTCCTCGTCTCCCGACTCCACGGCCTTCTCCGCATACCGCTGCAGCTTGCGCACCTCGGCACTGCACTCGTCAAGCGCACGCTTCGCCCGGCTCTCTTCCGCGAGCACCGAAGCCGTCTCCGCCTTTACCTGGCCCAGATCACGGTTCATGCTGCGTATGTACTCATCAATCGTCTTCTCCGGATCTTCGGCTTGGCTGAGCAGGCTATGGATATTCACCTTCATGATATCAACAAATCTCGACACGATTCCCAAAACTTTTCCCTCCTTCGACAAAAGTTTATTTACTATATAATACATCAAAAGCTTGAGTGGGGTTTCATGGGAAAATCACACGCATAATTTTGCACCCTGCACCTAAATGTAAAAAGTGCAGTTATTTTGCCCCAAATTTATGGATTTTCGGATTTAGTTGTAAAATGTACATTTAAAACCAGCGCATCGCCCGCCTATCGGTCAAAATGGCTCTTTTAAATGTACTTTCTGCATCTATTTTTCACCGTATCCCAAAAAACGCCGATTTAACTGTACTAGATGCATCTAACTCACATGCTGCAGCATCTCCTTAACTAGAAAAGACCCTGCAAAGGTAAAAAACCAACCTCGAAAGGTTGGGTTACTTACTAGTATTTGTTATGCAGCTACTTGCCCGTCACTTGCGAAAAACGTTGAAATAGATGTACAAAATACATCTAACTCACATCCTGCAGGCCTCCCCTTAATCACAGAAAAGCCTACAAAAGCAAAAAACCCAACCTCGAAAGGTTGGGTCCCAGCACGAACACCAGTACAAGCAGCGAATTAGCTATCTGAATCCAATTTTTTCTCAGAGTAAGCAATGAGGTTTACCTTTTCGCCGAGGGTTTCCTCAATTTTTTCCTCTAATTTTTGAATCTCTTTGACGAGGGCTTCCTTATTTCCAAGATCGGTAAATTCGTAGTCTTGAAACATGTATCGCACGCTCCTAGCCGTTTTTATTAGTTATTTTGCGCAGAGGAGCGGGTAGATATACAATTACTCATTTTCAAATTTTTAAACTTTAGTCCAGCTTATAGCTAAATGCATCCCGATTAGAGTTTCCCAAATAGCCAATTTTTCGCAAATGCGTTCCGTCTGTTTGACGGAGTACAGAACAAGCCTTTTGGAAATCTATTTTCCTCCTCTATACCTCAACCTTCGATTAATGGGATGCTAACGAATTCGGATGGTTCAGATTCCAGAGTATTTTTTCATTTGTATGGCACAAAAAAAAGACCCCTAAGGTCTCTTCTTCGCACTATCCTATTTCCGTTTCCGCTGGTTTTTCGTATACCGCAGATAGACGATCACGGCTGCAATCATCATCGCCACAAATCCCACATTACCCGCTGCAGTTCGCGACATTCCAAATACCATACATAGGTTTGTAACCAAACCGTTCGTAAACAACGCAATAAGTATCATAAACAACGGACGCCATACATTATATCCTCTCATCCTTACACAACACTCCTGACCCATTTTTTCTTGCGAGGATGGAAAAGCGGCTGTGCCTCCATGCAATGTTAGTTGTATTTTATCATAAGTGGAGGTGGGAGCATAAATACGATTACTTATTGTAGAATTTTAATCCACGCACCCGCGTGGGGACTTCCAACATTCTCTTCCCATTGCTGCTCGATATATTTCAATCCACGCACCCGCATGGAGTGCGACTGCGATAATCAACAAATTTTGTGTAAATATTAGTATTATTCACCCACACATATGCTATAAAAGTATAATACCAATTTTTATGTATGGAAATATAGTACAAATTTCGTCCATCTCTCACCTATTACCTTATTATATTACGTGCCAGCTGTGAGATTGAAGTATTATAATCGATGGTTTGGATTTTTTTATCGAATCTATTGCTTAGCAGCTATCATCCAGCTTGGGTTATTCCCGTTTCCCGCGCACAAGCAGACCTAACCTCGCCATTAGCACATCCGTAGTTATGCCCCGGCGAAATCAAACTAGCGCTAAGGCGAAACTAACAAAACCTATTTGTCTCTCCCCCCGCCTGCTCAACCATAGAACATATCCCCCACCCCCTCGCCCCAAATTGCACAGGAATGTTCCATATACTCCGTTATTTTGTTACTTATGGCTGTTTTGCCTGTCTGCTATTCTGAAGGTGCAAAGATAAAAACGAGTTTTCTTAAGGAGGGTGTCGCTTTTGAAAAAGAAACGTTGGATCGCCGGGATCACGGTGCTCGTGCTCTTGACGGGCCTGATTGCGGGATGCGGTGGCAAGGACAACAATTCATCTGCTTCAAATAATGAAAGCGCTAGCAACGGAGGCAAGTCCGGAAAACCGGTCACGCTGAAAATGTGGGGCGGCGTCCCGCCGGAATCCGGGCCTCAACAGGTTATCGATAACTGGAACAAGGAGCATCCCGATATTCAAATCGAATATGTCCGCTTCGTCAACGATGACGACGGGAATCTGAAGCTCGATACGGCGATGATTACCGGACAGGACGTGGATTTATACGTCAACTATACGGTTTCGCAAGCGGCCAAGCGTGTGGATTCGAACCTGGCGCTTGATCTCAGCCAATTCACCGATTACAACATCGATGAGAAAATGGGGGCGGATGCCGCAGGCTGGAAGATTAAAGATAAATACTACGGCTTGCCGACCACCAAAAGTTCCTACTTCATCGCACTAAACAAGGATGCTCTGGATGCCGCAAAACTGCCGGTACCCAAGGAATGGACTTGGGATGAGCTGCGCGAATACGCCAAGAAGCTGAAGGGCAGCCACCAATACGGGTTCATTCAAAATATGGAGCCGTTCGTGGATCCGATCGATTCCGTGCTGTCCCAGGAGGGCTACACCAAAGCCGATGGAACCTCCAATCTGGATCATCCGCTCGTGAAAAAATGGCTCGAAACGCTGAACGCCATGATGAAGGAAGATAAAACTACGCCGCCGCTCGGCGAACAATTAACATCCAAAATGCCGGTGGAACAAGTATTCCTAAGCGGAGATGCCCCGATGCTTAACATCGGTGCCTGGCTGCTGCGGAGCTCGAATAACTTCACGGACTACCCGCGCAATTTCAAAATCGCCTTTGCCCCCGTGCCAAGACTGGTTGACGGCGCCGATAAATACGTGTCTCGGGGCGGTCTGGGCGACTACATCTCCATTAACGCCAAATCCAAGCACCAGAAGGAAGCGTGGGAGTTCCTGAAATGGTATGCGGATGGCGGCATGGCACCGATGGCTGCAGGCGGAAGATTGCCGGCATCCAAGGACGCCAATCAGGACGATGCCCTGAAAAACCTGCTCGCCGATAAACGCGACACCTACGACCTTGATTCGCTGATGTATGTGATGTTCGACAACAAAACGCCGACTTACGTGCGTAGTCTAGAACAGGAAGTCATGGACCTCCGGGCACAGGAATACGAAAAGTATTTCCTTGGCGCGCAAACGCTCGAGCAAACCATAGACGCTATGGTCACTCGGCACAATACATTCCTGAAACAAAACCAAAAGTAAACCAGGCTTTTTGTCTAAAATGTAGGAATGAACTGAAATCTTAGGTCATCAAGAGGAGGAACGTTGCCACCGAAAACACAGGCCGGCAGCCCCTCCTCTTTTTCTATGGTCCTTACATACGCACAAAAATGTCGAAGGAGGAGCAGACCATGATTTACGGTCAAGCCGAATTGCATAACGTTGAGGAGCTTATCAGCATAGAAGGCCGGCCCGGGCTGCTGATGCAGCGCGTTCCTGAGTCGGTCCGAGCAGGTCTCCTGGAAAAAGGGCAGGAACAGATTCGCAGAGCCTCCGCCATTGAAATCCGGTTCGGTACAACAAGAACCGAGGAAGTCCACATAACCCTGGCCAGCTATGGCGGAATCAGCAAGGTGCAGGTTTTTTTCGGCGATTATTGGGTGGAAGAAACGCTTGTCGGCGAAGCCCCGGCCACCATCGTTTTGCGGGAGCAGGAGCCGATGTTCCAATTTGCCCAGCCTTACAAAGAAAAGGTGCCGCGAACCTCTTTTGGCCCCATTTGGCGGATCGTGATCCAAGGATTTGAGGTTCATCTGATAGATCTCCCAAGCGTGGCGATTCGTCCCCCGTACGAGCATGAAAAGCCTGCCCTCAAGTATTTGGCTTACGGGACATCGATCACTTTCGGCATCTCCGCCTCTTCGCCCGACCTCTCCTATGTCAGTCAAACCGCTTGGCGGTTGAGACTTGACTCGATCAATCTGGGCATGCCGGGAGCAGCCTTCTGTGAACAAGCCATCGCCGACCATATCGCAGCAAGAGAAGACTGGGCCATCGCCTCGCTGTGCCTCTCCGTCAACATGCTGAACCAGGGCGTATCTGCTGAAAGCTTCGCAGAAAAAGCGAGTTACATGGTGCAAACGATCGCTTCCGCCCATCCGGACAAACCGCTCGTCTGCATCGGTCTGTTTCCCAGCTTTGCCGATCTGGGCTGGTCTTGGCCGGAGCGAGAGGTTCGCGCCACCAGCCAGGAGTATAGGGAAGCCTTGCAGAAGATCGTGCAAAGCTCCGGCTACTCCCACGTACACTACGTTGACGGCCGTGAGCTGCTGGACGATTGGCGCGGACTTTCTCACGATCTGCTTCATCCCGGAAACGCCGGCATGATCCGAATCGGCGAGCGGCTTGCGGAATTCATGCGTCCTTTGCTGCGTACTCCAGCACCTCAGACCGAACGCATAATGCCAAATCACAGTAGGGAATAGAACAAATCTTTGCATTTTTGATGAAATGAAGGCGGACTTGCAACAAAACCATGCAATTTCAGCGATGGCGGTTGCTGTATTTTTTATATGCTATAATTTGAAGTAACACTGCAGCAGCATTGGGAGGGCGTATCCGCGTGTCCAAAATCATGCGTTATCTGATTCCGCAGAAGCTGAAATACCGCCTGTTTATGGCCTTTGTTTGCTTGGTCCTCCTTCCTTTCTGCGTCCTGAATTTATATAACTACCAGCGCATTGAAACCCTCGTTCAGCAAAAGATCAGTCAGCAAAGCCATTCCCAGCTGGAGCAAATGTACCGAACCCTGGAAGATCAAATGAGCATCGCGTTCAAAACGCTAATCTTCCTGCAGCAGGACGACACGGTTAGATCCGTTCTTCGCCACCCCGAGCAGCACGATGCTCTTGAAAATAAGCGGCAAATCGAAAATATTTTTATGAACCTGAACAACAGCTTTTTCCTGTACAATCCATCGGTTTACTTTATGATTTTAGACCTAAATGAAAGCGTATACACCTCCTATCCGCCCAGGGACCCTCTCATGTACAGCGAGCTTAGGAATCTCCCCGGGTTCGATCCGAAGTCCATGAAGGCCGGCTCCTATCATTGGGTGCCCAATGACCCGAACTATGTACTGAGAGACCTGTCCACCAGCGCTTATCTGCTGTCTCTATACGCCTACTTGGAGGACAGCCAAAACAAACCCTACGGGCTCGCCAGAATCAGCATCGATTACTCCTTCTGGCTGCGCTCTGTTCACAAGCAGTCGGATCTGCAGCAGCAATATTTTTTGGTGACACATGCGGGGGAAGATATCTCCCAATCGGTGCCGGATACGGTACTGCCGGGGAAGGTCAAAGCCGAAATTGCGAAGCAGAAGGATAAGCAGTATTTCATCGACAAGGACTCCAACTCACTCATTAACTACATTTACGTGGAATCCTTGGACTGGTACATCGTCAACCGGATCCCGCTGTCCGTGCTATTTGTGGAAATCGAGGAGCTGAAGCATCAGTATTTCCTTACTTTTTTTGTGCTGATGGGGGGATTCCTGGCGATGAGCTTCATTATTGCAACGACCATCACCCGCCCGTTATCGCATTTGCAGAACAAAATGAAAGCCGCCGTGCAAAAAAACTTGAAAATCCGGCTGCCGGAGCACAAATTTCATGGTGAAATTCTTGAATTGACGCAAACCTTCAATACAATGCTCGATGACACCAATGTATTAATTCAGAAGCTGAAAGACGAGGAACGCCAGAAGGAAGTGGTGCATTTTCAAATGCTGTTGGCCCAGACGAACCCTCATTTTCTGCTGAACACGCTGAATACGATCAAATGGATTGCCATCCGGCACCATAACGAGGATATTACGAACATGACCCTTTCCCTGGGCAAGCTGCTGGAAGCCAGTCTGAATACCGACAAAGAGCTGATTTACTTGAAGGATGAACTCGAGCTGGTGCAGGCCTACGTACATATCCAGCAGGTCCGGTATGCCCACAAGTTCGAAGTAACGTATGAATATGAGGAAAATATTTTGTACGCGCTCGTGCCGAAGCTCAGCCTGCAGCCGTTGGTGGAGAACGCCATCATTCACGGCATTGCTCCGCTTCCGGGGCAAGGGTTGATTCAAATCCGCATGCTGCGCGAGGGACAGAGCAGGCTTGTCGTTGAGGTTCAAGATAACGGCGTAGGCATGGAACGGACGCAGAAAAATAAAGCCGAACGCAAACGCCCCGGCATCGGACTAAGCAACATCCAAGAAAGGCTGCGCCTCCTGTTCAAGACGGAGGGGACCATGGACATTGTTTCATCCGATCAAGGCGTCACGATTCGGTTCGTAATCCCGTTTTTGCTGTCCACCCCCTACGAATCCGAGCATCAGGCTTAAAAATCATTCTACATCGGGAGGTTATCAAACATGTGGAAAGTACTGCTGGTGGAAGACGAGGTCTTCGTACGGGAATCCGTGCGGGAGATCATCGCTTGGGAGGAGCTCGGGTTTTCGGTCAGCGGGGAAGCCGGGAACGGTGTGGAGGCTTTGGAGATGATGCGACGGGATACGCCAGACCTGGTCATCACGGACATTATCATGCCGGAAATGGATGGCGTGGAGCTGCTGAAGCAAGCCCGGGCCGAGGGGTACGAATCCCGGTTTGTCATGCTGACCTGTATGAGCGAATTCGAATATGTCAGACAGGCGATGGAATACGGGGCTTCGAATTACATTCTGAAGCTGTCCATGAGCGTCAATTCGCTGCGGGATACGCTGCGAAAAATCAGGCAGGAGCTGCTCAGCCGCGAACAGATGACCGGAGCCGGGAACGCCGCGGGACGGGAGGGAAGCGCAATGGAGGCGGGTAAGGCTGGGTCGCCTGCGGCGGCTGGATCGGCCCAGAGTCCCGGACCAAGCTCCCAGCGCCCTGCGGACAAGGGACCCCTCCCTCTTTTGCATGAGGCTGTCACCTCCCACCCGGAAATTCAGAAGATTCTTCACTACATCCACACCAATTATGCGGAGGACATTACCGTCAAATCGATGTCTCAATATGTTGTGATGGGCGAAAATTACGTCAGCACCCTGTTTAAGAAAAAAACCGGCTATACCCTGATTCATTACCTGCATCAAGTCCGCGTCAACCATGCAATTCAGTACCTCTGCGATTCCGATCTGCCCGTGTACGAAATCGGTAATCGTGTCGGCTTCGTCAACGACAACTACTTCATCAAAATTTTCAAACGCTTCACCACCCAAACCCCAAGCCAGTATCGGCAAACGGTCAAAGGAAAAGTGGAGGAGAAAAGGGCGCTGCTTTAGCGGGCTGCGATGCGAACTTTGGGAAGGGCTTCGGGCTGCGGACCGCGCTGCAGGCTTTGGGCTTTGGGCTTCGCGCTGTGAGCTGCGGGCTGCAGGCTGCGGCCGCGGAATTACGAGCGACAGGCCTTGGGCCACGAGCCAGCCGGAAACATTCCACAGCTCAGCATGAAACTCGGTTAGCAGACCGCCCCTTTTCTCCAAACACTCCCGCTCAGCACGTTCCCAGCAGCGGCACTCCTAAGAGAGAGTGTCGCTGTTTTTTTGCGTCCGCCGGAATAGAACAAAACTATGAATCTGGGTACGAGCTTAGGCCCGGCAATTGTATATTTCTGTAGCATGAACTCGGTGGTTTTGTTCCTTAACCGCTTTCATCCCGCTTGCTATGCTGGAGATGCATTCAAAAGACGTTAAGGAGTGAGCCTTTCGTGAAAACATCCTGGATGAAGCGGCAGCAGTATCTCGGCTATCTGTTTATCGGACCCAATATGCTCGGCGTATTGCTGTTTTTTATTATCCCTGCGATTTATTCCTTTTACCTCATGTTCACGGATTACAAATTCATGAGCCCGGAAACCAAGTTTGTCGGACTCGCCAACATTCGGAGGATGCTTGGCGACGAAGTATTTTATATCGCCATCAAAAACACCCTGCTGTTCCTCGCCTCCGTACCGATCTCGATCGCCCTCGCTTTTGTCGTAGCGGTCATTTTGAACCGTTCCGTTTATTTGAAAAAGCTGCTGCGCGCCCTGTATTTCATGCCCTACATTACCAGCGGCGTAGCTGTAGCGTTTGTGTGGATGCTGCTGTTCAGCCCGAACAACGGGCCTATCAACGGGATCCTGCGGTCGATCGGCATCGCTCACCCGCCAGGCTGGCTGTCCACGACGGATTCCTCCATGTATGCCATCGACATCATCTGGATTTGGTTCATGCTGGGCTATAACATGATCATCTACCTGGCCGCCCTGCAGGAAGTTTCCGGCGAGCTGCTGGAAGCGGCAAAAATCGACGGCGCCCGCACCTGGCAGACGATCCGCAGCATTTTGTGGCCGCTCGTCAGTCCAACCACGTTTCTGCTGCTCATCACCGGACTCATTATGTCGATCAAGCAGTTCGGGATTATTCAGGCGATTACACAGGGCGGTCCGGGTAACAGTACGACTGTGCTATCGCTGTTCATTTACCAGAACGCCTTCCGGTATTACGAAATGGGCTACGCGTCAACGATTTCCTGGGCTCTGTTTGTCATTATTCTGATCTTTACCGTCATCCAGTGGCTGGGCCAAAAACGCTGGGTCCATTATTAAGGAGGAGGAGCTCCCATGAACAAAGCCTTTTTAAAAAAGATGATCCTCACGCTGATCATGCTGTTTTTCAGTATCGTCATGATCGTTCCTTTCCTCTGGATGATCAGCACCTCGTTCAAAACGCCGGCGGAGGTGTTCGAGTATCCGATCAAGTGGATTCCCGCCCATTTTAACTGGAGCCACCATGTAAAGGTTTGGAGCGGTGAAAACAGCTTTGTGCATTACTATGCGAACTCACTGAAGGTTTCCGTGCTAAGCACGATCGGAGCCGTTTTTCTCTCATCCCTCGCGGCTTACGGCTTCGCCCGCATTGAGTTTAAAGGGCGGAATGCCTTGTTTCTACTGTATTTGTCCATGATGATGGTTCCGCCGCAGGTGCTGTTCGTACCGAAATTCATCATGTTCGATTGGGCTGGCATTTATAACACACACTGGGCGCTGATTCTACCCGGCATGTTCACCATTTTCGGCGTGTTTATGATGCGGCAGTTCTTCCTGTCCGTGCCTTACGAAATATCCGAAGCGGCATTTATCGACGGGGCGGGCCATTTCCGGATTTTCTCGCGCATCATCCTGCCGATGGCCAAGCCGTCGCTCGCGACGCTGGCGATTATCGATTTTTCCTGGCACTGGAATGATTATGAAAATGCCCTTGTGTTCCTGATCGACCACGATCTGTTTACCGTTCCGCTGGGCCTGCAAAATTTCATTCTGGAAAACAACGTGGACTACAACGGCATGATGGCTGCGGCAACAGCCGGTATTATCCCGATGATTGTCGTTTTCCTGATCGGCCAAAAGTACATTATCCAAGGCGTGGCCAGCTCGGCTGTGAAGGGCTAAGGGTTAAGGGCTAACCCTCCTCTGCCTCTTCAATGAATCAGAGTTGATCAGATAGCATTACCCAGCCCATATTGAAAGGAGTTTACTTACTCATGAGAAATGAAATCGTGCATAGCGATATTACGGTTGTCGGCGGAGGATTGGCTGGCGTTTGTGCCGCCGTAGCTGCGGCAAGACTCGGGCGGAAGGTTGCACTCATCCAAAACCGCCCGGTGCTCGGCGGCAATTCCAGCAGCGAGGTACGCGTGTGGGTATGCGGCGCCACGGCGCACGGTGTGAATCGGTACGCACGCGAGACCGGCATCATGGGCGAAATGTTCGTGGAGAACCAATACCGCAATCCCGACGGCAACCCTTATTTGTGGGACTTAGTCGTGCTGGAAACGGTGCTGGCTGAGCCGGGCATTACGCTGTATCTCAATACCGACGTGCATGAGGTGGAAGCCGAAGGCGAAGAGGATGCTCGGCAGATTCGCTCTATCACCGGCTGGATGATGGGCTCGGAGCGGCGAATCCGCTTTGAAAGCCCGGTGTTCCTCGACTGTACCGGGGACGGACTGGTTGGCTTCCTAGCAGGTGCCAAGTACCGGATTGGCCGGGAAGCCCGGCATGAATACGGAGAAGAATGGGCGCCCGAGGTAGCCGACGATATTACCCTCGGTAGCACCCTGCTGTTCTATACCAAAGACGCCGGTCACCCCGTCAAGTTTGTTCCGCCTTCCTTCGCCAAGGATATTACGCAGACGCCAATCCCGATGAAGCGGGTCATCCGCAGCGGAGACTCGGGCTGCCATTATTGGTGGATCGAATGGGGCGGCGAGCTGGACATCGTCCATGACAACGAACGTATCCGCGATGAGCTATCGGCCGTTATTTACGGCGTGTGGGACTATATCAAAAACTCCGGCAAGTTCGATGCCGAGAACATGACGCTGGAGTGGGTCGGCTCCCTGCCGGGCAAACGGGAATACCGCCGTTTTATCGGGGATTATACGCTGACCCAGAACGATATTATCGGCCAAAAACCGTTCGACGACCGCATCGCCTTCGGCGGCTGGTCCATCGACCTGCACCCGCCGCAAGGGATGTACGCTACCGTCAGCGGCTCCAAGCATATGCACGCCGACGGCAACTATCATATTCCTTTCCGCAGCTTGTACTCCGCTAACGTATCCAATCTGCTGTTTGCGGGCCGCAACATCAGCGCAACCCACGTCGCGTTCGGCACGACGCGAGTCATGGCGACCTGCGCCACCATCGGTGAAGCCGCAGGAACGGCCGCCGCGTTATGCGTGGATAAGGGCGTTACGCCCCGGGAGCTGTCGCAAAATGACACCCCTTTGCTGCTGCAAACCCTGCTGAAGCAGGACGCGTCCGTGCTGGAGTTGGTGAATGAAGATACCGAAGACCTGGCCCGTCAGGCTAAGGTGAGCGCCTCCTCCTTCCTATCCACGCTGGCGGTGGAATCGGCTGATGAAGCATATCTTTTGGAGCGCGACGTCGCCCTGCTGCTTCCGGCTGATCCGGCCATCCGTGGGAACATCGAATGGCTGCTGGATGCTTCCCAGGATACAGAGCTGACCGTCGAGGTCTGGAGCACCGGGCGCCCGGAAAATTATGTTCCGGCCGCTCTCGAATACCAGACTACCGTTCAAGTAGCCACGGGAGACGGGCAATGGGTGGCGATAGCGCTGGACTGGACGCCCGCTGAAGCCCAGAACGCTTTTATTATCGTCCGCCGCAACCCATTGATCCGGCTGTACTTGTCCCATACCCCGCTGACCGGATTGCTCGCCTTTGAGCGAGGCACGGCCGCAAGCGTCTCCAAGGATCTGGAGGATCATGACGACAGCCAGCCCGTGGTGGAATGGAGCATGAAAGGCCTAGTTCGCAAAATTTTCTGCTTACGCACAGATTTCGGAACCAACACCTATCGCCCCGAGCATATCCTGGACGGCTACAAGCGCCCCTATGGCGGGCCGCATACCTGGTTGTCTAAGCCGATGGCGCAGGACGCCCAGCCTTGGATCAAGCTGGAATGGGAGAATGAGCAGCCTATCCGCGAAATCCACCTGATCTTCAACGACGACGTCAATGAAGACCTGATCAATCTGCACCACCATCGCACACCGTTTGAGGTCATTCCCGAGCTGGTCAAAAACTACCGAATCGACATGCTCGACCCTGCCGGGAACTGGAGCACGCTAGTTACGGAGACCGACAACCGGCGGCGAAAACGGGTGCACTGCCTAGAGACCCCCGTTCAAGCGATAGCGATCCGCCTGGTCGTCGAGGAGACCAATGGTTCGGGGTATGCAGAAGTGATTGAGGTAAGGGTATATGGATAAAACCTGTTACCCCTAAACAATCCGCCATACCTGCGCGGGTTATGCCAAAAAAACGCCTAACGGTGTTTTTTTGTCGTCTATTTATCGATCCTCTCCGCATACACCTCAAACACCATCGCCGCCCCGAGCCTAAATCCCTGCGTAAAAGATGCCGCCAGCTCCATACCCTGAACCTGTTGGTATAAATCGAGCAACGCCTCAAGTTCTCGAAAATCCTCGTTGGAAAGCTTTCCTCTCCATGAATCCATAGACTCGGATATTTGCCTGCCCAATTGGCGATACTTCGGATCTTGGGGAACGGCCGTTTCATAGGGGATTAGGTTGCCGTAGTATAGGGATTCGAGGATTGGCATGGGAGCACCTCCATCGGTACGCAAATAGGTACCACTAATAATACTATTCTACGGTACGCTTATACGTATAGTCAAGTTCATAATGAACCGATACGAGGTGACTGAGTATGGGAAAAAAGGTTGTCGTAAAAATTGCGGATTTAGCGAAAGCACATAATATTTCCCTTAGAGAGTTGTCCAGACGTTCCGACGTAAGGCACGCAGCATTAAGTGAACTTTCTAACGGTAAGCGCGAGAGCATCAATTTTAATCATATTGAGAGAATTGCTGAAGCTTTGAATATAAGTGATATTCGGGAGATTATTGATTTGGTGGAGGAGAAATGATTGTAAAACATAGAAAATATCGGCCTGCATCAAAAGAAGCGATGTCTGTTCTGCAGTCAAAAAGGTAAATAGCCCGCTCTGAGTTTATGGATTTTGAACGTGTTCCCCTTTTCTAATGAACCACATGGGTGCCTTCTAGCAACTGCTTGTACTCGCTATGAATTGGGGCCAGCGCCCCTACTCTTCCACCCGAATCTCAACCACCAATCCCACCAAATTCAATCCTCATGATGAGCTACACTTTAACCTTACACACTCTGTGAGCTTCACACTCTCTTGTACTTCAGTCCTAATATTTTCATAATCTCTTCATTCAAAATTATTGAACATCCATTCGCATTAAAGTAAAATCAAATTACAAATACAATAATTACGTACGTAATCCGATGCAAAGGAAGGGTCTTATGAATTTTAGTTATAGTTTCCCTGCCCTTCGAGGCATTCAGGCGGGAAGAGAATTCTACACAGTCATGTGCCCACTTAGGTTAATTCCTAAAATATTTCTTTTCGATGAAGAAGAAATACCTGCCGAACATCGTGCTCAACGTGTAATGAACAAATCAAGAATTCCTGACATTACCAATTATATACTTGAAAACCCAAGAGACTACATATTCTCTTCCCTCACTGCATCGGTCGACGGAGAGATGATTTTCCAGGAACATTCAGAAGAACTTAAAGATGTTGGCTACCTAACCATTTCATTAGATTCCAAGTTTTTAATCAACGATGGTCAACATCGAAGAGCGGCAATTGAAGAAGCTCTGAAGGTTTCTCCCGAACTTGGTGATGAAACCATTTCTGTTGTATTTTTCCATGACTTAGGACTAGTCCGTTCCCAACAAATGTTTTCAGATTTGAATCGTCACGCAGTGAATACCACGTCTTCAATCGGTATTCTCTATGACCACAGAGATCAATTGTCTCTTATAACTAAGGGACTTATTTCCGATATCCCATTATTAAATAGATATACAGACCGCGAAAAAGTGAATCTTTCTAAAAATTCCCCAAAACTATTTTCCTTAAATCATATTTTCAACACAAATTGCCGTCTACTAGGCAAGCGAAAAGGCGAAATAGTTTCTGAACAAGAAAAAGAGTTCGTTAATGAATTCTGGATCCTACTATGCAATACTATAACGGAATGGCAAGAAGTCCTAAGTAAAAACACATCCCCTAGAGATTTGCGAGCGAACTCAATAGTAGCTCACGGGGTCTTTTTAGAAGCTATAGGTATTATTGGACATTACCTTTATTTTTATCATCCTGATGAGTGGCAGAAATATATCAAAAAACTAAAACATATTGACTGGCAGAGAGACAATAAAGAAGATTGGCAAGGCCGCGCCTACAGTCATACGGGACGCATTAACAAAAACAACGAGACCGTCCAGCTAACAGCTAACCTTATAAAAAGTAAAATTGGACTCCCTCTCACAGAACAAGAGCAGAAAATTGAGGATAAATTGAAGGAGGTCTCCCCTCTTGGAACTTAACATATTTAATACTGGCGGTAAGTTCACTGAAGCCAAAGAATTAGTAAAAGAAGTATATCAATCAGACAATCGACCTTGGGTTGTTGGATTTAGTGGCGGTAAAGATTCCACGGCTGTAGTTCAATTAGTATTTCAAGCATTATCAGAGCTGGACTCATCCGTTTTAAAGAAGAAGGTATATGTGATTTCCTCAGATACTCTGGTAGAGACACCTTTGATTATTGATAAAATTACTCGGACATTAGGAAGAATTGAAGAGAAGGCAATAGAGCTTGGTCTACCATTTGAAACGCAGAAAGTACGTCCTAAAGTAGAGCAAACCTTTTGGGCTTCAATTATCGGAAAAGGGTATCCTACGCCTCGGCAGAAATTCAGATGGTGTACAGATCGACTTAAAATCGACCCTGCAAACCGATTTATTTTGGATAAAGTCGATCAATTCGGCGAGGTTGTCATGTTGCTTGGCGTAAGAGATTCCGAAAGTTCAACGCGTGCAGCAGTTATGCAATCACATACCATTGAAGGCAAAACGTTAATGCGTCACTCTACCTTGAGTAATGCATTTGTATTTGCCCCTATTCGAACCTTTAACGTAGATGATGTTTGGGAATTCTTGCTGCAGTATGAATCCCCTTGGGGTGACGACAACAATGAGTTATTACAGTTATATCAAGATTCTAGTAGTGAGTGTCCACTTGTCGTTGATAAAGAGGTTAAAGAGAGTGCTGGTTCCTGCGGTAATAGTCGATTTGGTTGCTGGACATGCACTGTCGTCAATGAAGACAAGGCATTAAGCGGGTTTATCAATAACGGTGTAGACTGGCTGCGACCACTATATGATTTTAGAAACTTTTTAGTAGAGATAAGAGAGGATCGTACCAAAAGACAGAAACATCGCATGAATGGAGAGGTTTACCTTACTTCTAATTTAGGCGGTGTTACGAAAGAAGAAATCGAAGCTAGGAATTATCCTTACATTGAAAAAGCGAACATTAAGCAATTTATTGAAGAGAACAATATCAATCTTGCTACAATTGAGGATCTCGATATCTATGTAAAAGAAGATGACGGTAACTTCAAACGATTTGGTGTCGGACCTTTTACACTTAGCGCTCGCGAAGAAATCTTGAGAAAATTGCTTCGTACTCAAAAAGCGGTACGCGAACTATATGATCCCACCATTGAACTCATTACTTTTGAAGAATTGAAAGTGATCCGGAAGTACTGGCATGATGACCTTCAATGGGAAGATCGTTTACCACAGATTGTTGAGGAAGAAACGGGAGAAGTATATGATTGGTATCACGATGATCGCCCTGTGTTTAAAGAAGATCAAATAACCGATTTAGAAACACTTTGTCAAGAAGAAGGCATTAACCTTAATCTCCTCAAGCAACTCATTTCTGTCGAAAAGGATTACTCGGGGGTTAAAGTAAGAAGAGGTTTATTTCAAGCATTTGACAAAACGTTAAAACAAGATTTTTTACATCTATAGAAGGTGGATTTATAATCAATGCAAATAAATAAGCTGATTCTTCGCAATATTGGTGCTTATCATGGAGATATGAATAAGTTTGACTTTAGGACAAGTGGTAAGCAAAATGTAATCTTGCTCGGAGGAAAAAATGGGGCAGGTAAAACTACTATTTTAGAATCTTTACGAATTGTATTATTTGGTTCCATGGCATACGGATTTGTAACGGAAAATGAACCTTATTATCGCAGAATTCGTTCATTATTAAACCGGCAAGCTCTTCAAGAAAGCCAAAATAATTACCAAATTTCACTTGATTACACTTCCACTGAAGAACTTGAGCCAAACGAGTATTCGCTCGTCCGTAGTTGGACGATCAAAAATGACAAAATAAGAGAATACTTTTCGGTTAAAAAAAACGGCACACATCTTAGTGCTCAAGAAATATCCGACTACCAGAATAAATTACGGGAGGAAATGCCCCCTCGTTTATTTGAATTGTGCCTCTTCGACGGAGAAGATATTTCTCGAATAGTATCTGAGGAAAAGATTCCTGAGTACCTTAGTGAATCGGGAAAGATCCTTTTTAATTTAGATTTGTTTGTGAATTTAGAAAAGGATTTGCAGACCTACCGCCTTCAATATACCCAAAGAAATGTTGATGCAGTAAAAGAGATTGAAGAGCTTAATAAAGTAGATTCCGAAATTATAGCACTTAAACAAAATCTTAAAGAAATCGAACTACAAATATCCAACTGCGAAGAAGAAGCCATCAGCTTAGCTGACCTAATACGGAAAGATAAAAGGGATTTTGAAATTCATGGCGGCTTAATTCAAGAAAAACGGCAAGAACTGATAACCAATATAAACCGAATTGAAAATCAGCGGAAGATGAATACCGATAAGATTAGAAACTTTATCAATTCAATTCTGCCATTCTATATTGCTCGCAACCAATTAGAGGAAGTAGACCGTCAACTTCAAATTGAAAAACAATATGAGTCATTCGAGTTTGTCGCCTCAGCTTTAGAAAAAAACAAGCTTGACCAATTGGTAAACAACCTGCAATCAAACGTTGGTGCAATGGAGTCAAGGTTAGACATTAATCAATTATATGACGGAATTCTTGAGATGCTTCAACCTGAGGAAGCTCAATTAATCCACCGCGCTTCCTTCGAGCAACAAAGTGAAATCCATAGCTTATTCAAACAGGTTAAATCTCTGATGGCTTCAAATTACATTGCTCTATTCGATGAAAATGCAAAACTATTGGAAGAAACCCAAGAACTCAGAAAAGCAATCGAAAAAAATGACCAATCCAGTGAGTTTAAAGTCCTTCTTGAAAATATTGAAGTTAAAACCCAAAGGGTCGAACAGTTAAAGTTATTAACTGAGCAATACCAGAACGAAATCCAGACTTTAAGTGAACTTATTCAAACTAAGGAAGCCCTCGCTAACAAACTTAGAGAAAAGATTAACGAGTATCATAAAGGTGAGAATTCTTTCATAATGACTGAAAAACTGCTTAAAGTAAGCCAACGTTTCAGAGAACGTCAGTGGCGCAAGAAATTAGATGACGTTGCTAATGAAGCTACAAAAATGGTAAACATTATATTTCGAAAAAAAGCCTACATTGACCGTATTTATATCGATCATTCTTCATTTGAGCTACGCCTTTTTAATAAAAATAAGCAAGAGGTCGTTAAAGAACGACTTTCTGCAGGCGAAAAAGAAATGCTGATGTTAACGGTCATTTGGGCAATGTTCAAAGTATCCGGTTGGAAGCTTCCTTTTGTTTTCGATACTCTTTTTGGACGACTTGATTTGGACCATAAAAATGCGTTAATACAACACTTTATTCCCAAATGTGGTGATCAGGTCCTAATTTTCACAACGGACTCAGAAATTGGTTCAGAGCAGTATGAGCTCATTAGAGACATTACCTCACGCTTCTACACTCTTGAATTTATTGAAAGCCAAGAAAAAGCGGAAATTGTTAAAGGTCGCTATTTTAATATGGCCAGGGAGAACTGCTACCAATGAATTTCACTTTAAAAACATCTAAATACGCTAAAGATACTCTTTTGCAACTTCAAGCTTCTACTGGAATTACTCCTAACATTCTTATTCGTTATGCTGTGGTACTTTCATTACGAAATAACAACCAGGGGGCAGAAATAGTTCCAATCACAAAAGATTTCTCTGACGGGCTAGTACTAAACCGTAGTACAGTAACTGGTGAGTATGACTATGTATTTCGAGCATTAATTACCCAGGCAGCGGGAAGAGAACTTTCGGATGAGGAGTATTTCCCTGGATATTTCAATGCTCACTTAGAACGTGGAATTAGAACACTAGCTGGTGAATATAAAAGTACAGGTAACTATGAAAAATTTATACGCACCTTGCTACTTGGATAGAAAGAAGGAGACTTCATGCTCTATTTAGATAATAGTGCGACGACAAAGATTCATCCTGAAGTTCTTGATGCTATGCTTCCTTATCTTAAGGAGGAGTACGGTAATCCCTCCAGTAAATTTTATTCATTGGCCGAGAATGCAAAAAAAGCAGTGACCCATGCACGTGAGCAAGTGGCTGAATTATTAGGATGTGATTCTGACGAGGTTGTTTTTACAAGTGGAGCAACCGAAAGTAACAATATGATTATAAAAGGTGTAGCTGACTATTATAGTAAGCAAGCTTCGTACAACAAATTTTTGCTTACCTCTAAAGTAGAACACCCTTCCGTGATCGAGACATTTAAATATTTAGAAGGATGCGATTTCAGCGTCAATTTCTTGGATGTAGATCAATTTGCAAGAGTGACTTTGGATCAGGTAAAAGAAACAGTTACTCATAACAAACCACTGCTCACTTCGATCATGTGGGGCAACAACGAAATTGGTTCTTTAAATCCGATAAAAGAGATTGCAAATATATTTGAAAAAAATAGCCTCTTCTTTCATACGGATGCAACACAGGTTATAGGTAAAATTCCTGTAAATCTCAATAAACATAAAGGCATCCGGTTTTTATCTATGTCTGGCCACAAAATTGGTGGTCCCAAAGGTGTTGGAGCCGCAATCATACGAAAACAATCTAAGGAAATATATACGAGATTAACTCCTCTTCTCCATGGTGGTGGGCAAGAAAATAATTATCGTAGCGGCACTTTAGCGGTTCATAACATTGTTGGGTTAGGTAAAGCAGCTGAGCTAGCTCGTATGAATCTCGATAATAATGTTAAGAGACTCAATGAGCTGGAACAATACCTTACAAATATACTCAAAACCAATTTAGGGGACAAAATAAAGTTTAATAGCGATGAGAAGAATAAAATTCCGGGGTTAATTAGTGTTCAATTTGTTGGAGTCAATAATGAACTTCTTCTGAAGAAACTCTCAGCGTATGCGGCTCTTTCCTCCGGATCTGCTTGTAGTTCAAGTAAGCCTAGTCATGTATTATGTGCAGCTGGGAAGTCGTTAGAAGAAGTACGGCAGACGATTAGGATTACGATGAATTCTGAGATTAATGAGAAAGAACTGGAATTATTTAGATCAATACGATAGCAAGTTACTTTTTCCTGATCGGCAAGCTGTAAGATGTCAGCATGTTACTTCTCTATCCTGAAACATAAATAAGTAAACAGTAAAAGACATTTTTGAAGTAGTACTACTTTAAGTAGAGTATATAGCTTTGTTTAAAAGCAAGTAAGCCGAAGGCAGCCATAGCGCTGCCTTCTTTCTCTTATGTGAATAGCTCTCAAGCAATAATTCTGAAATGTAAAAAAATCCTTAACAGGTTATAGCCTGCGGAAAAATATCCTTCAATTCTTTGTTATACTTCGTTAATTATTTTTAGAAAACAACATTCGCATTTGGGATACCCGTTTAAATATTAATAGAAAATCCTACTCCTGCACTCAGAAGTGCTACCATTTCTTTCAACAAGCACTCCCTATCAAGTCAGAGAACTCATATCATCTCGTGACCGATTGACTTTCCTAAATCCAATTTGAAAAATGCTAGGTATCCACCTTAGTTTCTATCCGTTAGGTCGATACGCTACCGAGGGTAGATGGTGCTCCTTCAGTGTGAAACCTCTCGGGCATCCCACTATCCCATACCTCTTTTAATAAACAAAAAAGGACAAAGCCATTTTCCCCCCGTAGGTTGTGTAGTCCTAAGTTCGCCCCCCATACACCGAAGGATTCTTCGCTTCAGCTCAAAGTTTCCACCAGCTTCTAAGCTCATGTCCAACTTGAACCCTCCGCCGAACTGGAGGTTTTCTTATACAATAAAACCGACGACCCTACTGAGTCGTTCTCGTCTTACTACTTTTAAAATAGAAGGATTCCGCATGACGGCATACAAATCTAAGTACATAATACTCATTCTTTTCTCGAGTGTTTCTTCGTTAGCCCTAACGGCTTATACTAACAACAGGTGATGTCGGATAATTGACAAGTCACAAAAAATGATACAGGGTGGACTCAGAAATAAAAAGAACCATGACTCCCTAGGGAATCATGGTATAAACCCTATTAAACCAAGGAGAGAAACTCATACCGCAACTCCCTTGACTTTTAGATATTTAGTTCGTGCTCGACTTATTCTTGTTCTCATCGTAGCAACAGTAACATTCTCAGACTTAGCTAATTGCTCTGTACTATAATCAAAGAAGCAGGCTCTCAAAATAGCTGTGGACTTAGAATCCAACGAGGATCTATCTAGCTCATCAAGCAATTCAAGTCTAATTTGCTCCAACGAGTTGTCAACAACTAAATCTAATGAAATCGGTGAACTAAACCCTGCTTTAACAGATTCTGCTTTAAGTAAGTTTATACGATTTCGAATTTTTGATCCTGCACTTCCTAAAACATCACGAACAATGGTTTTTGGATCCCCTTCCTTTTGGGGAGAATTCAGAAGGTAATCTAAGGCTTGTTCGATTCTTTCCAATCTGTAACTACCAATGCTATAGCTTACCGCTTTATCACGCATTCGATTTAAAATTTGATACGCCTCAATTACAGATTGACTCATTCCACATTCGATGCTCATTATTTAAACCATCCCTTCTCAGTGTTGCTATAACACTGATCGCGTTTTTTGAGCACAAACCGTACGCAATTCCCCTACTCTCTGTATCCGTCATTGATCGGCTACAGATAGGAAAAATATACCATAGTTTTTCGTGGTGTTCAATTATTGTGTTTGTAGTATATGGGAAATTAATACTATCATGCCCTATGCCCTACAATCTATATGGGGCGTTAGACCAGAAATAAATTACATACGGGATAAAAAAAAGATGTGATCAGATTTTAATCTCAAGAACTGCCCCTAGCTGAACTGAACATATGTAAACGTCAGACTAAACCATTAATCTTACTTCTATCCCTTTTAATTTTTCGTACGTCCGGTTATTGTCCTAAAAACTAATTCTATTAGGTCAATTTCGTCAAGGTGTACGCTGACCGT
Source organism: Paenibacillus puldeungensis (assembly GCF_042678945.1). Taxonomy (NCBI): domain Bacteria; kingdom Bacillati; phylum Bacillota; class Bacilli; order Caryophanales; family Paenibacillaceae; genus Paenibacillus; species Paenibacillus puldeungensis. Next base: position 152,484 of record NZ_JBHTLM010000002.1, on the reverse strand, counting down.
TGCCGTAGCCATATTTTTTCAAACACACTACTTGTAGCGGCTATCTAATGGATGGAATCTATCCACTCAAGTTGCATTTAAGCGATAATAAATAAGCAGTCGCCGGATTAGTTTCCAACGACTGCCTAAATACATTGAGCAGCTCTTTCAGTTTTATAGGGTCTTAAGAGCTTCCCGTACATAAGCGGAAGTAAAGTAGCCCCATTGTGTTCTTAAATCTCCATATACTTCATCAGGATTGGAATGGAGATTTTCGGCTTTAGCATATGCCATAAACAATACATCAATTGCTGTTTCGATTTTTCTTGCTAATTCAATAATCTCACCGGACTCAATCTCGGTTTTGTTATTAGCAACCTCTTTTATCGGGTTATATATTTCTTTGATAAACGTGTGTCGATGGTTAATTTTCACAATGGCCCTTCCGTTGAAATGAGTTATATCAAACAACTCTTTTCCTGGCCATGAGGAATCTACCAACATTATAGGGCGTTCTTGAATTTGTTGCTTGATTGCATTCGCAAGCTCGTGATTATTGCTAACCCCAACATCCTCCAAAATATCAGCAATGAGAACTTGCTGCTCACTCTCAGTAACTCCCATCCCTGCTCTTCCCGGAAGTGAAGACTTTTCAGCTTCGGTTACTGCATCAATTGCTTTTGTATGATCTAGCTCTTTTTTTCGTTCCTCATGTTGTGTATTCGAAAAAGTAGCCTGAATTTGTTTCCGTGCAGCACGAATAGGCTTTTCTAGAATATTACGAATCTCGTCTTTAAGTTTTTTTACCGGTTCAGCACCTCTTTTTACATTGCGAACTTGAAAGTACTCATCGAGTACAGCAGGAAAACTAATTTCTACACCAATGAATCTGTCGATATTCTCAATACGTGTAGGAAAAAGTCTAGGGATAATATCATAATAAATCTCTCTACCATTTCTTAAGATTGAAACATAACCATCCCTATCTTTAAGGTACAAATCCTTATACTTTGCAGCAGACCGTTGGTAGCCACCTTCCCCTTTAACTCGTCTAACGCTTTCAGGAAGTAAGGTTACTGTAATGGTTACCTTTTCGCCATCTAATTCGATCTCTGAGCAATCCAATACTTCTGCCGGAAAGTTGTGCGCTCCTAGAATTTTAAGCGTCCGTTGGCTTTCAATTAAAAATAATGGATCGTAAAGATCTATAATTTTTTCATCAAGTTCAATAGTAAGTCCTTGATCGAGTTGAACACGATAAGCTCTGGCAAGGAATTTGGTTAGTTCTTGAGTTGCTTCCTTTGCAGAATTGCCATAAGTACTCTCGTTAACTAATCGATCAATTTTTGACCAAATAATTAATGTACCTGATTCAAACTCACTCCCGTCTTTCCATCTCATAAATCCCCTGTACTCTGTTGGTAAACTATCAACTTCTGTTGAATTTATGTGTGTCTGACTTCCATCAGCTATTAAGTCAAGATCCAAATAAGCGTGAAAATACCTTTTTTGTCCAGTGGCTTTAGAGAATATGTCAATTCTCCGGCCTTGGCTTAGTGCAGCAACTTTCATTCCTACACCGAAGCGGCCAAGCCCCTTCCTTTGATTGTATCTTGTAGAAAAACCAATTTTAAGCGTTTGCGCGAGAATTTCTGGAGTGATTCCCACTCCATCATCAGCAAAAGCAATTGTTTCTATATTTTTTTCCTGATTTTGAAATGTCTTAATTTTTATGATTTGGGATCTAGCCTCAATCGAATTATCTACAATCTCTCCTACAGCAGTGGATAAATCAAAGCCTGAGTCACGCCAACTCTCCAGTGCCTTGTCAACCTGAAAAATGTCAGATTCCATCAAATTTACACCATTAACCATAGTATTATCCCCTTTAGTTAGCTAGATTAGCCATCAGGTCTAACCCAACATCATATTTTAGGCAAATAATATTTGTTCTCAAGATATTCCTAGTGCTTATTGCCCTGATGCTTTTATTTGCCTTTACAAACTATATGGGGGCCGACTAAAGAAATAATTACATATTCATTTATTGTCAAGGTCTAGTATACCTACTAACCTTATTTGCTATCTTGTCACGGAAAGGTCCTACTATCTTTTCAACATGGTGTATGATCAGTTCACGTCGCTTTTCAGTAACCTTATAATTCCACTGTTCAAGTTGATAATTCATTTCGTCTAATTCCATGTACCACGGAGATTGCTGTGTACCATTTAGCCAATCTGCTAGTAAAATCAATGCTGCTCTTTTAGGGGTCAGTTTAATAATTTTAGCTTTTTCCAATGCGACTCACCTCCTTATAAGTTATTTAATTATTATTTTTATTATGTGAGTTTTGCTTAGAACTTATTAATTTACTGTATTTTGGATATAACAAAACCTGATTATATATATTATTCGGGATATATTCTCTATATAACTAATATAAGTTATATGAGTTATATTAGTTATATAACCTATACTAAACTTTTAGGTTCTCGTTGTCAATATAAGTTATACAACTTATACTGTTTAATGAGGTGATGTCCGTATGCCTATAAATAAAGAAAACAATACACAAGTTTTGGTGACATTTCCAAATGATTTACTTAAAGAAGTTGAGAAATATTGGCATGAAAAAAAACTAAAAAACAGAAATGAAGCAATACGGGAATTAATTAAAAGAGGACTTTTAGAACCAAGATAAAGTTAGTTAAAAAAGTTGTAATTACTATATGAAAGTTTTTAGATTTTACTAAATTTTTAAGACACACTAAAAGCCTTCGCTATTCCTTTACAGAATAAACGAAGGCTCCAGTAAGTTACTTACAAATAAACATTGCTCTTACATCTATCATCAAATACCCATATGAAACAATTACCTAAAATTTTTAACTATGCTTATTAATCAAATACAATAAGTAATTATCAAGATTAGACAAAGACTCGATTTCAGAAGCCATGATTTCTAGCCCTTCTTCAATATACCGTAACATATAATCATCGACAGCTTTTGCTTCAAGCGGCTGCCCCACTTTCTCGATAATCATGTGCTTGTACAAAATGTAATCATCGCCACGTGCTATGACTCCATCGGGGATAACAAATCTAGTTTTGCGCTCTTTCTTCTCAGGTGGTTTTTCAAGAGAAGCAATTCCTTTTACAAAGGCCAACCGAAGGGCCTCTGGTCTTTTATCGTTAAGCTCCAGTTCACTCATAATTGTTATTAATTTATCTTCGCCTTCTATTGATAAAGACATCCTGCCGTTTGCCATTTGCACTGCCCCTATTCAAATGTAAAATATCCTTCACTTACTTTGGTTGATTTTTCCATATCGTCATACTGCAACAAGTATGATTTCTGTACGAACGGTTCAATTTCTTCAGCAAAGTCTTTTGTGATCTCCGTATCTGTGGTCAGAATAATAACTTGATCGCTTAGATTAGTAAAGTAACGATTCACTAAATTGGCTCTATGAATGCTGTCCAGCCGTGCAAGAGGTGTATCAATTACGAACGGAAAGTTTGCTCCAGATACTTTAGTCAATGCCCAAATCATCGATAGAGCGATTAACTGCTTTTCCCCTTCTGAACGTGATGTTAGGTCAACTTGACGATCGAATTCATCGTAAATTTTTAGAGCAAATTCATTAGGATCAAATTCTACCCTGTGCAAATCTTTTTTTCTAAACAGTTTGAGTAAGATAGTTTCAATTTCAGTTTTTAATTGTTTTGCTTTTAGTATCGTTACCTGATCAATGAATTCTTTTGTTGCTCCAATCAAACGCGTCATAAGCTCCATTTTTTGTTCAACAGGTCCTAGTTCACTCTTCGCTTGTCTCTTTCTGGTAATTTCATTCAGCAACTGGTGATGACGATCTTGAAGTTTCCTAATCGATTCGCTTCGTGTCTTTCTTGCAGCGTAAAGAGCACCCAGTTCCTCGGATATTCTTGCAAGTTTCTCGTCCTCTTCTCTTGTATCAATAACATCAGGGGCGTCGTTGAGTTGCTCTAATAATTTCTGTAGCTCACCTTGGATTTGTATTCTTTTGCTTACCAAGCCTTTTACATCAACATTACTAGATAATGATGAATTCAGAATCTTCAGAACTTCATTCTGTGATAGGTCGTTTAGGTGTAATACATTAATTGGCTCCACTTTTACTTCGTGCACCTGGTTCACTTTTGCCCAGACGTTTTTGCCTTTTTCCTTCAGCTGTTCTTTCTGTTCTTTATTTAATGGAGGGTTAACCTCTACATTTAATATCTGATTGATAAAATGATCATACGGTGCAAACTTAGTTGCATTCTTTTTCATACTATCAAGATAGTTCTGTTCTTTTTTTATTCTTTTTTGAAGTTCTCTAATAACTGGTGCAGCAATTAGATTAGGAAGTGAGTTTCGACCAAATCTCTCCAACGTGGTGAAAATCAATTTCAACTCGTTTTCAAGTTCTCCGATTCTTCTATTAATTTGTCCTTTTGTTACACTACTGTTAGCAAGCTTCAAACGGCGCTTTTGATTCAAATAAATCTTATCTTCATTCAGAAACTCAATTTTTTTCTCCTCAGGCTTCTCTTCAGATTTCAAGAGTTCCAGTTCTGTTGCACATTTTTGAAGTTCATCAGATAGTTTTTGAAGATCCTCGTCTTTCACGGTTTTGGCGAGAGCTGCCTCATCTTGATTTCGTATTTTAAATAAGTCTTCGTAAAGTTGATTGTATAATTCTAAAGATACGATCTTTTGAATCGCTTTAATCGTTTCTTTAGTATCATGCTCCCCCACCAAATCCCTTATTTTTTCTGCGTCAAATATAAAAAATGGTGCAACATCGATTGGAATTCTCTGATCAATAAATTCATTAAATTCCTCTTCCGCTGTAGTTACTTCTCGTAATTCGTCGTTAGAAGTAACAAAAATCTTTCTTGTTTCAGCGATTTCATTCTTTTTATCCTGAATAAAAGTGACTTCAATAACATATGTTCCTGTCGGGTCAGTGAAGGAGAGTTGTATTTTGCTTTCCCTTCCTCCCTCCCTATAGTATCTACTATTTATTGCTTCATTTTTAATCACTTCATATTCATCTTTAGAGAATTTTCGTCTTCCATAAAAGCAAATAAAAAAAGCATTAATTAGTGAAGTTTTACCAGCTCCATTCAACCCACCAACCAATGTAATATTCTGATTATATGCAGTAAATTCATCTTTTTTCTTATAAAGTTCTAACTTTTGCTTCCCATAATAAGGTCTATAATTTTCGAAGGTAATGTAATTAAAAATCATAGAATGCTGCGCCTCTCTTCCTCTTGCTCCACCCAATCCATCAAAATATCGGATATTCTATCAAAGAGACCTCTTCTTTTAGACATATTTTTGTCAGCATATTCTTTTTCAATCCTAAATAACTCCTTTAAGTAAAGTGGCTCTATGTTATGCTTTCTGCATATTTCTTCTAAGAGTTCATCTTCTTCGCTAAGCAAAGATGTCATTATCGAGAAGCCTCCCCGTACTATTACCAAATATACATAATCTATTTGATACGCTATAATTTTCATTATAGTAAATTAGAACCAATTTTACTAGGAGGTAAACCCTTGAGAATACTTTGCTCGCCCAATACAGAAGATATTGAATCATATATAAAATCAAGATTTGAAATTGGTAGGAAGTCGCTTCATCTTGTTCCAACAATGATTTTATATCGGAGAAGATTGAAGTTTTACTTTTCACTTCTTAGGCCTTTATTTAACCAAGCCCAAGTAAGTTCTAATGAATTTGATGTAGAAGAAGCTGTTCGACAATATGTGGATTTATATGAAGTTGACAAATATATAAAGCATATGCTTATTTCCTCTTCCAATTCATCGACGCTGTCTAAATCCGAAGCTACAGTAATTTTGGAGCGAATCATGAATCAAGTTCCAGAAATCAACAATTTGAGCTGGAAATCAGTAATCTATGACTTAGCAAACACATTTTCGGATCTGAGTTTGACTGGACTTAGCTTAAGCACTTTACGAAGTTTTGATAATAGTAGAAAGTGGAAGATAGCTCTAGACATATATGAAATGTACCTTGAGGAGTTGAGACAAAAGCAATTAACTGATTACGGGATTTCAGCTAATTCAAAAATTAATGAATTAGATATTTCCATGTACGATGAATTAATCTTAGACGGGGCATTTCTCCCAATTAACTCTATACATCAACGAATTATTAATAAATTTATCGAACTAAATAAGCCAATCATAATTTATCTGCCTTATGACTTATCAACACCAGATCATCCGGCTTATAAGGTAATTGAAGATATTTATCAAAACTTTTTACCCAAAACAAAGTGGGAATCGATTCAAGATAAAACAAGATCTAATTCCTTCTTCATTGATCGGTTACCAAGACTCATTTTTAGAGATACGCCAGAAATAAAGCTTGATAATTCATTATCGATCTTAAGATTTGGTACCTTGGAAGAAGAACTGTCCTTCATTATGCGTCAGATTTACGTCCTGATTAAGTACAAAGAAGTAAGTCCGCGACAAGTGGTCATTGTGACGCCAAATGCAATGGAATTGAGACCTTTAATTAGAGAAATATCCGAACAAAACAATTTAAAAGTTAGGTTACCAAAGCGTCCTTTCATGCACCTAGCACAAGGAAAAGCCATTAAGTATTTATATGATATTCGCACTGATATTCGTAAATTAAGCGAGTATGATTCATATTTAAATAAAACAATGTTTAAAAATTTCATTAGTGGTACCCTAATAAAATGCGATGTCAGGTTATCCGAATCTTTCGAAAAAATCGAAAGTTTTTTTGAAGATTGTATCTCTATTGCAGATTGGAGAAGTGTTTTAACTTCGCTTGTTGCAACGAAAGCTCAGCTTATTCCAGAAAAGTATCCGCATCATCCTATAAACAGTGTTGAGCTAAACGACTTAAATGATATATTGGTGGTTATTCAAGCACTTGAGGACATAAGCTTTTTTCTAGTCACCATTTCATCAAGATCTATTAAGGAACATGTAGACGTGCTTATTCACCTTCTTCAAAAGGATGGTAGATTTATTAAACTTGAAGATCCTATTTTGCAGCGAATTACTAAGATAACAGAATCTTTAGGAGCACAAGTAAGGATTCCCATAACAGCCATCGAATTTGGTGAAAGAATATCTACATTATTTTCCGAACAGGAGTATTTTGAGGATGGCGAAAAAGCAAACGTAGAAGAGGAAGACGATATTTTTCTTGATCGTGAGATTCTAGTGACTGGCCCGAATAACGTTGAGTTTCAAAAATATGAATATGTGTATGTCTGTCGATTCACACAAGATGTCTATCCTGAACCGAAAAAATTCGATTGGCTTATAAACAAGGAGATCGAACAAAAAATTATTTGCAGTGCGACTTGTTTCAAACCCCAGTCCTCCAGGGAGCTTGAAAACTTTTATTTGAACCGTTCTCTGTACCATATTCATTTGATGTTTCGCGCCGCAAGAACACAAATAACCATATCATATTCTCAAATTGATAATGGTATCATCCTGACTCCAGCTCATTATTTACATGATATTGCTAAGGTCTTTGGCCTTGAAGAAGGTAATAAACTCGAAAATAAAAAAGCACCGGATCTTGAAGATTTATTAATTAGGTCACGTGTATTAAAATGCCCCAGTAGTATAAAGCCATTATTACAGAATGAAATTGAACCACAACTGCTAACAAAAACATTGGATAAACGTGATTTTACTGTAGAGGAAATCGCTATATATAGATATTGCCCTCGTCGGTTCTATTATCAGAATAAGTGCCCTAAAGAAAATGTATATTCACAACTTTTTCATTTGCAGTCTTATGCTTCATCTTGTTTATACGAGAAATCAGTTGAGTTGCTGGTTTTGGACCAACCTAACCCGATTCATGAAATGATTGATCAAGGGAAACAGCATAGGCTTCTTTTAGAGAAGACTAAAGATTATCGTTTGGGAGCTGAGAAGCTAATTCGCCCCCTCTTTCCATTAAGTAATCGCCTTTGGAGTAACGTAACATCCCAAACCGACTTTTTTTTAACAACCTTAATGAACTGGGTTTTTGACAACGCTTATATAAGGGAATATAGAAAAAGCGGGAACAATAATATTACCATTCAGTTTTACCTATCTAATCATGAAAAGCAAATCAAAATAGATGAATATACTTTTACTGCGACAAAAGAACTAGAGGTACAATATAATAACGGAGAAATACATCGATATTCTATCTCAAATCTAAAAGATATCCTTTCGTTTTCTTCAAACGACCATGAAGAAAGAGAACACATGAAAGAGATCAAAGAGTGGTATGAACGGTTTAAAAGAAGCTTTTATAATGATACTGCTACGGCCCAAGAACTCCTTAAGGAAATAACAAATAAATTATCACTAGGCGAGTTTTCTAAGAAAACAGGCGGACATTGTAAATATTGCACCTTTAATAAACTATGTCATGAACGTGAGGTTGACATATGATTACATCAGAGCAAAAAAGAGCTATTGAATCAAATGCTAAGTTTATTTTGGTAAAGGCCGGTGCAGGTACAGGAAAAACCGAGGTGTTGAGTCGACGTATTCTAAGGCTATTAGAAGATGATCCTCAACTCAGTATAAAAGATATGGCGGTTATTACGTTCACAAACAAAGCAACGGAGAATCTGTTATCACGTTTAAAACTTTATCTTTACCATCAATGGAAATCTACATCCCAAAAAGAGACTAAGCAACGTTACCGTTACGAACTGGAAAACCTGAATGCTTGCCAAATTTCTACGATTCATAAATTTTGCAAATCAATTCTTGATATAGCCGGGCCCATTCACTTTCATGATTTTGATTACTCACCAAATTTCAGTGTAACCGAAGCATCCATGATTCAAGCACTTGAACATACATTCGAAACTTGGCTAACTCAAAGGTTAGCAGAACATATGGAAGTATTTCATGAGCGATTCATGCCTTTTCATCAATTAAGGAAAACAATCCTGGATACTTACAAAATGATCCGCTCACAAGGTCTGGCAATCGATAAAGTATTAAAACTAACAAAGGAAAGTCTTATGCTTGAAACGGGAAATTCTAGATACATTAAACAGGAGATCGTAGCGCTACTAGAATTATTGTATCAAAACCATCAAGAATTTCGCCTACAGTCGCTAGATCCTGATAATCTGTTAGAATACTGCTTCAAATTGCTCACAAGAGACCCAGATATCGCGAACTCTATAAAAAGGAGCTATAAGTATATTTTTGTTGATGAATTCCAAGACACGTCCCTTTATCAAACTGGAATCATCCGAAAACTCTGTGATAACGATCCTAGTAGTCCAAAACTATTCGTAGTTGGAGATAGCAAACAATCCATTTATCAATTTCGAGGTGCGGATCTAGCCTCCTATGAATCAGTGGAGAAGTGGATTGGAAATAACGGTGATATCCTTACATTATCAACAAATTTCCGTTCAACAGGGGAACTTGTTATCTTAGTTAACACACTTTTCAAGAAAATTAAAGAGAACTATCCTGAGATTCAATTTAAGCCTGAGCCACTTCAATCAAATCATAAGCCACAAGAACCCATTTCTTTGACGGAAGCATATCATTGGATCTTAGCAAAAAAGGGAGAGTCTCAGCCTAAGTTGGTTGCTCAATATATTAAATCCGAAATTGAACGCGGCGCATCACCTGGTGAATTTGCAATTTTATTTAGAAAGAACTACCCTATGATAGAGTTTGCTGATGAACTTGCTCAATTACAAATTCCTTTTCAGTTAATCGGAGCCGGTAATTTCTTCAACCAAAGAGAGATCATTGACACTTATAAAATTATTAATTTTTTACTCCAACCTAACAAAAATATCAATATTGAAGAGGCGTTAGAAACAATATACTTTAATTTCAGCAAAAATGAGTTGGGTAGATTTTGGGCAGACATTAAGGATAGTATCAATAATCGTACTCCCGCTCAAATTCTAGATTCTATATATCAGTTAACAAAAATCAGGGAACGACTCATTGTTACATCGCCTCAGGCAGCAGCAAACTTAAATAAATTAAAAGAACTTACTAGAAATCTAAACGTAAAAGAGAATATACAACTATATGAATATCAAACATGGCTCCAAGCTATGATCGGAAGTCATAAGGAAGAACAATTGTCAGACATACCAACCGGAGAAAACTCAGATTCCGTAACTTTGATCACGATCCATAAGGCCAAAGGTCTTGAGTATCCAACAGTCATTCTCCCAAGGCTCGAAGAAACTTTAAGTAAGTCAGTTTTACAGCCCGCTGTAGTGTATAACAAAGCAACGGGGCTAGAATTCTGTTACACTCCCTATTACGGGGATAAAACAATTAGACTGCCCAGCCCTAATTATGATGTAACTGTTGAAAGCTACAAACAAGACTTATATTCTGAAGAGCTTCGTGTTCTTTATGTAGCCTTAACACGAGCAGAAAAGAAAATAGTGCTCGTTGGTAACGAACATTGTCCTAATAATTCAATCTGTTTCCAGAATTGGTTGAGACTAATTTAATTATGATAGGTACAAATAAATTTACCTTCAGGAGTTTTCTTAGATAGCTGGTCTAAGAAAGCTTCTTTTTTTGTATTCCATTGTATATGTTTAAAGTCGATAACAAAAACTTGAGCCCATTCATGATTGGCCTCCAAAGTACCTTCATTATCTAGGGATAATAGATCTATAAATCCGTCGCTTGAAACTAACAATAAACCCATATCCTCAAAAATCATCTTAATCTCTTCTGAGATTTTTCTCTTTTTTAGAAAACGGTCGGTATCATAAAACACTACGACTTTTTGGTTGGAATTATTTCTAAGCCACTCTCGAAGCTCCGTACAAATAAACAAGACTTCATCAACCAAACTAGGAAAAGCACTTAAATTATATCGGGTAAAGTTTTGTTGTGAATTATCTTGAACTTGATATTCCGGATACAGAAGCAGTTTAACTTTATTAGAAGCCTCCTTTGAAAGAGGATCAATTGTAAATAAATCAGTTATTACCCGGACTATTCTCTCAATAAGATAGCCTCCGTTTAAATCTTGCCTGTTGAGAAGAAATCTTTTAGGAATCACGGATGTTATTTTTATGCTATCCATTTCATCAGCTGACAATCTACTAAAGAAACATAAGTAACCAACAGGAAAAATAAGCTTTCCCTGATTATTTCCCCCAGAATGAACCAATTCCTTGTGAGTTGAAAAGTAATTAATTAATTTAAAACTATATTCGCTTACTTGTTTTAGTGGAGATGGGACTATTTTCTCCCCCATTTGTGTATTAATTACCCAGTGATCTGGAGCCAACGATTTTACCGTTTGACTTGTCCAATCCTTTACCTCAATAATAACTACTCCATGAAATTGAGAAAACAGAACAATATCTGGGCGAACGTCTCCAATTAATGGTTCATAAAATATATTCCACGTATCATCGAAAGAATTACATAGAAGGTCAATTAATTCCTGTTCACCAGAAGTCCTAGGGTCAGGAGTCCTAGGGAAAATTTTAGCCACTGTATAATCAGCTTCTTTCTTCATCAGAGAATCAAGGTTTAGCTAGAATTCCTATATTCGCAATCTTTTCCCTATAAGCATTTTACAGAGTTCATCATATAATGTTACACAACATCTAGTCAGATAATAAGGGTTTCTTAGTTGCATGATGATCAGCAAAGAACCAGCCCAAAGGGAAAGTTCAAACTACAATGGAGGTTTTTTTAGTAAGGGAAGACGGTGTCACAGGTTCATACGAATGTCCTAACTCCTTGGAAACCTAAAGTATATCATTTTTCTACGTGATTCAGAAGGAAGGATTATCCGTGGATGAAATTAAAAAACATGGTGCACCTCTTTCCAAGCATAGTTGTGATGGTTATGAACTTCAAGATCCGCTTCCGCTCCCAAAATGCCCAACACTTGCCCGATCACATAGTCCCTTCCCGCGTAAGCATACCGTCCGGCCAGCTTCATCGCCCGATAATACATATCGCCAACCTCACTGTTCAAGTCCAGCAGCAGCGGCGGCTGATCCATCTTCTCGCCCTGAGCGCTTGCAAGGAACTCTTTCCCGGCGGCCAGGTTGATAAAACCGCTTGCCGTTTTATGTCCGAACCCCCGGCTCCCGAAATGATTGGCGACCCACAACCGTCCGGTTCCCTTGTCCTCCAGCAAGTCTACAAAATGGTTGCCTCCGCCGACCGTGCCGAGCTGGCTTTGCGCCAGCGCCTTCAGCTTGTCGTGCTCCTGCTTGCCTATCGCCTTATACACCGCCCAATCAGGGTCATCAAAAGCGGATGATCCACCCTTCCCGAAAGAAATTCTTGCGGGCGATCTCAACCATGATCTTCGACAACGTCGGCTGGATGTCTTTGGCGAACAGATTCGTCCGCACCGCACCGCACGCTGTCGATCTCTAAATAAGCCATCCGCTCTTTCAACTCCTACGATAAAATGAAAATAATATGAGTGCATTTCCCGACTTTAGAGCCCTTTGGCCTCACGCAGCTGATGAAGGCGTTCCTTGACCGAGTCGTCAGGTTCCGTCTGGGATAAATGAATCACGGCCTCAACCAGCCGATCCCCCCAGGAAACCACGCTCCATCCCTCCAGCGCCTGGATCGCCATGTTCCGGTTTCGGACCACAGGGCTGTTCAACCCGGTAAGAATCAGTTCCCCGCCAAATCCTTCGTACTGGTGCAAACGCTGCAAAATGTGATCCAGACAGCTGTGGGCCACATATTTTTCATCAAGCCCCATCTCATCTGCCGGTCCCGTGGCTATTTGCTTGAGGGGGAGGTGTTGGACGGCGAACTCAATCATCTTCCGAATCCGATTCGGATCATCCGATTTCATCAGTTGATGGAAATGATAGTCCTGTAGCGGATTTGCGGCAAGCTGATCATAAAAAATATCCCAAACCTCGATGCCGAGTTTCTCCGCACAAGCGGCCCCATAATGACGTTCCGACGGTCCGCCAGAACGGACGGCATCGATAATTAGGCTCGCCCACTTGCTGTCGGCCGCAATGGATTGAGCCGCCTCCCGAAGGTCCGCCCGCAGCTGAGCGGTCCATCCCGCCGACATCCGCGCCTCCCACTTGTCCTCCTCCATCAAAAAGTCGCCAATCCCGAGCATGACGGACAGATGCCTTACGGTGGAACTCATTTCCCGGGCCAGTCTGACATAGTCGGACAGCACCTGCGGCGCATGCTCATAATCATCGATATCTTCCGCTGGCCCGCCGCTCAACAACGCTTCGATGATATCGGTCGCCCCGTCAAACAAGGCGGCATCGACCCGATCGGCCGCGATCGCCTCGCGCAATCCGCCGTTCCGGGCGCAAATGCAGGCCAAATATTCATTCATGACGCTGTTTTGGCAGCCCTGGCGCAGTAGCCAGTCCCGGATTTCCTTACTTGCCGGCTCCAGCCGCTCCACCAAATTGATTTTTCCCCAGCCATGAACCTGTCTAGCCAGTTCAAAAAGAACCTCGTTGCTGTCCTCCATGCCATTTTGGATCGCTACCGCCGCATATAGCGTAAATTCATCATGTCTCCCCAACGTCAAGAGCAGTTCCTTCACATCTTCATTCTGAAAAAGCCCCAACAAGGCAATGCCAAATTTAACGGCATTCCGATGCGCCCCATGCTCCGCCAGCCAGATTGCCTCATCATATACGGCACCCGGGCGGATCCCGGGCATCTTGCGCACTTCCGCCAAAATATCGTCGATCATGCTGCCAATATCCGTCTCCACCAGCTCCGCATACAGCAGCTTTCGAGTGGAGTTTTTCGGCTTTCGGAAATGCTTCGCCAGCCGTCGGGCCAGTTCCTGCGCCTTCTCCTTCTTTTCACTGGTCATGGCATGATGCCCCAAAGCTCCATCCAAACCACCCGCGACCCATCTGAATTTGCTGCCTGCCCAAAACTCTTCATCATCCGGCAAGGAACCATCCACGGCCTCCCCCTGCTCTCGAATGTACGAATAGATGGAAGTCTTGCCCTCCCACAGAGGACGAACTGCTTTATTCAAAAAAATAACCATGTTTCATCACCTTTTTCATAACCTGAATTTAGCATGGACCGAGGCCCGTCAGCTTGCCCGGGAATAAACAAAATCCCTGCCTCCCTACGAACCTCCGAAATTAAATCCATGTTTCTCACAGGTCCTATCATCGCTCAATCAAGCCGGAAGGAACATGGTAAAAGTATTACGACGTAAGCGTCAAACAACCCCCACCTTGTCTGTAAGTGAGGGCTGAAGGAAATCCGGGACTGAATGCAGTGTATCCAGCCATGCAAACCCGGCTTAAGCAGGTGATTTTTTTAACGGATTCTGACCAACTACAAGGAAAAACGATTCAAATTGGCGAAGGCGAATATGTTTTCTAAAAAATAAACAACTCCCCTTGCAGTAGCAGAGGTTAGTCCCTGCCTACTACAAGGGGAGTTTTCATTATTAGGAATATTAATTCAACCTAATATTCTTGTTATTGATTCCGAATCATATAATCAAATGCCCCTAGTGCCGCCGTGGCACCTGATCCCATCGAAATGATGATCTGCTTGTAAGGGGTATTGGTGCAGTCGCCTGCGGCGAATACGCCAGGGACGCTTGTGGCGCCGCGGCTGTCTACGACAATTTCGCCGGTGCGTGTGCGTTCGACGGTGTCGCCTAACCAGTCGGTGTTTGGCACGAGACCGATTTGGACGAATACGCCCTGCAGCTCAATATGCTTCACTTCGCCGCTCTCACGTTCGATGTAGCTGATGCCGTCGACCTTGCTCGTTCCGGTAATTTCCTTCACTTGCGCGTTTTTGATGACTGTGACATTCGGCAAGCTGTTGAGGCGATCCTGCAATACAGAATCGGCCTTCAGCTCAGGCATGAATTCCAGGACCGTGACATGTGACGCAACACCCGCGAGGTCAATCGCTGCCTCAATCCCGGAATTGCCGCCGCCAACGACCGCAACGTGTTTTCCTGCAAATAAAGGACCGTCACAATGCGGGCAGTAAGCCACGCCTTTGTTCTTGAATTCCGCCTCGCCAGGCACGCCCAGATTGCGCCAACGGGCACCTGTCGAGATGATCACGGTTTTGCTTTTCAGCACGGTGCCGTTTTCCAATTCAACTTCAACGAGTTCCTTCTTCTCCAGGCGTTTTGCACGCTGGGACTTCATGATATCAATACCATATTCCTTGGCATGCTCCTCAAGGCTTGCCGCGAGCTTAGGCCCTTCCGTGTATTTCACGCTGATAAAGTTCTCGATCCCCAGGGTATCGTTTACTTGACCGCCGAAGCGTTCAGCCACAATCCCTGTGCGAATCCCTTTACGTGCTGCGTAAATCGCTGCGCTCGCTCCGCCAGGTCCGCCTCCGACGACCAATACGTCGTAAGGCTCCTTTCTCGCGAACTCGGAAGCATCCGAAGTGCCCATTTTGCCAAGAATATCATCGATGGTCATCCGGCCGCTTTCAAAAAATTCTCCATTCAGATAAACCGTCGGTACAGCCATAATTTCTTTGCTTTCTACCTCTTCCTTATAAGCTGCACCGTCAATCATCGTATGAGTAATGCCAGGGTTCAGGATGCTCATCAAATTGAGGGCCTGCACCACGTCAGGACAGTTGTGGCAGGACAGGCTGACATACGTTTCAAAGTGGTATTCACCTTGAATGCTCTTGATCCGATCTATCACGCTCTGCTCAACTTTGGGAGGTCTTCCGCTGACTTGAAGCAAAGCCAATACGAGCGAAGTAAACTCATGGCCGAGTGGAACTCCAGCAAAGGTGACGCCAGTATCCGTGTCTTCACCTTTACGATTTACGCTAAAGCTTGGAGTTCTAGGCAGCTCGGTTTGCTCCACTGTAATTTTGTTCGACATGCTGGCTAGCTCTTCGACTAAATCCAACATGTCGGCTGATACCGAATCGGTACCGCTACTTACTTTCAGCAGAACATCGCCTTCCAGAAGCTGAAGGTATTGCTCCAGTTGTTGTTTTATGTCTGCATCCAGTTTCATATTTTATCTCCTTAGATTTTGCCTACAAGGTCAAGGCTTGGTTTCAAAGTTTCGGAGCCTTCTTTCCATTTTGCCGGGCAAACTTCACCTGGATGATTGCGAACGTATTGAGCTGCTTTGATCTTGTCAACCAAAACGCTTGCGTCACGACCGATGCCGTCTGCCGTAATTTCCACCGTTTGGATTACGCCGTCCGGATCGATGACGAAAGTAGCGCGGTTAGCTACGCCTTCTGCTTCGATCAGCACGTCAAAGTTGCGGGAGATCGTGTGGGAAGGGTCGCCAATCATAATATAAGTAACCTTGCCAATAGCTTCGGAGCTATCGTGCCAAGCTTTGTGTACGAAATGAGAGTCCGTAGAAACGGAGTATACTTCAACACCGAGTTCTTTCAATGTAGCATATTGATTTTGCAAATCTTCAAGCTCGGTAGGGCAAACGAAGGTGAAGTCCGCCGGGTAGAAGCAAACAACGCTCCATTTTCCTTTAAAGTCTGCTTCAGAAACCTCGATAAATTTGCCGTTATGAAATGCGGATGCTTTAAAAGGTAGTACTTCAGTTCCAATCAATGCCATGGTTAATCGTACCTCCTGAGATTTTGGATTCGCAATTTGTATAAGGTGATATACAAATTGTTATTTATAATAATTATTATATGGGAATCATTTTCAATGTCAAACCACTTCACGAAGTCTTCATAATTCAAATTATACTCTAGAAAAACTTGGGTTAGTATCAAACAGTTTGTGACAACTATTTTCTAAGTATTATTCTAATTAAAGTCCTTCTGAATTTTGCCCCCTTTCTTACGTTCGGACGGTCAATTAAGGAACTTCAGGATCCACAAGCTGTACCCTGAAACTATGGGGGCCTGGCATATCATGAAATCTTAATTTCTGAGTAGAAGTAATGTATGAGTATTCATTTTCATCTTCCATCACTGGCACTCCAAAAGCACCAAGACTTTGATCTAATATTTTCTCATTAAATTCGCCCAAATCGATATAATGAAAAGTATCAGTACTATATTCGGCGGTCAGTATTAAATGGTTGTCCAAATACCACTTGGCAACTTTTGAATCAACTTCAAAAGACTCATCAGGTTTACCTAGTATTTTAATCGCTTCGTTTATACTCATGCCTAATGTTATCCCATGAATATAAAAAGCATCTCCTTGTTTTGTGATATGCAATGGATTTTCCATACTTTTGGCCTCAACCATCTGAGTAATTTGTTTCTGATTAGCATCTGGAATAAACTTTCCTTTAGTCAAGTCCGTGGCCGCTTGTATTATCGCGGTAATTACCTGTTTTTCGGAATAGTTACTTATTCGTGCACTTTTTTTTCTTAATGATGGTATGTAAATATTTTTGTAGTAATCCGTGTATTTCCAGCTAGCAAGGACCAAATCTTCTTTGGTCATGTCGAAATCATATACATCATCCCAGCTTGTATTTAGTAAATAGCTGAGGTTTGATAAATAAATCGGATATGTAATTACTATTTCCTTAGTGCCATTATTATCTATATCTATCAGCTGTGGTTGATTGACATTCATGATTACTTTACTTTTAATTTGACCATCTTTGCGGTATTCAATTGTAAATCTACCATTTCCACTAGATACCCCGTAAGATTCAAATGAAGTGTCAATTACTCCATCGGGTTCTGATTCAGGTAACTGTGCAGTATTATTTTTTCTCTCAATTGGAACATGTTCTCCCAATGAAAAAGTAAATTTGCTTACTAATCCCCAGACAAACCCAATAACCAAGAGAACAACTGCCACACAAGAAAATAACATTATGGCTTTTTTTATCTTCTTTTTCTTGAGTGCTAGTTGTTGACTTTCTTTCTCTTGCTCTTTCTTGTTTTCCTCTTCCATTTGTTTTGAATAAACTTTAAAATTATGTTCTATTATTTCCTCACTACTATACTCAGCAAGCACATAATCTTTGATTCTGCGGCATCTTTTACACTCGGACTGTTCCTTATGATTTAATCTCCCGCAGACGCATATCCACCTTTCACCTATTTCCATAGAAAAGTTTCGCGCATCTAAGCCTTCACGGCTTTGAACAAACTCTAACAGATTCGGCTTCTTTATTTTCGTTAATTCATACTTATCTGATTTTGAAATGTCTACTGACCATAAAAATTTATCATCGAATAATACTTTCAATATATCAACTTCAATTTTCCTGGTATCTCTAAAGTTTCTTAGTATAATCTTTTTATCTGCAGGGCGTATGCAATTAGATGCCAAACCCTCTTTAAATTCAATTTTGCACTCCAGACTATTGTTCTCTTTACCGACAGGATCCCCAAATTGATCATAACAATGGATAAGTACCTTTAAACCCTTAACCAACTTTTCGGACAAGTTATTAAATGTTAACGCACAATAGATCTGATCATTGGTTTTACTCTCGTAAAGTTCATAATCGATCATTTCTACAGGACAATCAAGATTTACTAACATTTTGAATTCTGAGCCCCCAAATTAATCATTTAACAATTTCAAATCACTTTCATCGGGTTCTTGGCTTAATTTTAAATTCATCTTATATAGTTGCTCTATAATCTCAGCTAATGCAATAAAAAACGTTCCTGATACTAATCCCGAAACCCAAAAAGTGAGAGTTATTG
Organism: Paenibacillus puldeungensis; assembly: GCF_042678945.1. Taxonomy (NCBI): domain Bacteria; kingdom Bacillati; phylum Bacillota; class Bacilli; order Caryophanales; family Paenibacillaceae; genus Paenibacillus; species Paenibacillus puldeungensis. Next base: position 133,772 of record NZ_JBHTLM010000002.1, on the reverse strand, counting down.
GCCACGCTTGTTTATCGGTATAACCAAGATCTATCCTTCCTAAGAAAAAGCCAACAATTAGACCCGCAACAATAATAAAAACTCCCAACCTATGAATCCACTGAGCCTTTTGATTACGCATTACTCTGTCACCATCCTAATTTTTTCATGAGGATAATATAACATTTAATAATAGAAAATTTTGTTACTTAAACTAACACTATTTAACCCTATCTATAAGTCCTTGAACAGGTCACTATTTCCAAAAATGGGCCTGTAATATTACGTATTTCATTCTCATGAAAATAGAAAAACCCGCTCAATGAGCAGGTTTTAACAGATAAGCAAATTGGATGTCACCGATCCCATTTTCGACGAATTCGATTTCATCTCCTTGTGAAACCTTTAACCTTGCAGCAAGACTTTTACAGGCTTATACCTAAGCTGTTCCCCATCCGCCGTATTTTTTGGGTATATCGAGCCCCACTCCGTTCATTGTTTACCAGCTTGACCACACCATTCATTATGAATTCTCCTCTGATAGTATGATCTGCACTAAGCTACTATCGAGATGACAATTCAAGATCTTAACGCTTCTATACTTTCCTCACACCAGTCTATTAAAGCTTTGAACTGGCTTTTTCCATAGTTAATCGTGATCAACCAATACTTATAGTTATGATCCTTGTTCTCCGAGTTCTGAATCCACGCCCCAAGTTCTTCAAAAACGTGCAAACTCTCCAGCAACTTGCTTTTATGCTCTTGTATATGCTTGATTATGATTTCAGGCGAGGAATTGCTGCCAAAAAAACTCTCAATAACAGCTCATTCTTCTTAAGCATCACCATATGCTCCATTGGCTGGGACGGCCAATCCGACAACGTTTGCCTTCCCTGATCCGTAATGCTGTAGAGCTTTTTTTCTCGCGCTAACTAACGTAAAAAACGCGGGGTTCCCTTTGAGCATGTACGAGCAAAAAGCGACCTTATGGTCGCTTTTCTGTTAGGATCCGCATGCTTGCGGACCACCAAGTCCCGGAAGTTATTAAATATGCGGCAAAGCATCTTCCGTATATGTCCGCATACCACGGGCAGGAGCTCTATCCTTTGATAGCTCCTGCCGTAATCCCTGCAATAAAATAGCGTTGAAGCAGTAAAAACAACAGAATGATCGGGAGAATGGCGATTAGCGAGCCTGCAAAAACAATCCCCCATTGCGTCGTATATTGCCCTTGGAAATTGGCCAAAGCAATAGGGAGTGTTCTTTTTGCAGGATCATTGATAATCGTCAAAGCCCAAGGGAATTCCTCCCAGACAGTCAGTGCGTTGAATATCGTAGCTGGCACAAAAGCAGGCTTGGATAGAGGAATAATGATCGACACAAATAATGTCCACGCATTTCCCCCTTCCATTTCCACGGACTCATCAATATCACGGGATATGGAATCAAAAAAGCCTTTGAGTAAAAAGGTTGTAAATGGAATTGCTCCGGCTGCGTAAACGACGATCAGTCCCCATCTTGAATCGAACAAACCAAGCTGACGAATCAGAATAAACTGCGGAATCAACAATGTCAAACTCGGAATGACTAGCCCGCCCATCAGAATGGCGAAGCTTAATTTTGCACCTCGAAATTCAAATCTCGAATAAGCAAACGCCAGCATAGACGAAAAGAAAAAAATAAACGCAAAGCTAACCAATGTAACCATAATGCTATTAAACAAGTACTGTGCAAAATTTTGACTGACCCATGCATCCCTAAAATTGTTAAATGTCATTTCTGAAGGCAAAAGCTTAGGTGGAAACTCAAATAGCAGAGTCATCGGTTTAAGTGCCGTCAGTAGCATGTATATGATCGGATATATAGAGATGACAGCACCTAAAATGAGCAGGGTGTTCATCAATATTTTTTTCCAAAATGTGCCCATAGTCTCCCCCTCCTAATCCGCTTTGTTCAGACGGAACTGAATGAATGTCAGAATAGCGATAATAATCGCAAAAACATAGGACAGCGCCGAGGCATATCCGAGATCGTATTCGGTAAACGCTTTCTGATACATTCTCGTCAGCATAACCTCGGTCTGATGAAGAGGCCCGCCATCGGTAATCAAGTAAATGGAGGTGAACACGTTAAATGCACCGATAATCAGCATCATCTGAATAAAAAATGTTGTGCTTCGAATCGCCGGCAGTGTAATGTAGCGAATCTTGTTCCACGTATTGCAGCCATCCAGGGAAGCAGCTTCATATTGATCCACCGGCACACCCTGCAAGGCAGCCATGTAAATAACCATGACCCAGCCAACGCCTTTCCAAATCCCGAGAAATCCAACTACTATTAGCGCTTTGTTAGGATCGCTGAGCCAATTGATTGTAGTATCCGTAAGATGAAGTTTATCCATAATGAAATAATTGAGATAACCCTGATCCGTGAACACAAATTTAAAAATCAGCGACGCGACGACCCATGAGGTGATAACAGGTAAAAAGTACAGTACTCGGAAGGTCTTCGTACCGAACCCATTGCGGTGTAAAGCGTAGGCCACAAAAAAACCAATAATCATCTGTCCTGGAACCGAAATAAGTCCGTAAATGACTATATTTTTAAGGGAAATCCAGAATACAGGGTCCGAAAACACATTAACATAGTTGCCGAACCCGATAAATTCAAGATGATTAAGATCGCTTAACCGAAAATCATAGAAGCTATAAATGAAATTTCGGATTAACGGGTATAGGATAAATACGGCAAAAAACAAAAAACCGGGTAAGAAAAAAAGGTATCCTGCCACTCCGTTCTTCTTGCGCATAATATGACTCCTTCATGGAGAGAGCGCCCCCCATCTTCTGGATGACGCTCCTCCCGATGTAATTATTGTTTGAGCAATTCGTCAATTTTACTTACTGCAGCATCCAGCTCAGACTTAATGTCTTTATCCGTCATGAAAATACTGCTCATCGTGTCGCTAAGCACCCCATCAATTTGCGGCCATACATCTACGGCAGGACGTGCTTTGGCAGTTTTAAGCTGCTCCAGGAAAGGTCCATAATAGTCGATGGCCTTGATCTCAGCGTTGTTCATAGCTGCCAGGTTAACCGGAATTTGACCCACTTTACCCATTTCAACCTGAGCGGCTTCCGACACCATAAACTTCACAAATTTCCATGCTTCCTCCTGCTTGTCCTTGCTGAAAATGCCTAAATCCTCGCCGCCCAGCACCTGAATGGAGCCAGCCGAACCTTTAGGAAATTGTGCCATTTGCACTTTGTAATCTGCAAACTGTGATTTGAACTGAGCTACAGCCCAAGGGCCTTCCGCCATCATGGCATAGCTGCCGCTTGCATGACCTTCTGTTACGGCAACGTCGCCCGGTTTAAAGCCCGAGATTTGACCCGCTTTATATGCATCCCTTAGCTTGGTGATAATATCGATGGTCGCAGGGCTATTCAAATAGCCGTCTGCTGTAGTGTTATCCGGAGACAAAATGTCGCCGCCATTGCTCCAAATCCAAGGCAGTACATTCCAGCCCTGGAGCGCTGGCTCACCAAAGCCCCACACCTTGTCATATTTTGCTTTGATTTTGCCAAGATCCTGGAAGAACTCCTCTGTTGTTTCAGGAGCTTTATCAACTCCGCTTTGCGCCAGCATGTCCTTGTTCCAGAACAGAACCTTGGTATTGGTGTTGAGCGGAACGCCGTAGTAATGATCGCCTACTTTGCCTGTAGACAGAGGCCCCTCCAGCAAGCCTTTCGCAACATCACCAAAGTCGGAGAACTTTTCATCAAGTGAAATTAAAAGCTTACGCTTCTGAAATTCGGGAACCCAAATAATGTCCAGACGAGCTACGTCCGGCAGATCGCCGCCACTTCCTCCGATTTGCAATTTTTTGTGAAGCTCATCCCACGGAATGGCTACGGCCTTCACTTTAATACCTGGATTTTCGGACTCAAATTTAGGGATCAATACATCGGTCAATGTTTTTTCTTCTGGGGAAGCTGTGCTGTAATGATGCCAAAATGTCAGAGTTACCGTTTTATTGGATGTTTCTCCTTTCGAGCTTGATGAATTGTTTCCTTTGTTGCCAGAACTGCAAGCGGATAGTACGACCAGCATAGCAAGAAGAACAAGCGCTAATTTGCTCCATTTATTTGTCATGGGAAGAACTCCTTATTGTACAGTTTGGAATAAAATATATTGCCCCGGTTCGATCACTTCAGGCAATTGCCCCGCGTGCTCGCCGTATAAAGAATAGTTTCCACTTATTTCGAACTGCGCCATTACGTATGCCAAATCTTGCTGAGCTTCCGAGAAGTTCAGCAGCAGCACCACGGACTCACTTTCGTTATGACGCCGAATCATATAACATTCCGATCCTTGCATGTACTTCAATTCGAGCTTGCCCGATTGCAGCACAGGATCAGTTACTTTACGTGTAATCCATGTACGGTATTCACTGAACAATGCCGCTGCATGAGGCTCCTCAAGACGATCCCATGGCATGCTGCCACGACAGCCCGGGTCGTTCTCGCCGATCATACCCAGCTCGTCCCCATAATAAACAGTTGGATTGCCCGGGAACACATACTGAATCGCCATAAGCTGCAGCAGCTTGCTTGTGTCCTCTTTGCAGCGAGTCAATATACGTTCCGTATCATGACTTCCGAGCAAATTGAACATTTGATGAAGCTCCGCGTGAGAATATCGGTTAGCCAATCTAACTAGTCTTGCATGGAATTGTTCCAGCGTGATGCTGCGATCCAGCACATAGTCGAACAGAATAGTTCTTAGATCGTAGTTCATGGCGCTGTCGACTCCGCCCCACATCATGAGCCGCTTGGCATCGTCCCATATTTCTGCAATAATGATAGCGTTGGGATTTAATCTCTTAACAAAGGACTTCAGCTCCCGCAAAAAGCTGATTTCCACCTCATCTGCGACATCGATTCTCCAGCCATCAATACCCGTTTCTTTCTGCCAAAAGGAGACGATATGGTAAATGTACTGCTGTACTGCTGGGTTCGATGTCCGCAGCTTGGGCATCCACTGATAATACCCTACCGAATCGTAATCGTTTTCACTCCGCTCCACAGGGTAACGGTTCACATAGAACCAGTCGCTGTACTCCGATGCTTCGCCTTTCTGAACTACGTCCTGAAAGTATGGATGATAGAATCCGCAATGATTGAACACTAAATCTAAAACTACCTTGATATCCCGTTCGTGACATTTGGTGACCAGTTCCTTCAAATCCGTGATCGTCCCAAACGAAGGATCAATCTCGAAATAGCTGGTAGTATCGTATTTGTGATTAGAAGTAGCTGCAAAAATCGGATTCAAGTACAGCGCATTGATGCCAAGCTCGCTTAAATAATCCAACCGCTGAATAATCCCTTGAAGATCACCTCCAACATAATTGTCACGGGTTGGTACACTTCCCCACGGCTCTGTGTTAGCTGGGTCATTATTCTGATCTCCATTCCAGAAGCGTTCCGGGAAAATCTGATACCATACTCGGTTAGTGATCCAATCCGGAGAGCCTACAATATCGCGATCCCCCGCATAAGAGTAAGAGTAGCTCCCTTTGTTGGACCCGTTTGACTTATGAAGCCCCTCAGCATTTAGCCAGTACGACTCCCCCTTCATCTCAAATTCAAATGTATATTGAAGGTAACGGATACGTGACTCCATCCCTGTCAATATCGTACGGTAAAACTTGTAGTTGTCCGACTCTGCCCAGAGGGTCATTGGTTGATCGTGAACCCCGTATTGCTCGGTTTTGTATTTGTTCCAATACAATAGACGAACCGAGTCTGCCTCAGCCGGTAACCTTAGTCGTACTTCAAGCTCATTCAGTGACACTAATGTGGCATCTACCACAGGATCATGATACAAATTAGTCATCATCTAGTTTTCCCTCTTCATTCAGTATGGTATGTTTAATTTCCGATTCTCGTTTGAATGGAGATAGACTTGGGCACGCTTGGTTCTTTATTCATTAACGAGAACAGCATTTTCGCCGCTTGTTTCCCCATCATCTCCAAATCAATATCCACAAAATGAACCGGATGCGTCATATACTTGGACAGGGGGAAGTTATCAAACGTAGCCAGCGCCAGTTCTGACAACATCGGATTTCCTCGCTCCCAATCCAATATTTCAAAGAGTTGTTCATGTGTGCAACAGATCAGCGCGTCTGGATGCGCTATGCCCGAGATTTCGGATTTCACCGACCCTTCAGAAAAGTTAAACGTTTTCAACACATCTCCATGCTGTATGACCGAAATATCCAGTTGATTCCGCGTCATCGTTTCCGTATATCCCTTCAGACGATCAGCCAGGAACTTATCCCTTTTAACCGCTTCGCCACCGGCATAAATCATAATGTTCCGGCACCCCAGTTCAATCAGATGCTCCGTTAAAATTTGCCCCGCCTGAACATTATCAATGTCTACCCATGGCACTCCTCCTTTCGGCAGCATATTCTCCCCAGTCACTACATAGGGCATCTTATGTTTGACCAGCAAGTCATAATTTCGTTCCGTAAGCAGCGTATTCGGAATAATCAGCCCGTCAACCCGATGCTGGCTCACCACTTTTTCAAAAGTAGACTTGCTTTTCTTGTTGACATGGTCACTCATCATCAGAAACATGTGGTCATTGTTGTATACAATCTCTTCGATCCCCTGCAGCACCTTGTAGAAAAAAGGATTGGCATAGGCACGCTTATCGGTGTAGTCAGAGTAAAAACCAACCGTAAAGGTCTTATTGAAAGCAAGCCCGCGTGCGATGGAATTGGGAACGTAGTTCTGCTGCTTCATGATAGCTTCGACTTTCTCCCTCGTCTTCTCGGAAATTTTGCTATTCCCATTAATGACCCGGGATACCGTCGCTTTGTTCACACCCGCCAGATCGGCGATCTGTTGAATCGTAATTTTGGACATCTTTGATTTCTCTCCTTATAATGCAACCGGTTGCATTATCATTATATAAAACGCTTCCTTTTTTTGCAACAAGGATTATTGGGTCATTCAAAATCATTGTGCCGTAACCGAATCAAACAAATTTTAAAATACGCAAAAAAAGGGAAGTATAATAATAGAAAAATGCAGGAAGCCAAAACATTAGGAGGAAATCATGGGCCGACTAGTTCATTTCGAAATTCATGTAGATGACATGGAACGTGCTAAGAAGTTTTATGGCGAGGTATTTGGGTGGACATTTGAGGATTGGAGCGATTACGCCGGAATGCCTTATTGGGGAGCTGTGACAGGCGATGCAAATGAACTCGGAATCAACGGGGCTTTGATGCAGCGTCAAGGTGCTTCCCCACAGCCCGGCCAGGCTATGAATGGTTATGCATGTACTATGGGAGTGGCGGACTACGATTCTACGGAAACAAAAATTCTTAATCTTGGAGGCAAGCTCGCATTACCGAAGCATGCACTGCCCGGAATGGCGTGGCAAGGGTATTACATTGACACAGAAGGAAATGTTTTCGGTATTCATCAGCCAGATAAGCATGCAAAATAGAGATACAATCGCTACGGCGTGATGGTTCTCAGGCTGTTTGCGTCGGTAATGTGTGGTGCAATTTGTTCACCCTTTGATAGTGAAATCCAAAGAGGACTAACCCGATGGCGCTTGTAATCACTTCTGTAATGGTCATGGACCAGATTACGCCCTTTAAGCCAAAGATTACATGTAAAGCAACAATGACGGGGATAAAAAGAATCCCTTGGCAAATAGCCATAATGTTGGTTGGAATTCCCTCGCCGGAGGCTTTGAAGATTCCCGTAAATAGACCTGTAAACCCATTAAAAAGAGCGGAAACCAGCATAGCGACCAAAATCGTTGTGCCAACACTGAGTACGGACGGATCATTTGAGAACAGCCGGATTACCGTTCCTCTGAACAGGTAAACCAAAGTAGTGAAAACTACGGAAATACCGCCAATATAGAGTGCTGCTTGCCGATATACATTTTTGAGTCGGAGCATATTTTTGCTGGAGAAATTGTAGGCAATCAGGGGAATAACCCCCATAAAGATTCCCATAGACAAAAACTCAGGGAACTGAACGATGCGCAGCGCTACCCCAAAACTGGCCACCACATCGTCCCCGTATTCCATCGAGAAATTGTTCAGCAGCAGGGTCGAGACGATCAAAAACGAGGTTTGCAGCAGCTCGGATACGCCAATTTTGAAAACCTCAAGCTGTTCATCAAAATTGATTTTCATAAATCTCAAAAATCCCGTCAGATGTTCGCTTTTCTTTTCCAGATACCAGATGTAATAAAGCGATGAGCCAACATTGGCTAAAACCATGGACAAAGCCGCCCCAAACACATGCCAATTCAAAATCAAGATAAACAGCACATCGAAAATGATGCTCAACACAATGCTGATGATCATACCGTACATTGACTCTTTGGAAGCTCCCTCCGATCGAACCAGCTGCTCAAGCGTAAAATTCATTATGATCGCCACGCCGCCAGCCAACAAAGTCATGGAATACTGCTTCGTATAATCAAAGGTAGCCAGGTCTGCTCCCAGCAGATGGATAAGGGGCGTAATACTAAGGATGGTAACAACTGCTATCACCAGACTGACCACAATACTCCCGTAAAAAGAATACCCGGCGACTCTTCTGGCCCTTTCCTCTTCACCTACGGCAATTAGCCTCGTAATAAATGTCCCGCCGCCGACACCGAACATATTTCCGAAAGCCATGAGCACCGTAAAAATCGGTAAGCCCAGCGTAATCGCACTAAACATGGACGTATCGTGGACAAGTCCGATAAAGAAAGCATTAATCAGGTTGTAGATTGTTCCGGCCGACATCCCGAGCATCATCGGAATCGAAAGGTGCGCAATCGCCTTGCGTATCGGGGCTTTTTCAAGATAATACGTGTTAGTTTGTGTGGTTTCCATAGGAACCCTCCTTAATTAGATGTATAATAGTTATAATTCTAACTTTATGAGCATGGTTAGGTGTGTTAATGTTAGATATCTAACTATTTGCTCAGCAATAGCTTAAGCCATTGCCTTGTTTTCCAAACTCGCTACTCGCTTATAAATGTTGATTGATCTTCACCAATAGCTTCATTAACGTTTGTTTTTCTTCCTCCGTCAGGCTCAGGACAATTTCCTCCTCAACCTGCCCAAACATCCGGTCAAAATCTTGAATCAACTGCTCGCCTTTGGGAAGGACATAAATGTTCTTCTGACGCTCGTTATCGGCTGGGATCTTCCTCTCGATATACCCGTTTTTCTCCAGACCCTTCAGCATACTCGTAATCGTGGCATTGCGGCGATCAAAAATTTCCGCTAAGTCCTTTTGAATCAGTCCCTGATCCTGATGCTCATGAATGTAGCCGATAACCCGACCTTGCTGTGCATTCAGACCAAGCTCATTGATTTTCTCGTCCGCTTTGCGCTTGATTTTGAGCCCAATCGTCTGAAACATGTCCGAATACGGCGTGTCTTTTCTGATCATCTATTCAGAATGCCTCCTTTCGGGATTGATATTAATTAAACAGTTAGAGTTCTAATTATTTGTGATCTAAATTTAACTCTGTTTTGGGATATTGTCAAGATTCTTTGATAGTAAAAAAAGACACCTCAAAGGTGTCTTTTACTTGGAATCCTCGCTCTAATTAGTTCTTCTCCTGATTAGGACTTGTATTCGTTAAAATCGGCAGCATTTTCTCGACTTTCACCATAAAGGAATTGCATTGGGCACACACCGGTTGGGCCGAAAAAACGAAGTTATCCCTCATCCATCCATTGCACTTTTCATTGGTGCATGACCAAATCGTTGTCATTTCCTCTGGGAGATCGGTTATTGGTCTTTTGCGCGAATAGTACAAGCAGCATCCCTCTTTTCTCACCCTGGAATATATATCGAAAAAAAGCCCCAACTCTAAGTTTGGGGCTGTGCGACAGCAGTCTTACAATTTAACAACATTCTCGGCCTGTGGACCGCGATTGCCTTGTACTATGTTAAATTCGACGCGTTGACCTTCGTCCAACGATTTAAAACCGTCGCTAACAATTGCACTAAAGTGCACAAATACGTCATTCCCGCCTTCAACCTCGATGAAGCCAAACCCTTTTTCTGCATTAAACCATTTCACTGTTCCTGTTTCCATAATCAATTACCTCCACAAATTTTATTTACATGACTTTAAAGTTCCCAAAAAAAATCACATATTGCACAAGGTTATGCAATTAAAATCATAACCCTCTACAATATGTGATCTCAGGTCGAATTCCAATCAACTAACTATAACACATCTGAAGCGGATGTGCAAGTCTCCCTTTATTTTTGCCTGCATACCAACGTTTTGCTGATACCCCGCCATTTGAAATGTATAACTCTACAGCATAATTAGTATACGCCTTTAATATTGTCATTTTTACACGCATATTCTAAAGCCGCCGGACTCATCTCATTATTCTCTGATTTTATGGGCATATTTTGCACACTAAGCATCGCGGCTACCGTTTTTAGGCCGGGGTACGTATGATCGTCAACACCAATGCGATCTCCAGGTTTGCAAAGACTGGCCAGTATGGCGGCGATCGCATTTTGTCCCCCGTTTGCAAACAAAATGTGATCAACGGTCGTTTCAAACCTGCCTCTTCGGATCAGCTTTACAGCGGCATCCTTATGCCAAAGGCTTTCGCCGGCTCGACCATAGCCGAACCATTTTTCATAATCTGTCTCCTGCAGCATACTTTCCAATTGAAGCAGCAGGGGCTCGTAAGAGGCATTGTCCGGCAGCGTGGCTCCCATTTCAATTAAGTGACTCGGCTTTGTATCCTCAAGTAAAAATCATACATTGCCATTAAACATCGCCATTAAAAAACTATTAAGTGTATTTAGTGCATCTATTTTCGAGCTAATTGCGGATATAAATATTTTAATTGTAAAACCTACATCTAAAATGGGTGAATTGGGCTTGGCAGGGCTATTTCGCCCCTTTTAACTGTACTTTGTGCAACTAAATGCTCAAGGCTTCCATAGTGACGGTATTTAGCTGTACAAAATACAACTAGTAGTAAGCCAGCCCTCTTTTAATATTCGTATTCATCATCCTCATCGAACAAGCCACCATATTGATCAGGGGCCTCTCCTTTTGAATCAAGTAGAACCGGCAGTATCGCTACTTCCAGGTCCTCATCCTCCAGGTATTGGACGATAAATCTCCACTCATCACCGTAGTCGAATAAGAGCAGCATTTTTTGTTTGGGTGAATGGAACACCTTCCTAACTTCAGCTTTTTTCACACCGGGGAACTTCAACTTTTCTCCCATATCGGCAAAAAGCTCATATCCTTCCTCCGACCGGCTCCAGTTTTTCAGGTTGTCATAAAATCCGAACGAATGATCCAGGTCAAAGTCAAACACAGAAAGCGCAAATGCCGCCAGATCATACAAACTCGCGTTATCATTAACTGCAATTATGCGGGACGGCATGCCCCGAACAGCTCCATCCCAGTCCGTTAAAGTAATCTTAAATTTTTTTGCCATAAGTCCAGCCCCCATGCCGATCCATTGTTATTATTGTTGCTTCTTACCGCTGCCACTTTACACTACAGCATTCCGTCCAGTGGAGGGACACAACACCAACACCAACAAAGAAGGGTGTTTTCACCCCTAGCGTATCAAACGAATCGGGGCTTGGCCAACAAAAATATTGAAAAAAGAAATCAACCGATCATTTTTGCGGCATATCCGAAAAATGAAGACACCGATACGAAATCTGGAACGTTCCCCCATGAATAGAACATAAGTAAAATAAGATCAGGTAATGAAAGTGCTTACAAATTTAGATTAGAACAGCATGGAGGTCATAGGAGATGGATATGCAACCGTCAACACAGCCCACAGTCGGACTGCAGACAGAAACACCGCCCTCTGCAAGGCGGAGATGGCTAAAGAAACTTTACTCGCAGAGACATATTCAAATTATGGCACTGCTTGGTGTCGCGTGGATGATTATTTTCAACTATATTCCGATGTACGGCGTCATTATCGCGTTCAAAGACTATGACATTATCAGGACGATTGCCCAAGCCCCTTGGGCTGGACTGGAACACTTTAAGGAATTTCTGGCGGATGAAAATTTCGGCTATGTCATGAAGAATACGCTCGGCATCAGCTTGCTGAAGTTGCTGACCTTTCCGCTACCCATTATCTTCGCCCTCTTTTTGAACGAGGTGCGATCCCTGCGGTACAAGAAGGCGATCCAGACCATTTCGTACCTGCCTCACTTCCTATCCTGGGTTGTGCTCGGCGGAATTCTCGCTACCTGGCTGTCGGATGTGGGTATCATTAACGATATATTTATGGCGCTGCATATCATCGATAAACCGATTTCCTTTCTGGCCGATCCAAAATATTTCTGGACCATTGTCATCACTTCGGATATTTGGAAGGAACTCGGCTGGTCCGCCATCATCTACCTGGCGGCCATTACGAGCATTTCGCCCGAAATGTATGAGGCGGCAACCATTGACGGGGCTGGACGATTCCAGCAGATGTGGTATATCACCCTTCCGGCAATCAAAGCCACGATCAGCATTCTGTTTATTCTGGCGGTCAGCGGCGTGTTGAACTCCAACTTTGACCAGATCCTGGTGCTGCGCAACTCACTGAATGACAGCGCTAGTAACGTTATCGATTACTACGTCTACTATACGGGGATTTCCTCCGGCCGTTACTCGTACTCAGCGGCGATCGGATTGTTCAAGTCCGTGATTGCGCTCATATTACTGCTGATTGCGAACCAGGTATCCAAAAAACTCAACGACACTTCGTTGTTTTAGGCAAGGGGGACCCACACATGTTTTCAATAAGCCGCAGAACGAAAGGCGAAGTCGTCTTCGATACGGTTAACAATTTGGTCATGCTTCTAGTCTGCTTCTTAACACTGTACCCGATCTGGTATGTGCTCATCAACGCCTTCAACGACGGCAAGGACGCGATGCTCGGCGGCATTTACTGGTGGCCGCGGATATTCAGCCTAGAGAACTTTAAAGCGGTATTCGACAATCCTGGCATCATGACCGCGATGGGGCTTACCGTCGCCAAAACGGTCATCGGCGTGGTGGGGCATGTCTTTTTCACGGCGATGGTTGCCTACGCTTTCTCCCGTAGAGAGCTGATCGCAGGAAAGTTCTACATTATCCTGGGAACGATCACGATGATCTTCTCCGGGGGGCTCATTCCAACCTTCCTGCTAATCCGTGATTTGCAAATGCTCGATAAATTTATTGTCTATATTATTCCGGTCCTGTTCAGCTTTTTCGACCTCATCATCTTTATGACCTTCTTCCGGGATATTCCCGATGGACTGGAGGAGGCGGCCCGAATTGACGGAGCTAACGACTGGACGGTTTTTCTGAGAGTGGTGCTTCCGGTATCGATGCCTGTCCTTGCGACGATCGCTTTGTTCCACGGGGTATATCAATGGAATGATTACTTCACGGGGATTATTTACGTCAATAACGAGAACCTGCAGCCGATTCAGACCTTCCTTTACCGGGTGGTGGCTCAGTCCAGTTCCAATATTATGACCACAGCCGTGCAGGGCAGCGCAGTCACCAAAACGGTAACCTCGCAATCGATCAAGCTGGCGACGATGGTAGTTACGACACTGCCGATCGTATTCGCTTACCCGTTCCTGCAGCGTTATTTTGTCAAAGGGATGATGATCGGCTCCATCAAGGGTTAAACGGGTAGCGCTAAGCTGGCATCACTTGCTTGCAGTAACTCCTCCGGGCCGCTTTACAGCGGCTTTGGAGTTGCACATATTAAATTCATACAAATTGAGAAAAGGGGTAAAAAGCATGGGAGTAAAAAGTAAGACTAAAAAAATGATGATGCTTCTGATGGCCGTCATCATGGTTCTGTCTCTGGCTGCTTGCGGCGGCAATGGCAATAAGGAAAAAGCTAGTAATACCGCTGCCAACACAAATGCAGAAAAGACAAACAAGACGGCAAAGGCTCCATCGGCAGACGAACCGGGATGGAAGTCCGACACGTCCCCAATCACGTTTGACTGGTATCTGAACTTTGCTTGGTTCCCAAATAAATGGGGCGTTGACCCGACCTCCCAATACGTAACCAAGAAGACTGGCGTCAATGTCAACTTCATCGTTCCTGCCGGCAACGAGAACGAGAAGCTCAATACGCTGATCGCTTCCGGCAAACTGCCCGATTTCATTACACTCGGCTGGTATGAAGATGGCGTGAAGAAAATGATCGAAGGTGGCCTCGTACTGCCTCTGAACAAGCTGGCTGAAGAATATGACCCGTACTTCTTCAAAATATCCGACCCTGACAAACTGGGCTGGTATACGCAGCCTGACGGCAATGTGTACGGGTATCCGAACTCTTCTTCGTCTCCGAAGGACTATGAAAAATACGGAGATACTTATGTATCCAACCAAACGTTCGTCGTACGCAAGGATATCTATGAGGCCATCGGCAAACCTGACATGCGTACACCAGAAGGCTTCCTGGCCGCTCTGAAGGCTGCCAAGGAAAAATTCCCTGAAATCGACGGCCAGCCGATGATTCCGCTCGGTCTGCATGAGTTTACAGCAACCGGCAATGATTCCCTGGAAGGCTATCTGCAAAACTTTCTGGCTATCCCAAGACAAAAAGACGGCAAGCTATACAACCGCGAAACGGATCCGGAATATGTAACCTGGTTGAAGACGCTGCGCCAAGCGAATCAAGATGGCTTGCTGGCGAAGGATATCTTTATCGACAAACGCGCGCAAATGGAAGAGAAAATCGCACAAGGACGTTACTTCGCGATGCTGTACCAGCGCACAGACTTTGCAGCTCAACTCGGAACCTTATACCAACAAGATCCGAAAAAAATTTACATCGCGGTTGACGGTCCGGCGAACTCCAAACTGGATCCGCCTAAGCTGAACGGTCCTTCCATTTCCGGCTGGACAGTGACCCTGATCTCCAAGGATGTTAAAGACAAAGCACGCGCGATTAAATTCCTGAGCTACCTGATGAGTGAAGAAGGACAAAAAGACCTTTATCTTGGAGAGAAAGGCGTCAGCTATGATACAATTGACGGTAAAGATCAGTTCCTTCCGGAAGCCTTTGATCTCATGAATAAAGACCGTACCGCATTTGATAAAAAATATGGCTCTTCCTTCACCTTCTGGATGATGCAGGATACCAACATCACTCAAAAGTGGGCACCTAAATCGGTTGAGCCTTACAAGCAATTGGAGGACTGGACTCGCGGAAAAGCGGTGAGTGTCTCTGAATTTGACCTGCTCGATCCGCTGGCCAACTCAGAGGAAGGCATCATCCTTAGCAAAATCAAGGATTTGCGCAGCAAGACACTGCCTAAGCTGCTGATGGCTCCATCGGACGCTGAATTCGATAAGATCTGGACCGATTATATCAAGAAACAAGAAGACCTGGGCCTTGCAAAAGTGCAAGCGTTCCAACAAACGAAATACGAAGAGAACAAAAAGAAACTTGGCTTGAAGTAATAGCCTTGCCTAAATTGCCCGCTAACTGCGGGCTTTTGGGCTTTTCATAAAAAGGAGTCTATCGGCTTATGCAGAAAGACCAGTGCTGGGCAGCATGGTGGGATTCTTTCAAGTATTGGTTTGGGCGCCGCTCGCTTCAGAGCCGCCTGATCGCTTCCTACATTTTTATCATTTTGGGACCGAGTTCGATCGTGTCCTTTTATTCATATGAAGCTATTAATAACATGTATGTGCGCGATGCTGAAGACAAGAATGCCTCTTTGCTGGAAATGGAACAGCAGCATATCGAAACCCAGATTGAATCGATGGTTCGGGCGGTACAAGTCGCCTATGATGATATTGATGTGAGAGATTATCTGGCCAATACCAGCGAGCCTGACACCGAGAAACTGGTGGACTTCAACAACAACAGCTTTAAAAATTTGACCCGGATTCAATATTACAACCCGAATGTGGCGCATCTTCGCCTGTTCTCCAGCAGCAATGTTACTGAAATCTGGCCGATCTTCTTCCGGGAAAACCGTGTTAAAGATGAGCCGTGGTACCAAAAGGCGGAGCAGATGAAGGGCATGGAGTCCTGGTCTTTCCTGTACAATGACCCGGATGTGATCAAACGATTCAGGGGCCAAATCCCGGCGCCTACGCCCAAGGTGTCCCTGCTTCGCGAAATGAGTATCCCGGCCAATCATCATGTCGGTATGGTTCAAGTAGACATGCTGCTGGATAAATTCAGCCCGAGAACCTACACGATTGCTCAGGACGGCGAATCGCAAATGCTGCTTGCAGACAGTGAAGCACAGATCTTTACCCGGGAGGAGAACTCTTTTTTTAGGGCGAACCCGGAATTGGAAAAGGTGATCAAGGAGCGCCTTCAGCGCTATAAAGAAACGGGAGACTGGGATATTCATTACATGGAGAACGGAAAATCATTTCTTCTGCTGCATAAGCCGATTGAGCGGATCAATGCGGATCTGCTAAGTATCGTCTCTATGGACAGCGTTCTTAAGGAAATTTCACGTACTCGCAATATGCTGATTGGAGCTAATATCGGATTTGTTACGCTTGTTGCGGTTATTGCTTACATATCAAATGCGTTTATACTGAAAAATCTTCGCTTACTGACGGAAGAGATGAAGAAGGTGCGACGCGGAGAGGCTTACAGCAGAATTGCGATCCGCGGCGGAGGCGAGGTCGGAGAGCTGGCCCATCACTTCTCCAAGCTGATGAATACCATCAATACGCTGGTGGCACAGGCTGTACACAAGGAAGCTCTCAAGAAAGAAGCGGAATTGCGCACGCTTCACAACCAAATCGATGCGCATTTTCTGTATAATACATTGGAAAATATCAAAATGCTGGCCGAAATCGAAAATCAAAGACAAATTTCCGATGCGCTGACTTCCCTCGGGGGAATGATGAGATACAACTTCAAATGGTCCGGGGAATATGTGAAGCTGCACGATGAAATTCGGCATATCGAAAATTATGTAGAGATCATGAATATTCGTTTTGATGAGCCTATTGAGTTGCAACTTGATATTCCAACCGATGCTCTCGAAATGGAAGTGCTAAAGATGTCGCTTCAACCGATTGTCGAGAATGCGGTAAAGCATGCCTGGACCGGAGAAGAAACGGGGCTGCGGAGCATTTCAATTCAGGTTCAGGAATTGCAGCAGAATGTTGTGCAAATGGTGGTGTCGGATAATGGAAAAGGGATTGACGAAGCAGCTCTGCTTGCACTGAACCTGGAACTGGAAAAGGTGGGCCTGTCAGATCAGGTTCCCCGTGGTTTTGCACCGGAGTCGAGCCAACACGGCATAGGACTTCGCAATGTTCAGGAGCGCATTCGGCTTTACTATGGAAAGGAATACGGCTTGAAAATATTCAGCCAGCAAGGACAGTATACCCGAGTGGTCGTGAGATTGCCCAAGGTGCTGTTAACAGGGAGGGTTGGCTTGGATGATAAAGCTATTGATCGTGGATGATGAGAAAAATATTCGTTTTGGTCTGAAAACCATGATTGAACGAGAATTCCCGGACCAGTACGAATTGTTCACGGCCGCTCAAGGAGCCGAGGCGCTCAATCTGTATAGGGCCCAAGGCGCTGACATTATCATTACGGATATCCGTATGCCCGTGATGGACGGTATTGCCCTGATTGAAAATGTCTCGACGGAACCGCCCCCTCCCTTGCAGAGCGGGCAGCCGCTGATCATCATCTTAAGCGGATATGAGGATTTTCAATATGCACAGGCTGCAATTCGTTACCAGGCCGTCGACTATCTGCTTAAACCGATCCGTAGAGATGAACTGTTTGCTGCGCTGCGCAAATGCCTGGACAATCTGGCGAAGCAATCCCAGATGGCCGAGCAATTGGCCGTGACGGAGAGTTACCGGCGGCAGGTCCAATCGGCGCGTCTGCAGGAGTTCCTGTTGCAGCAGGATTTCACGGAGGAAGAAATCAGGAGATGGAGCGCTGAAATTGATTTCAACCAATATGTACTACCTTTTTCTGTCGCTGTACTGAATTATAAATATGAGGACGGCAGCCGCATGAAGAAGGAGGAATTCATGTCGCTCGCTCAGCACATGTTTGAAAGTGTGGACGGCGTGCTTAGCGCTTCCTTGCTGGATCGGGAGGGGCGAGTGGTGCTTGTCGGGGGACCGCAAAGAAAGTTTGCGGAAATGTCGCTCCTGGCGGCGGAACGAGAGCTTGACGGGATGTTAATCGGCGTTAGTGAAGAGGGAAGACGGCTGGAGGATCTGGTAGAAGGCTACCGCCAGGCCTGCGAATCGCTGAAGTATAACTTTATTTATCCGAAAACTCGATTGATCTGTTACCAAGAAATGCATATGAAACGGCTGTCTTACCCCATCCCGAAAGAAAAAATCCGCAAGCTCGGCAATATCCTGGGCACGAACCGGGAAAAGGAGATCGGGCCGCTGCTGCAAGAGATTTTTCGGATTGAACAGTTGCCCGAAATCGATATCTCGTATCTGAAGGCGGTTAGCCAGCATATCAATGAACAGGTGCTGGATGAAGTGTTCCGGGTCTACGGAGAAGCCTCCGTGGAAGTGCTTAAGCTTTCTCACAAAGTGGGGGATATGTCGAATTTCCGCCATTTTCATGATTATTTCAGATCGCTGGAGCAGTTGTTGATGGATCTCAATGAGTATATTCAAGAAATCCGTTCCGCTCACAGTGAGCATGGGGATATGAAAGAAGCGATAGCGTACATCGAGAACCATTACCATCGTCCGCTTAATATGGCAATGGTAAGCAACCATGTATCCCTCAATTATTCCTATTTCAGCGAAGCGTTCAAGGCTTATACTGGTGAGAGCTTCGTAACCTACCTGAAAAAAGTGAGAATTCGCAAGGCAAAGGAATTGATCGGAAAAGGAACGCTCAAATTGTCGGAAATTAGCGCCGCGGTCGGATTTGAGAATACCCGTCATTTTTCCCGGGTGTTCAAAGAGCTGGAAGGCGTGTCTCCGCAGGAGTATCGAGATAAGCTGTTTGCTGGTAGCAGACGGTCTGCAGGCTCCGATAATTAGACTTAATTATTAAGAAAGGAATAGACCGTCCTTGATAATAAAGGTAACGGTCTATTCCGTTTATAAAAGGAAGATGGCTTCAAATCTAGCTTCCTCGCGAAGTGTCGACATGATGAAGCTAAGTTGAGATAGATTCCCGAGAAGCACCCGCTCCAAATATGGTACTCTTCCGAAACGCCATTCTTCTACCAACTTAGGAGTGATTTTTCCAAACGTCAAGAATACACTATCGGACTGACAAAACCTTCTCAAATGGAACTCATCAAAAATAAATTCTATCACAACAACGCCATCCCACGCTGGTAAACGACTCCGTCGGTCTCGAGGGGAGTCGAACCCCTGTCCGAAGGCAAAACTAGATAGCGTATCCCACTGTACTTGAGGCCCTCCCGGCATCAACCTCTCTTATATGAAAGTATTCGCTGATACATCGCACTATCCTTCAGCTTAAGGAAATGGGACATTGCCGGATAAAGGTTGGCTTCAATAATGGAGACATGCCCTTGCTGATCTGTTGCAATGTCCAGGCCATAAATACGGTGCTCGGGAAAAAAAGCCATTAATCTCTTAGCCGAAAGAATTGAAACTCGATTAATTTTGGATTCCAAAGCGGAAACAGACAGGTGCTTAATGGATGACCTCTGAATACCCGACTCAAACCTAAGCAATTGACCCTTACTTCGGGTATTATTGGAAACGATGTAACCCTTGCCCGCAACCTTGACCACCTTTCCCGTGACTACCCACCCGGCTGATTTTCTTTTCCGCTGAACGATGACTCTCATATCAAAGGGACATTCGTTTATGGTCGGGCGCGTAATTCTCCGTTGAACCATATAATCGGCAGACCCGATTTTGTTTCTAATATAACGATAGATATTCTTTCTGCCCCGTATCACTGTTTTTACGTTCTCGTAGTGTATGGCATACTTGTCACTATCCAAATGTGAGACTTGAATGACACCCCGGCCGCGGCTCCCCCACACCGGTTTAACAATGACATGCCGGTATTTTCTCAAAAGAGTCCAGAAGGCTTGCGGGCTCATCCTCTGCGTTTCAGGTAAGTAAGGAGCTAGAGGAGCATATTTTTTCAAAAATAAATATTTTAACCATTTATTTTTTGTCACCGATCCCATGGGACTCCGCCTTTCTCATGTTCACTTAAATGCTGCTCAGATAGTTTTCAAGCAATTCCAAAAACACCTCGATATCCTTGGACGTGATGTCCCCGATATTGGCAATCCGGAACGTCTTTAGCCCCTCCAGTTTGCCAGGATAAATCATAATGCCTTTGCTGTAGAAATAATCATGCATGGATTGGAAATCATAACCACCATGGGGTTCATGAATGGAAGTAATGATCTTGGAGTGATGCTCTTCGGGGACGAGATAGGTTAATCCCAGCCTTTTTAGACCGCTGATCAAAGTTTTCCAGGATGCCTTGTATCTTTCGTAACGTTGTGCCATACCTTCCTGCTTTAATTCCTGGATGGCTTGCCTAAGCGCGTACAAAGTCTGTACTGGCGGTGTAAACCGCATTTGCGCATTTTCAGCAAAATACTGATATTGGGCGTACAAATTCAAATAATAATTCCTTGGTTTCTTGTCCTTCAAATGGTCCAATTTGCTTTTTTCTGCGATCACGAACGAAACCCCAGGCATTCCCTGCAAATTCTTATTGGAACTCGATGCCAGAAACGAAATGTTCATTTCTTTCATTTGAACCGGAATGGCGGCAAATGAACTCATCGCATCCACCATCATGTCGATATGATATTTTTTGCATAATAAGCCAATATCCTTCACCCTGTTCAGAAGACCGGTTGTTGTCTCATGATGTACCACAGCAAGATGAGAAATCATACGGTCGGAGGATTGGATGCACTTCTCTAACGCATCCATATTAATAGCATCATCAAGGGGACTCCTGAATTCCAAATAATCGATTCCGTAAACCTCGGCGATCTCGCACATCCGTTTTCCATAAGCGCCATTATTGACAATGATCATGGCTTCGTTGCCCGGGACGGAACTAATCATGGATTCAACGGCTGCAGTGCCAGATCCGCCAAACAATACGGTCTGATAATGGTCCGGTTCCGCAACCAATCGGGTGAGCTCCGTGGAAATATGCTCCATGATTTCGCCAAACTCGGCTTCGCGGGGGCATATATCCGGAACGACCTGGGACCATTTCACACTTTCTGTAGTCGTTACCGGACCTGGAGTCAGCAAAATGTTTCTCTTTACGGCAGAACTCATGAGCCATCCACTTCCTTGATCTTTATAGGACCGTTCTGGATAAACCGCTTTAGACGTTCTTTTACTTCGTGAGGTTTTATGCGCGGGCGGGCGAGCTGCGCCTTGGACTGCTTGGATATTTTTATATACAGGAAAGTAAGCCCTTTAGTCTCTTTCCATTCATGCAAACAGGCTCTCAGTTCTTCGAGGTTGTGGACATGGATCGACTTCGTATAACCACAGGAAGCGGCGATGTTCACGAAATCAACATTATGGGATACCGTGCTTTGTCCGCCTGTCGATTCGTGAGCGTTATTATCGAGAAGAATATGAATCATATTGCCCGGACTGTAATATCCATTTGTCGCCAGGCTTCCCATGCGCATCAATAAAGAACCGTCTCCGTCGATCACGACAATATTCTTGCCAGGCTGACTCAAGGCGAGCCCAAGCCCGAAAGAACCGATGCACCCCATAGAGCCAACCATATACAGATTGTTGCTGGCATCTTCAATTTCATATAATTCCCGTCCTGTTTTGCCTGTGGTGGCAAGCTGTACCGTATCCCTGTCTTTCACCGAATTGATTACAGCTAATGCCTCATACCGCGTAGGTGTCTGATTGTTTTTATGGGCATGCCGTATGGTCTGGTTTGAATGAATGGAGTTTTGTTGCTTTTTCAAAGGCTCCGTGTCAAAGGTCCCTTTCTTGACAACAAAGAAGAATGGTCGATTCCGGGCAATTTGCTCATTGGCCTGAATCAGTTGCACTTTGGCCTCCTCCAAATCTTTGGAGAGATACTGCCACTCCACGTCCATCAATTCCAGCAGCTGCGTCGTGACCTTGCCCATAAGCTCATGTTGAGGCTCGTCAGGAACACCCGGCTCTCCGCGAAGGCTGACAAATCCAAGCAGCGGAATACGAAAGGGGTAGATAAGGGATGATAGCGGCGAAACAGCGTTGGTTAGCCCTGAATTTTGCATAAGTACAACCGATTTCCGCCCTCCTATATAAGCAGCGGAGGCGATAGCAACCGCATCCCCTTCGTTGGCCGCGGCAACGTAATCGTATTCGTTGATGGCATAATTGATTAAATTTTTCAGGTAGGAGCACGGTACACCGCTGAAAAAGGTAAATCCTAATTTCCGGAGCTCTTCTCCGAACATCCTCGTGTCCATTATATCCCCTGATTCGTGCCGGAGTGCGACGCCGGAAGATATTGTTGTTCCGCAGCTTCCAGCTCTTCTGCCCCTTGGAGCCTGAAAACTTCTTCCATTGTTGCAACATTCTTTTCGATATGGATAAGGCTCTCCTCCTGATAAATTCTGCGGGATACTTGTTTCATGACTTCAATGGATGATCTCAAGTTATGGTTGGCCCAAATCACAAGGCTAACCCCCAACTCCCGAAACTTGACGGTTGGAGTCAAATAATACTTCGTCGGCACGATGACTACGGGCAATCTTCCCGCCCATTCCTTCATGAAAGCCTCAATCTCCATAATATCCGGCCGTTTGCTGTGTATGAGCACCGCATCGGCACCTGCCTTCCGGTATGCCTCCGCCCGCCGTAGCGCCTCGTCGAGCCCTCTCCCCGTAATAAATGCCTCTACTCTGGCTACAATCAAAAAATCATCGTCGGTTTGCGTATCTTTCATCGCCTTGATTTTGCCGCAAAATTCTTCGATATCAGCCATCGGCTGTAATTGGCCGTTTATGAAAGAGTTCATTTTCGGAAATTGCTTATCCTCAATACATACCCCTGCAATATCCCGCTGCTCCAGCTTTTTGACCAGGCGTCTTGCATTATTGAAGTTGCCGTATCCTGTATCCCCATCCAGCAGAATCGGGATGGACGTTGCGTCGCTCATGAATTCCAGGACATCCAGGACCTGGGTCCATGAGGCTTCGTTACTATCCCTTACTCCCATCGCTGCAGAGATCGATAACCCGCTGGCCCAAATCCCCTTAAAACCTGCCTCCTCAACAATTTTGGCAGACAGTCCATTATGGGCTTCCATAATAAACCCAAGCTTTTCGGAGTTGATGAGGTTTCTAAGCTCCTTTGTTTTTTTCATTGAAACTCTCTCCTTCCCATTAAAATAATCAATATGGAGCTTATATCCCAATGGATCGTTTGTTTGCCATAATGGTCCTGATCATTGTGCGATCGGAGAGTTGAGTAAACAACATATGACCCGGATGTGAATTCGCTTCAATGATCCAAATATGGCCGTCCTTGCCTATGGCAAGATCAACCCCTAATTCATGAATCGAATGCCAGTGATTAACCGTTTTGGCGATGTTAATGGATAATTTTTCTATCTTTTGATAATAGGCGTTCACTTTGGCTTGGTTGTTCTGGAAAAGACTTAAGAGGACCCTTCGCAAAGGTTCTGCATGCCCCCCTTTATGATAATTGGTCACAAACTTATGAGGTGCGGCAACACGGGCGGCCATACCCGCAATCATCCAATCATTTTTTGGCTTCTGCAGGTATACACGTATATCAAAGATCACCCCATGATACTTCTCTAATTGCAGGCCTTTCTGCACCAAATAGCGATGCTTTGATTTCCGGTATGAATGAATCGCTTTTAGGACTGAAGCAGGTCCAGCAGTTTTCCGACTTGAGCCGCACTGAACCTCATATCCCCTTCTTAGTCTCCTGACACGGATGATTCCATTACCACCGCTCCCATGATTAGGTTTTATAAAGAGGGACGAATGGGTTTTCAGCATCCTTAAGGTCCTTGAATTCGTCATCCAGTGAGTTTCAGGCAAATGTGGGCGTAAGACAGGGTTCTGCAACATTTCCTCGTACTTTTTCATTTTCCCAATTGTCATTGATATCTCCCTCTCCCGCTGGGTTTCAGATATACAGAGCATATTCACCAAACTTCCTTGCGGTATAGACTAAATACCAATGAACGAAAAATTAAAATGAGTGCTGGCAGAGGTGAACACTATCTCAATCACATATACGCATTTGAGGAATTGGCCGAAATGATTACGGAACATTGCGTACCTATTTGATCATCTGAAGATGCAAAAAAGCGACCAGTCACGGTCGCTTTGAACAGACAGTACTGCATCACCTATTTGATTGGAATATATATATCCAGCCCACTGGTGGAATGGCCCATTTTAAACTCGTAGCTCTCAATGGAATCCAGTTCAGCGACCTCATAGCCTGATTCAGGCAACCAAACTCCATATATATATTGATAGATGTCTTTTTAGCTTATCATAACCTGGGTCGTGACTTTCGCTAAATTCGGGTTCAGATCCTTGTCCTCCGTCAAATCCAGTCGGGGATATCCGTCGATATCGAAATGGACCCGCCGAAATCCTGAAGAGCGGGAGCCTTCCAAGCCCGGTCTTGCATGATAGGCGTTCCAAATCAAACTGTCATCGTCGATCACATAGGAATTGTGTCCGGGGCCGAATTCACCCGGCACGCTGCGGGAAGTTAATAGCGGATAGTTCAATTTATTCCAGTTAGCTGGATTCAACAAATCCGCGCCTCGTTCCGCCGTGAGCAATCCCACCACATACGTGGCGTCGATCAAGGCACTGGCGAAGGTTAAGTACAGCTTGTCGTCCCGTATCAGGGCATATGGCCCTTCATCCACGAAGGTATGGTTATTGGCCCATCCATATTCCGGCTTGGAGATCACGACCGGATCCGTAACCAGCCTCCAGGGCTCCATAGGATCGATCTTGGCGATGTAAAGCCAGGCACCCAGATCCTCAGGCAGAAACTCCCGTTGCGACCAAACCGCATAGTAGACTCCATCGTCCCACTCGATTACTGTCATGTCGAGCGAAATGGTTTTTCCTGCTTCGCATAAATCCGAGCCGTCTTTTTTTACGACGCGCATGGGTTCTGACCAATCGGCCGCTGCCATGGGATTCCCGCCTTCCCGCAGTTTCATGACATGGGATTCTTCATAGTAAAACTCACTGGATGTCGCTCCATGAAACAGATAGAGAGAGCCTTCAATAACGTGAAATTCCGGGGCCCACAGTAATCCCTTGATATGGACATATGTATCCGAATCCAGGATCAAGGCTTCCTCCGCATCAACCAAGGCGGGGATGTTGTCCGCTTCCCTCATGTACAAGGTATGATTGTTATCCGCATCATTTGTAGCGATAAAATAATATTTTCCGCTCCACTTCGTCACACAAGGATCCGCGCGGTGGATCGCAATCGGGAACGCATAATGGTTTTGGCGAACGGTACCGTCGATGGGATAGGTACCCGGTTTGTTCCAGTTGACCCCCTCCGTATCCCAATCCACCGGCTTTAAAACCGTTGTCCCATCGCTGTACACCGCCGTGGCTTTAACCGACCTCAGATCGTCTACCGATGCGGCACGGATCTGGGCAGGAACTTTATTTTCAACGTTGACGGGCACCGTGAGCTTGAGGATCAGCCGACGCGCCACATTTGGCGTCAAGCGAATGATATTCCGCGGTACGATTCCTTCGATGTCCGCACTAACCGGCTCCAGCATGAACGGCTCCGATTTCTCGGGCACCGGAGTCCCGGCTGGGTGGAATAGATCCACGACCCGATTTTGATAATAGCTTCCTTCCTCGTCGCACCAGACGATGACATAAGCTTGCTCCTGCTCGTCATACCGGCACATAACGTCGTCTACATACGCATCAGGGTTAAGTTTAATAAGCCCGATTTCCTTATAATCCAATAGATCGGATGAGACAAACAGCAGAACGCAACCTTTGCTTTGTTCGTCCCGACTGCCGTCATGTTCGGTTCGTATCGCAACAACCCCGAAGGTGCCATCAGCCAAAGCGAAAAGAAACGGATTTTTCAAGCTCTGCGTTCAACGACCCACTATCGTTTTCAGTCGCCTTTGCGAACAGGACGCCCGAATTATGATTTAGTTCCTGAAAATGGTCCTCGTCATTCCGATAGGCTAGATGCATGCTATAAGCCAGTTTCGGGGCATAAATCAGTTCATCCTGCGGCAATCGTGTATAGCATAGAATATCTATCTCTTCTTTGTGCTCTTTGAACAAACTCACCGTATCCACTCCTCAAAAAAGTTCTATTGATCCATTTCATAAATTGATTTATTCTTCGAATGAATTGATTGATCTATCCCATATAAATAGGGGGCGGAAACATGACGAATATTTTCTATGTCGAATATGATGCGGCGCACAACGGAAACTTTATATTTGATATCCCCGAAGGCCATGATTGTTGGCTCTTGGTCATTACACAGACTCCCGCGCAATTCTGGGTCGACGGGGAACTGAAAGAATACCCGGCTCACAGCGCCGTGTTATATCATCCGCATCAAAAAATTTATTATCGGGCTTGCGGCGAACGATATATCAATGATTGGATCCGTTTTGAAACCGACGAATCCTACGTAACCGAAACCTCGCTTCCATTCGGCGTTCCTTTCTCTTTGGATGACCCGGATTACTGCTATAAGTTATTTCAACTGCTTGTCATAGAGAACTCATTCAATAACGACTACAGGGAGTCTTCCGTTGATTGCCTGCTTAGAACGTTGTTCAACAAACTTCTGGAATCTTACTTCCATGCCGAAATTACGCCCCAACACTATAACCTGTTAAAACTACGGGCAGCCATTCACAACGCCCCCGGCAACCCTTGGACCGTCCCCGGGATGGCGGAAATTGTCCGCATCAGCCCGGGCTATCTGCAGATGATCTACAAAAAAGCGTTCGGCATTTCCTGTATGGACGATGTCATCAACAGTCGAATTCACCTCGCCAAGGAATATCTGATTCATGGGACTCACACCGTTGCGGAAATCGCTTTTCGATGCGGATATCGCAATGTAGAGCATTTCTGCCGACAGTTCAAACAAGTGACAGGTTTTACGCCAAGGACATTTCACAAACATACCGGCAGTTCATTCGACAGTTCAGCCCCAAAACGGCAAGAGGCAAGCAATCGATAGATGAACGTTAGGCAGCGTTAGATTGTGGATCTCATCCCTTGATCCCCGTCATGGTAATTCCCTGAACAAAATATTTTTGCCCCACGAAGAAAAGCAGGAGTACGGGAATCACCGTGATCAAGGAAACGGCCATCAACATCTGAATTTGCGATGAGCCAAAGGAATTTTGAAAAAACTGCAAGCCGATGGCCAGGGTAAAGTTCTGGTCGCTGTTCAGATAGATTAACGGCGACATATAGTCGTTCCAATGAAACGTGACGGACATGAGGGCAACGGTGATCAAAGCGGGTTTGATGGCAGGCAGCAAGATTTTGTAATAGATCTGAAAAGCATTCGCCCCATCCATATATGCGGCCTCATCCAAATCCTTCGGAATCGTTCTGAAGAATTGCCGCAGCAGAAAAATGTTAAACGCACCGCCGCCAAAAAACGAAGGAACAATAAGCGGTTTCAGCGTATCCAGCCAACTCAGCTTTGTAAACAAAAGATATGTGGGAATTAGGGTGACTTGACTCGGAAGCATCATCGTAGCGAGCACGACGGTAAACAACAGGTTATTGTATCGCGACTTGAATCTGGCAAAGCCATACGCTACAAACGATGCGGAAAGTACCGTTCCCAGTGTGGCGAGCAGCGTTACGGTTAACGTATTCCATGTATACTGCGTAAAATCCGCATACTGCCACCCTTGAGTGAAGTTATCCAACGTGTATGTCTTCGGTAGCAGCTTCGGAGGCAAGGTGTAAGCCTCGGACGGGATTTTAAAAGCGGTGGAAAGCATCCATAAAAATGGGAAAACAAAGATGAAGGCCATAATACTCAATATGACATAACTCAGGCCGTGCCTGATCAAATCACCGGTTTGTTTACTCTTATAGTATGTGTTAATGGTTACACCCCCCAATTAATTGTCGTAATAAACCCAGAATTTGGAGGTGCGATTAATCATTTGGGTGATCAGCATGATGACAATGAATAATAACCAGGCCAATGTCGAGGCAAAGCCCATCTCATTGTACTTAAATCCACTGTTATAAATATGCATCATGTACGTGTACGTGGCGTAGTTCGGTCCGCCCTCCGTCAGGATGTAAGGCTGCATAAAGATTTGAAAACCACCAATGATCCCCATTACCAAATTGAAATAAAGCGTAGGCGTTACCAAAGGTAGGGTAATGCGCGTAACCTGAACCAAGCGGCTCGCTCCATCGATCTCAGCACTTTCATATAATTGCGCCGGGATGTCCTGCAGCCCGGCAAGCGTAATGATAATGGAATTACCGATCGTCCAGATTCCCATGATAATGATCGCAGGCATCGCCCATTTCATGTCGCTTAACCAATTCGGCCCCGAAATGCCGAACAGAGAAAGAGAGTAATTCACAAGGCCGAATTGTGCGTTAAAGATCCACCCCCACAATAAAGTGACCGCGACGCCAGAAGTGATGTAGGGGATATAAAAACTGGTTCTGAAAAATCCTACCCCTTTGATCCTTTGATTGAGCAAAAGCGCAATCAGGAACGCCAAAGCCAAGCTCACCGGCACGGAAACCAACACAAAATAAAGCGTATTCAGCAGAGACTTATAAAACAGCGGATCTTGCGCAAGGGCCCTGACGATATTGGCAAAGCCGATAAATTGGCCTGAGCCCGTCATATCCATATTCGTAAAGACCAATACGACGGAAAAAACCATAGGATATAAGGTGAAGATCAAAAATCCCAAAAGCCATGGCGAGATAAAGAAAAAGAATTGCCGTTCTTCTCTTTTTTCGATGTTGTTTTTTCGCGCCTTCATCATTTCGCCTCCGGCTACTCGAATTTATTTCTTGCCCTGATGAATGGAGTCCAGAGCGGCTTGGATTTGGGAAGCATGCGCTTTGGCCGCCTCTTCAGCCGATTTGCCCTGAACCGTTACCTGCTGCCACGTTTGCTCGTATAAGTCTCCCGCTTTAGCAATGGCTCCTCCCCAAGGGAACGTAATGGCGTCTTGCAGTCCTGTCACAAAATCCGCCATGGAGATCTCCGTATTTTCGATTTTTAAGTTGGCAAATGTCTTCTCGGAAGATTCCTTCGTTGCCGGAAGATTTACTTTACTATACAAATCGCCTACTTCTTTATTCAGGGATACCGTTTTGATGTAAGCCCAAGCCGCCTCCTTGTTTTTGGATTCCTTGTTCATAGCGAAGCCGGTCTGGAACTTAATGTTGACGGTTTTCCCGGATGGATCCTTCGGAGGCATCACGATGCCCCATTGAAAGTTGTTCCCGATGTTTTTGGCGATCGTTGACGCTTCAAACAAGCCCATCGGGTACATGGCCGCTTTTCCGGCCGCGAACATCTGATCCATGGGCATGCTCTTTGCAGCCGCATCGTCCGGCATCGCTCCCGCTTTCACGAGGTCCCCGAACAACTGATAGCCCTTCACGGTATTCGGGTCATCCAACGTTTGCTTAGTCCAATCTTCATTATATGGACTTCCACCGTATACAAACGGCGCGAAGCTTTGCAGAATCCAGTGCGAAACGATCCCGTAAATCCGGCTCGCCCCCTCGCCTGAGGAAACCTGCTTTGCGATACCTGCAAACTCATCCCAAGTCCATTCATTCGTCGGATACGGTACGCCAGCTTTATCAAAGATGTCCTTGTTGTATGCAATCATGAAGTCTGAAGCTGTGGTCGGCATTCCCTCCCGTTTCCCGTCGGAATCCACGTATCCCCCGTCAACTCCCGGTGTGAATAAGGACTCCAGCGCCAGGTTATCTTTCTCGATATAAGGCTTCAGATCTTCAAACCATTTGGAGCGAAGGCCTTTCCAATCGGGTGACATCATGATCACATCGCCAGCATTCCCTGCCGCTAAGGCCGCATCCAATTTCACGTCAATATTGTCGGCCGGCAGCCAAATCTCATGGACTTTCACTTTTGGATAGAGTTTCTTGAATATTTGAGTGGTCTTTTTTCGGGTCTGAAGCTCTTCTCCGCCCCCCCAACCAAATACAGTGATTTCGCCGGAAACCTCTTGCCCTTTCTCTGTATTACCTGTACCTGACTGGCTGTTCGACGGCTTGCCGTCCCCACTGCAAGCCGTTAGTGTCATCATTAATACGCCGACCAGCAGAAACACCACGAATTTCCTCATTTTCTTCCCCCTTTGTATTTGCACTAATGATTTGTGCTGTTTTTGTTAGCGTTTACAATTTTGATTATTACTTTAAAATTAAAACTTTAATGAACTGTATTCAATGACACATCCTAATGAGTTATTGATATATTGTAATATTTCATATTTCTCCTGGGCTAAACTAAAAAGAATAGCCTAACCCCCTGTATGCGGAAGGTTAGGCTATCCTTTTTACTACCCGGGTTGACCTATTTAAATAGATCCGGCAATATGTCATAAATGTACTGGTTAACCCAGTTCCAAGCATGCGTGCCGCCATCGCTTACGATGAAATAGAAATTCCCTTTTTTCGTATCCGATGAATAAATGAAGGTATCCGTTAATTGCTTCATGGCATCTACTTGAGGCTTCAAGTTAGGATAAGCGATATCCAGACGGCCTGTGGCACAGAACAAGTAGAAATCTTGCGGCTTATAACCAGATTTTTTCACAACATCAGAAAGGTATTTCGCGGTTTCCTTTGCCTTGGTGCTTCCTGCACCCTGACCTAATACCCAGCTGTCACCGCTCAATGGCATATAATATTTGAAGTAGTCAAGGCAATGGATAAAGGTATACCACGTCGTGACCGAACCCATGGAGAAGCCGCCGAATGCCCGATGCGCTCTGGATGCTTTCAAATCGTCCAAACTTGCGGATTTCGCATAGGTATGATACTTGGTTTCCACCAGTGGAAGAACGTTATTGATCAATTCCTCATGGAACAAGGCCGCATCATTCTTTCCGCCATAGACTGTAGGCGTCACCACAATAAGCGGTTCAATATCACCGTTGGCAATCATATTGTCCAGAATTTTCTTCAGTTCTTTGCTCTGACCGGGTCCGCCGAAAATAAGATTCTCATTTTCCCCGCCGCCATGCATCAGATATAGAATATTATATTTCTTATTCGCATCGGATGGGTCATAGCCGTACGGAAGATAAACATTCAGTTTCTTATCGTCTGTCCCATTTTTCAAATTAGGTGCTTTGTACGTCAGGCTTTCAATGGTTCCCGGCTTAGTGCTCTCCGTCCGATATTGATCCGGAACCGCCTTGAAATATTTCTCATTGGCGGCTTCTTCCGTCAGTTCCAACTTACTAACCGCCTCTTTTATAGCCGCATATTGAGCATCCATTTGGGCTTGGGTGGCTTTTTTGTCGTTGAGGAGGTTTTCATTAAAGACATTCATCACCGCGTCCGTTACGACACTTGCATTTTTATACATTGTGGGATCAAGCTTCAGCGTGCTCTTGACTAAATTCATGAGATCATAGGGGTTGAGTCCACTTTCTGCACCCTTGGTCTTGCCGGTAAGTACGACTTCGCCAAATTTTCCCGTATCGTTCCATGCGCCGCCTGTTGAATCGAAAACATTGAGGGTCCCGACTCGTTCCGTTTCTTTCGCATCATTAATCTGCAATTCGATGCCAAGCATCTTGCCATTTTCCGGCTTTGTCTTGAGTGCAATTCTGGTTTCGAGGACATATCCGTCTTGCACCTTTTTCGCTGAGGTGTTAATCCGCTCGGCATTTCCGTTGTCCACAGACAGCGCATTTTCATAGTTTACACGGATATGCATATCGTCTGTGCCATAGTCTTGTGTCTTGTCATGGTTCTCGTCAAAAAACAACTCCATCGAATCCTGCATATATGGCGCTGTGGCTTTTACAGATAGGTTCTTATCTTTGACTACCGCAAGAATGTACAAAGCATGATCATCCCATAAAGCTTTAAAAGTAGCCGAAGCCTCAGCCTTGCTTGATACATTTTTAGGAGAAACCGCTGGTGCGTTGCTCCATACTTTATCTATGTTTCCGTCAAGCACGGGCGATCCGAAATAGGCGACCATTCTGCCTTTGGAATCCAATCCATTCTTATCTACAGATACTTTTGCTGGTTCCGATGACGGTTTGACCCCAGGCTTATCTTTCGCTGCAGCGGCAGACACACCCGCCATCGAGCCGGGAACACTCGCAAACACCATGGATACAACAGCTAACATAGTCACCGTAGTCTTCATGAATAGCTTTGTTCTTTTCTTCAAAAATATCTCCTCCTTCTGTTTTCACACGACTTTTCCGCCAGCGTCGCACCATTTCAACCACTCCCACTCGAGTGCGTCGCTCCCGAAAACGGGGACGTGCTTGCGGCTATGCGGCTTGCGTGGCCGAGAGTTGGCACAACCTCCATCGTTTTTAGAAGCGCTTTCATCTTTATGCCTCCCTAAGAGAATTGTTGTCACCTCTCTTATTGTAGGAAGCAATTGCCAATTACTACATTCAAAATCCGTGCATGCGCTTTCAAAATTTGAACATTTCACTGCGCTTGCTCAGGGTTCCCAATATTTGGGGAAGAAAGAAACTAAATTATTCCTGGAGCATATTTACAATGGACCGGATTACCGCTTCCCGATCAAATGGCTTTACTAGGAACCCCCTTGCTCCAGCCTTAATTGCATCCACGACCATCGCTTGCTGCCCCATTGCCGAGCATATAATTATTCTTGCTTGAGGATCAACAGCTTTTATGTTCCTCACTGCTGTAATTCCGTCCATTTCCGGCATGGTAATATCCATTGTAACCAATACAGGTTTATGTTGCTGGTATGCTGTAATAGCTTCCATACCGTTTTTGGCTTCCACAACCTCAAATTCCCCGATCTCTTCAATAATTCCTTTCATTACGAAACGCATGAAAGCTGTATCATCAACAATCAAGATTTTTCTCATTATTTTGACTACCCCTTGTTTCAAAAATGTTTCAAAGCAGCCTATTCCATCTCTTCTAAAAAAATTGAATAGAGGTCCCTTCCAATTACAAGGACCTCCATCCATTTCATTTTCTGATGTTAAATCAATTTGGATTTCTGCAGCAGTCGTTTTACAATAGCCGCTACTTCGGCTCTGGTGATGTTCTCCTTCGGAGCAATCCGATAGTCTTCTCTCCCGGTAACAAGACCCGCTTGCACGCAAGATGCGATGCTGCCTGCTGCATATTGCGCAGATTTATCCGCATCCGCAAATTCGCTAAGAAGCTTCCCAATCTCTCCGTCGGCAAAAGAAACATGCAGTCCGGTAATATTCATGACCCTTGCAATCATCGTCATCGCCTGTTCACGGGTAATCGTGTCCATCGGTCCAAAAGCATTGGCCGTATAGCCGGCAATAATTTTGTAATCAATAGCCGTTTTGATATAGTCACTGTACCAAGCGTCAGTTTTTACATCGGTAAAGGGATTGGTGCCAACTCCCGGTTTCAGACCCAAGGCCCTTACAACGATAGCTGTGAATTCTGCGCGGGTGATTGCCCGGTTTGGTTCAAATCTGTCGTCGCCTACACCGGTAATGATCATCCGGGAACCCATATCGTTGATTGCATCCTTGGCCCAATGGTTGGCTGCATCCTTAAACTCCAGCGGATGCCACACCACGGTGTACAAACTGTTGGTCAAACTGTTGATCGTTGCGTAATACTTGCCGTCAACGACAGTTACTTTTGTCGGAACATGTCTGCTTGTTCCATCGGGGTCCACCACGATGCCGGTTGTAATTTTGTTTGGATCCACTCCGTCCGGGATGGCAATGGTTCTCTCCACATAAGCGTTGAATTTTTCCACGCCTACGGTTTTGCTTCCGTACGTGCAGGTAATGTTAAATTCTACGGGAGACGTAACGATCATGAATTCGCCTTGCTTTGCAGAGCTTTCCACTGCACGAATTTGAGCTTCTTTGGGTTTTGCAACTTCAATGCTTACTTTGATGTCTTTCAGCTCCACATTGCTGCCGACTTGTTTCGATATCGCACTGATATTGATCTGGTTTGCAGGCAGTGTATAGGCAAATGTATCTGTCTTAAGCTGAAGAACTGCATTTTTGCTTTCCATGTTCTTAATCATTTGCCCATCCAATATTCCGATTTGAACATCGGAGTTTGTTTTGACAGGGATGGTCACGACCGCATGGTCGCCTTCGCTTTGCAGCTTTTGCTCAAGCTTTTGCGAATCGACAGCAATGGTCATAACCGTCTGATTATCCCGTGTGGTTGTCGTTGCCTTACCCGCATTCTCTGTTTTTCCGTTTACCAAAACGTCCACGCCCGTTTCGGTCGGAGCAGGCGATGCAGGTCCAGAGCCACCTTGATTCGATGGAACATAAGGAGCTGTCGCATTTGATGGTGCAGATGGAGCGTAAGGAACTACCGCGTTTGACGGTGCAGATGGAACACCGGTTCCTGCCGCGTTGGTTGCCGTTACGTTAAAGGTATATGTCGTACCGTTGGTCAATCCGGTAACCGTGATCGGGCTGCCTGAACCGGTAGCGGTGACATGGCCCGGTACGGAAGTGACTGTGTAGCCTGTGACGGTGCTGCCGCCTTGTTCTGCCGGCGGAGTAAAGCTCACTGTTGCTTGTCCGTTACCCGCAACCGCCTTTATCCCCGTCGGTGCTCCCGGTGCGGCTTGCGGAATGGCGGAGACTTCAGACGAGCTTGGGCTGTCTCCACCTTCGTTTGTTGCCTTTATGACAAAGTAATAGGTTGTACCGTTGGTGAGGCCCGTTGCTTCATAGCTGTATTCGGAACCAGCCACCGTTACAGGTTCTGCCCCATATGATCCGGAGGTGGTGGATTGATAGATTTTGTAGCCAGTGGCCCCCGGTACAGCATCCCATTTTATAGTCGCCTTTCCATTTCCGGCTGCTGCTGTTACATGAACAGGCGAGCTAGGGGCTTTACCCAAATCTTCAAGAGCTTCATCCAGCTTGGGATTCAAACTGCTGTTCATTTGAACGGTCTTTGTTTCTCCGGCCGCCAAATCACCTATTTTAAACGTCAGATGAATTCCTGTATCATCTACTGTTTCCGCCTTCAGCAGTTTACTGCCATCTTCCTGCCACAATGCAGCACTATAGGGATCCAATAATGTTGGCCCGGCAATGGCAGCCCTTGCAGAAGAATCAGGCGACATGAATATGAATGGCTCCTCAGTTACTGCACCTTTGGCTATGACGATTGCACTGCTGTCTGCCAGAGGGTTGCTGGTTACTGAATTTTTCGTGTCATATGAGCCTTTTTTATCTAAATCCTGATCAGGATCTACCGAGCGTGTATATCTCACATCGTATAACGCTGCATCACCCAAGTTTCTTGCTGATATTTTGGTTTTGAACACCTTGTCATTGACCCCAAACCAGATTTCCTGTGTTAATTCCAATCTTCCATCCGGAGTCGTTCCTTTAATGATTGCTTTTAAAGTACTTCCCGAGCTTGCATCCTCTGTGGTTATATTTGTTAACCCCTGAGAACCCCCGTTGTAGTTTGCCAACACGGTGGGCGCTCCTTCTACTGTTAGCTTAAAGCCCAGTCCAAATCCCTCCGTCGGGGATCCTGGCAGGAAGAAATCCCCTGTTGTCGGAGCCTCTCCCATGCCAAAACCGTCGCCGTCGACTCTCATACCCAGCTTGTTTCCATACATTCCTGCGGTATGAAATCCCTTCGGATCAGCAGGTGCAAGCTTAGGCGCCGCCACAGTTGTGCCGAAGTAGCCTGCGGGTGAAATACCCAGCTCTAAGTACTTTCCTCCCAGAAATACATTTCCTTCTTTTGTCATATGTCTGACATCTGGATCACCAGGATTTGCTCCTTCGACTGTAATCGCATAGACCTTCAGTGTTGTCCCGTCCTCAGCCAGCACCGCCAGCTTGTCTCCTCCAGCAAGCGTATCTTCGTCGGCTTTTGCTTCTGCAGTCTTAAAGTCTTCCGGCGCATCCATTTTCGTGCCTGCTTGTACAACCTTCCAGTCTGCTCCTGCAACCTTGATCAGATTGTCTAGAAAGGTCTCTACAGTTACACTGTCAGTAATCTGCGTCTGATCGGTACTGATGGTATTCGCACCATCATTCACAAGATAATGTGTTCCTGCTGTTTTTACTGTTGCATCAGAAGATGCCGGTATATCGATAACCCCTACTGATTTCGAGTTCGCCATCATCCTTGAATCGCCCGAAAGCAAATATGCTTTGATCGTATAATGACCTTTTCGAACATTCTCAAAACCAAGACGATCAACTCTTACTGTTTCATTCTCCTGTGCAGTAGTAAATTCATACTCTGCCACACCTGCATTACTACCGTATTCATCTATCAAATTCAGTTGGAGAACAAACGTTTCGTTACTATGAACTCCAAGAATTTCGAACTCTGTTCCCAATCTATGCTGTGCTTGGTCAAAGGCCGCTTTCCCCGATACAATTTTACCGAGACTGTCGGAACCACCATCAATAACGAGTTGGCCCCAATCTACAGTTAAAGAATAACCTTCCGCAATGGTGACTTTCACCGTGTTATTCCCTTGATGAACATCCGCAATGGGGATATTGAAGCTGGAGGTGCTCCATACATCGTCTGCTCCACTTAAGTAGCCTATAGAAACGCCATTAAAAAACACTTCATCAGCTTCGCCCAATTCCTCGTCTACATCAAAAGCACTAATCAGCAATTCTGCTGAAGTCTGAGGAGCACTACCATCCACATTAATATTGAATTCTATGTTTTGAGCCGGATTTTCTGGATCTTTGTTCGATATCTTGGTATCCAAATCGTGATCCGGAATAGGGGTTACGCCGTCTTCATCCAAATTATCCTCGGTAGTGATATATGTTTTCCCCACATTCGCTGCTCCGGGATCGGTAACCGTAACACTACCCGGCCCTGTTACTTTAAACTTGACATGACCTTCAACGTGATTCTCAAAGCTGGTCATCACTACATAATATTCTGTTCCTTGGGTCAGAGTTTGATTAAGTATCGCTGAAGTATAATCTCCGCTAAGAGGCGTATCATCATTAGCTGAAAGTACATTTGCCAATGGATTCTCTGGATCAAAGCTATCTTTATAGATCAGCAAATATGTGTCACCGTAACCATCAGATAATTGTGCGTCCGTAACTTCAACACTATATTGACCGGTAATGCTTGGAACTAACTTCCTAATAAAATAATTTCTTAGGGTAGATTCATCTCCAGTACTAATTTGCTCTCCTGTATATACCGCTCGAGATTCTTCAGGAGTACTATGGGGAGCGACAGGTCTTATAAACGTTTGGTTAGTAGTTAAGTCGCCTTCAAAGTTTGTTACTACAGATAAATCTATTTTCAGCAGCTCGGCGTAATTTTTGGAAGAGCCTCCTTCTATGCCGCTGGTGCCATTCCCCAATTGACCGAACCAATTGCCTCCCCAGGAAATAAGCTTTCCTTCCTTTAGTGCTAATGAGTGGGTCTCTCCTGCTGCAATGGTATCATTAGCGCCCAGCACAAACTGACTTCCGTCACTATTTTTCACTGGCAATGGGCGGTTGGATTGCGGAATTTCCTCGTTTGTTGTTAAATTTCCCAGTTGCCCATATTCATTGATTCCCCATGCCCAGACCGTTCCATTATCGGCCACAGCAACGGTAAAATCGCTGCCGCCATAAATTTGTCTTGCTTTAAATGGAGAACCGTCCTTATTCAATACCCGCTGAGGGAGATACTGCTTGTCAGCATCGGTGCCATCACCTAACTTTCCGCTGTAATTCGACCCCCAAGCCCAAACCGTATCATCTTCCGCGATCGCCAAAGTATGACCAATTCCTACAGAAATAGCTTTTGCTTTGAAATCCCCGCCATCAGCACTCAGCACCTTACGGGGAAATGGCTCATAACTTGTCTCGGTGGTATATCCTAATTGGCCATCATAGTTTGCGCCCCAAGTCCAGACGGTTCCATCGTTCTTCAAAGCGACAGCGTATTCCCATCCAGCCGCAATCGCTTTTACATCTCCGAAAGGCAAGCCCTCTGGTTCTTCTAATACTCGAACGGGGATATTGCTATAATCAACGCTAGTTCCATTACCTAATTGATATTTACTGTTTTGACCCCAGGACAGGACATTACCGCTATTAGTCAGCGCAATAGTGAAGTTATCACCTGCTGCAATAGCTTTAATATCTGCCAGTTGGTTTTCTCCCTCCGGACCATAAACCTGTTCAGGTACCGAAATCGCACCCGTACCGTTCTGCCCATTTCCAAGCTGTCCAGAAGCATTATATCCCCATGACCACACCCTGTCGCTTGCATCGATTGCTACGGTGTGATCTCTTCCCAGAGAGACAGCTTTTACTCCGGTAAAATCGTTACCCTCTGCGTCTTTGACTTTTACAGGAATACTCCGGTTTGTGTTGGTGCCATCACCTAATTGACCAAATTCATTTCTTCCCCAGGTCCACAATTGGTTATTCTCATCGATCGCAGCGCTTTTATATCCTCCTGCAGCAATGCTTTTGAATGAACTCGGAGGTATTGCTTCAGAGGCATAACTCGTAGCTATACCGATGCCCATGTCCGGAATCATTCCCGTGAACAAAGTGAAAATAATCAAATATGCTGCTAATTTCTTGAATAGCCTTTTCCTATACATACATCTCCGTCCTTACCATTGATTGAATTGGATTTGAATTTTATTTCCCAGCGAATCATCAATATTCTACATGACCACCTGTTGCAAAAATGTTGCAAAATTCGACAAAAGCATAGTGTGAACTAATGTTAATTTAAAAAATAGAAAAAACCCGTCGTCATATTCAATGACACGGGTTCTCCGACAGCAAATTTGATAAGCTTTCATGACTTGACAAGACTGGCAAATACCTTTTGGATGGATTCGCCCGGCTCGATTCCGAGCTCCTTGTTAAGCATTTCTCTGTATTGAACATAGTACTTCTCAGCGTTTCGCTTGCCCTCAAGCATGTAATGAAGCTTAAGCGCCATTTCTCTGGCCTCTTCGTCATAAGGCTCATATTTAATCAGTAATTCAATAATCTGTAACACCTTGAGAGGTTCCGAATTAACCCTCTCGAAATATTGCACCAGCTTCTTAGCTGCGCTGTAAAAAAATCTGTGATAGCATGCCCTCAAGGGCTCGCACCATTCGCTGTCGATGGCTTCAAGCAGCATGCCGCGATAACCGGAGATGGCCCGATTGAACTCGTCCGCATTTCCGGGCTCAATCTCAACGGAGCCCATCGCCAGCTTTTCCAGTTCAAAAGCATCCACCATAAGCTCCCTGTCAATACAGCATAGTTTGTAACCGTTTCCTGTCGAGAAGATAGATACTCCCGTATGATGTTCTCTTAGGGTTTTATTCAATCGGCTTATGGTGCTTCGCAAATTGATATCTGCTTTTTCCTTCGTTTTCTCTGGCCAAATGGCTTCCATGAGCTTCCACTTGGATATTTCACTCTCTTCTCTATGCAGCAGGATGAAAGCCAACACTTCGGTGCACTTCGCAGTCATCCAATGAATTGGATCTTTATCATCTCCGACATACATGGACAGCTTCCCGAACAAGGACACTCTAATTGTCCGGCTGCCTTGCTTCGGTTGATCCCCCCTAGTCCCCTTCCTTCGTTTCTCTACCCTCGCTACCGCCCGCATAATATCCTCATTCATAACCGGCTTTAAGAGGTAATCCAGGGCATTCACCGAGAACGCTTCGATGGCGTATTGATTATAGGCGGTAATAAACACGATTTCACAATCATGTCCTTGTGAATGTACCCTTTCTGCCAGCTCAAGACCGCTGACTTCCGGCATGTCAATATCCAGAAACAATACGTCAGGCTTTAGCAGTTCTATCTGTCCTAGAACCTCATAGGGGTTGGAGAAATAACCCAAAACCTCAACACCCGCTTGGCTCAGCAGTCTACAGATCAGTTCTGCGGTTAATATTTCGTCATCTACGACTATTGCTTTCAACATCGCTTGTCCTCACCTGTTTCCATAGGCAATCCTTGTGCCGGAATCCTCATGACAACCACTGTTCCCCGTCCTGTAATACTATCAATCCATAAGCCTTGACCATAATGGTTGATCAGCCTTTTATTTACGTTTTTCAAACCGACGCTTCCTGTGGAAATCCTCGGCTCCAGCAGGGTTTGAAGTTTTTCCCGAGGTATCCCCAACCCATTGTCGTTTACTGTAATGATTAAATCGTTGTTTTGAATCTCCGCAGCTATGTTGACCTGTCCCCCGGAAATCCGTTTCATTAGCCCGTGACGTATAGCATTTTCGACGATCGGTTGGATAATAAGAGCAGGAATTCTTAATCCCAGAGCCCGCTCCTCAATACTGAATTCAACCTTCAGCCTGTCTTCGAATCGGGCTTTTTCCAGCTCCACATAAGATTTCACCAGAGAAATTTCCTTTTTTAGGCTGAAAAATGACTGATGGGGATCCACATCAAAGGTGGTACGCAAGTAGTGGCTCAACTCCGACAAAAGTATCCCAGCCCGTTCCCCGTCACTATAGCACAAAGAAATAATAATGCTTAATGCATTATATAAAAAGTGCGGTTTGATTTGGGATTGCAGAAACGCCGTTTCCATTTTGATGGTATCTTCGACGGCTTCCTTCATCTTCCGGAGCGTTCCGACTCTTGCTTTCAGTTCCTTTGAATCAAAGGGCTTTACCAAAAAATCATTGGCTCCCGATTGGAATCCGATGGTTATGTCCTCCGGGGTGTTCCTCACAGTTAATAGCAGGATTGGAAGCTCATAGATCGAATACTCCTGACGGATTCTCCTGCATACCTCATAGCCGGACATCCCGGGCATCATTACATCTAGCAGAACGATGGATATATCTCTATGTATCTTTAGGATCTCCAACGCCTTGTCGCCATGATAAGCGAACAGGATATGATACGGCTCCATAGCGAATATTTCCTGCAATACCTTGATATTCGCAGGCTCATCATCAACAATCAGGATCTTCAGTTTCTCCGTACCGTTCTGTCCAATAAAGCCTCCCGGCTGGCCAGCAACTGTTGGTTTATCAAAAACGAGGTTCATGTCAGGAATATCATCCGCAGGAGCTATGTTTCCGTTACGCTCCATCTGATGAGCTATCATTTGACCTTTAGCAGCTATGGGAAGCTTTACGGCAAAGCTCGAGCCCTTTTGTGGCTCCGACCAATTCAAATACACATCTCCGCCCATCCGGTCTGCAAGCATTTTGGAGATGGAAAGGCCTAGCCCCGATGAATTGCTATCCGTAAAATTAACTTCCCCGGTATGCATATTGCCCTTAAAGAGCGCTTGTTGGGCCTGCTCATCCATTCCGATTCCCGTATCCTCAACATGAATAATGATATAACCGTTCACAGCCTCCGCTTTGATCTCCACAGATCCGTTTTCCGTGAATTTCAGCGAATTGCCTAACAGATTTACGATAATCTGCTTAAACCGGTTTTCATCGGCAAAAACAAAATATTCACCTGCAGGCACGCGGTTCAACAGCTTTACTTCTTCACCTTTTCTCAGGTACTTGAGAATCTCGATAACCGCCTGAATGGCCGCATTGATGTCAAAACATTGTGGATACAACCGAAGACTTTGATTCCGTAAGCTTTGAAAATCGATGATGTCGTTTACTAGACTGGATAACCCTTTTGCAATGGATATGATGTACGACAGGTTCTCTTCCTGATTCTTGGAATAATGTCCTGAATTTTGATTGAGAACGGCTTGGGCTAGATTGATAATTCCGTGCAAAGGTGTCTTAAACTCGTGGGAGGTGTTGATCAGAAACTCATCCTTCAATTTGTCCGCTTTGATCAGCTGCTGACTCATATGCTCGAGATCCTTGTAGGCCATCGAATACTGACGGACGAACAAAGCAGAAATGCCCGCCAATATGTATACCAGCACCAGCATAGGAATAAGGTATCTGTTAATTGCCGAAAAGTAAAATAGAAATGCACTGATGAGCGAAAGAATCACAAGCAATATCCCGCATAGTAGAAAAATCGATGATGTCTTGTTCAAGTTGCCGTATTTTTTATTCTTGATTGCGATGAAAACCAGTATCGCCATGAATGCGTAAGCGATGACGTACGTTGGGCCCGTGATCATTTCCACGATTGAGATTTGCTTGGTTGGTGCTATCGTAATCAGGACCACATTGACAGACATGACCCCTGCAATGATTCTCATAAACTTGCTTGGAACGAAATCCTCCCCCAATTCCCGCAGCAGCAAGCCCGCGAAGATGACGCTTAAGCATAACGTCACGATCCTTAACCTCAGAACTAGCATGAATGGAAGGAAGTCGAATAGCTGGTTGAATATTTTTTCGTTCCCCGTCGCAGTAATTAAGGCATAAGCAAAACAGAAAAAGCTAAAATAGAGAAACCCTCTATCTCTCTTTTTCCTAAGGTATAGGGCAAAAAAATAAATCCCGGGTATAATAAGACACGATATTTCCAGCACATCAAAACCAATTGATTTTACATATGAATCCAATATGGTATCTTTACTTCCCAGATAAATATTCTGAATAATTCCCCCATTATAGTAATCTAAATTGGCTACCTGGATGACAATATCCATTGAACCGACATCGTTAGGGAAAAATACAACCGTTGGAACAACGTTGCTTTTATATCCATCCTTAAAGCTAGCAGCTGGGTTCCCGCTTTTCCCCACTTCTTTCCCGTTGACAAAAATCCTGCTTGAAGACCTAATGTTTAAGGTCTTTAATCCATACATATAAGTGCTTTGATTTGCTTTAACCG
The DNA here is from genome assembly GCF_042678945.1 of Paenibacillus puldeungensis. Classification (NCBI taxonomy): domain Bacteria; kingdom Bacillati; phylum Bacillota; class Bacilli; order Caryophanales; family Paenibacillaceae; genus Paenibacillus; species Paenibacillus puldeungensis. Next base: position 90,715 of record NZ_JBHTLM010000002.1, on the reverse strand, counting down.
TTAATCGGTATGTTCCGATTCCCCGATCCTTAATGACATTTCGGGTCTCCTTGGTGCTCCAGTGATTTGGAACCTTAACATTCAGTTTCTGCAGCGATGGATTGCTATTGATTTCCTCAGGGGTCAAAAGGATATTAGGATAAAACTCCCAATACCCATCCAATCTAACATTCCCATCTTTACTAAAATTCCAATCAGAAAGATCTATAAGGCCATTTATACATTCAGGTTCTTTTACCTTGGAATATTCGTGGAATAATGAATTAACAAGGAGGATGAAAAAAAATATAGTCACCATGACTAAAACAACTATTTTAGCAGGATTCTTCAACTTCATACCTCCAAGTAACATTTGAACACAATCACCTTAGTCTACAACTAATTGTGGTTGAAATCTAGACATGCTGATTTGTAGATATATAGACAATTTGTATATTGTTTTTATGAAAAATGATAGAAAGCGTATTGCTAATCATCCATATTAAGGATTGTTGACCACAGACGAATTATAGATTCGTAGTTATGATTCAAACTTGCTGCTTAAAATTCTTTTGTCTACAATTTTTCTACATAAAAGGCAAAAACCCGCTGACAAAGCGGGTTCTGAATATGGAATCAGGGGGGCAACGCTATATAAGTTTCAGCGGGTGTAGCCTGATAGTTTTAACGTCACCCTATAGGCGTCCTCAACTATAGTAAACGTAAATATAAATCAAATGTTCTATGCAAAGTTTTTGTAACCAGTTGTAGGAATAATTCGGGGTCGCCAGTAGTACGGGCAATATCCAATGCAGAGTAATAATCAGCTCGATCCTCTTTTTCTATAACAATTGGAGGGTAACCGTTCTTCATTAATGCAAAATTCAACAGTAACCGAGCCGTTCGGCCATTGCCATCAATAAACGGGTGTATTTTCACAAACTCAATATGCAAGAAAGCGGACCGTTCAAGGGGATACAATGCTTTTTTGTGTGGCATTTCGTGCATGTCAAGCAATCATCAGTCACCTCTTTTAATATCAACAGAATAATAGATTGGTATACAAAAAAGGCCCAGCATTCGCTTAATGAATGGCTGGGCCTTGATACTCCTTAACTGATAATCTTCAATTTTGTCGTTGAACGGTATGTTGCTTTGATGATGCGATAACAGAGCTTAATCCGATGGGGTGCAGCATCTACCTTTTCCTTAAGATAACTGAACGCCGAGCGGTTACCGCGTTTTGAGTTGCATTCGCTGCATGAAGCAAGCAAATTTCGAGGAAGATCCGAGCCGCCTTTGCTCGAAGGAACAATATGATCTACCGTCGTTGCAGGACACCCGCACCACAAACATTGGTAACGGTCCCTTTTTAAAGCCACATTCCGATATTCTCGAAATAAAAATGGGTTATATAGCAATTGGATGGTCTGCTCGTCAATCCAGACGGCACGCGCCCGGTTCACTTCCCGCCAAGCCCGGTGCAGCAAGCATGGGGTCAGTTCCTGGCCATCCGCATTAAGAACGGTGATCATGATTTAATACCTCCTATGTCTCATCGTTGTATAACCACTGAACTTGGGTTCGTGGTTATGTATGGCGGAGGTAATGAGTTAAGAATGTTCAGAATGTTGTCCGGAACGGCGCCAAACTTGATTTTACCGAACACACCCGAAGCATACAACCGGAAATTTTCCCCGTTAGTGGCAAAATACCGACAAGCAAGCATGGTAGCCAAGTTCCCCATTATTATTTTATTGGTATCTGAAGTTCGGTAATAAAGTCTTCCTCCTTGGCTGAAGCATAATTATTGGGGAGTGAAAATTCGTAAACACTATTTCCAGTTGAAAATCCCGAATCATCGTAAGCTTTTTTTAGCTTGCAGAAATAATCATAGTATTCAGTTTTAGACCATTTAAAAGCAATACACAAAAACGTACCTTCTGGAATGGAATCGACATACACATCTGATGGTAACGAAGTTAAGTCAGTTTTAGTAATAGCAGTATATAGGCTGCTGTAATGAATTTCTTCCGTAGAATTATAGTTTTTTAGAGGATAAACGCACCCACATAAAGGAGTCATAATGGTTCCTTCTTCTTCTAAAGCAAAGGAAATCCCCCTAAAATTTTTATTTGAATGAAAAATATGCTGGAGATACAGCCTTATTGTGGGTTGAATGCCCACCCCGATGTCTCCATTCCGGAAGAATTTCCAAATCATCACGCTATGGTCCTTGCGAATTTGTTGGGAGTCGGTGATCAGAAATTTGTTGCTGAGATCCCTCGTATTTTCAATCCTGATCAAGTAATCTTTGTAGGATTAAATGATATGTTCGAACCATTAAACTCCGAACCATTCCGTCATATGAAATTAGTCCATATTGGCCCGGATGAGATCAAACCAAATAGCACTAAGGTGTAATCCAATGGTTGGACGAGCGAAAACCTTCAAAGGTTATTATTCACTTCGACCTGGATGTTTTAGATATGAAAGAATTCCGTTCTCTCCTAGTGGCATACCCAGGCACATACGAGGAAAATAAGAAACGGTTTCCCTCTGGTTCAAGTATGGAAACCATTATTCGAGTATTACAAGATGTAGCCAAATCCTATGAAGTGGTCGGATTAGGTATTACCGAACATTTCCCTTGGGATGCTTTATTTTTACAAAACATGCTGTCCCGCCTCCCCCTTATTGGCGACATTAATAAGAATGAACATCCTTCATTTCACATTCTCTAATGGGATCTGCATAGGACACATTCCATGGTACCTATAAATGAACTGTGACCCGTAAGATGGACACTTTGAAAACAGTGACCCGCTTGCGGGTCATTGTTCGTAGAGCAAAGTAAGAATCACGGGAATCCAGAAAGCTTTAATTGAACTTAGTGCTAATCTACAATCGGTATGCAATTTCCTACAGGAAAGAAGAACCCCCGCTCCAGGAGCGGGGGGTTCAGTATGGAAGCGAACCATTAGGTTGGTATGTACATTAGAAAGAGCAAGGTTGGAACAGTCATAGCCCTCGGTTGTTGCTATACTAAAGTCAACCGTACGGGGAAGGAAATGATGAAACATTGAACTATAGTACAGATCTCAAACGCTGTATTGAGTTTATCGAAGCCAATATTAAAGAAAGGTTGACTGCCGAAACGATCTCTCAGCATGTTGGATACTCCTTGTATCACTTCTGTAGGGTTTTTCAGTTATGCATGGGAGTGCCTGTTATGGAATATGTCCGAAAAAGACGGTTGTCCATTGCATCAACAGAGCTATATAAAGGTAAACGAATTCTCGATATCGCGCTAGATTATGGTTTTGAAACCCAGAGTGGATTTACAAAAGCATTTCGTAAGGAATTTGGATACAGTCCCACGCAGTATGCCGTAAGAAGGACTGAATTCCAAGAGTACATGTCTGAAACAAAGAAGACTTTTGAACATGGAGGCTGTTATATGGTTCCACAAATTATTACAAAACCATCCTTCAAAATTGCGGGCTTTGGAATAACGACGAATATTTCAGATGGGAGCTTTACTAAAGATGTTGCCGCATTCTGGAACAATTACGATATTAATGGTTGGGAGTGTAAGTTGTATGACCAACTTAATCCTCCAAAACACGGGGAAGTTGGAATATGTGTGCCGGAGTCCAGGGACAGCGATAGTTTGATCTATTTACTTGGAGTAATCGTTGAAGACTTTGAAAAAGTGACTCCAGACATGATAACACTTGAAGTACCTGGAGCTACTTATGCTGTCTTTACCACACCTCCTGTAGATGTAACGGTCGGTGGCAAGAACGGCGAAGCTAATCAGGAAGACTTTCCAAATGCAATAAGACAAACATGGCAGTATATCTTCCAGGAATGGTTCCAAGATAGCGGTTATGAATATGATGACACGAAGCTGGACTTCGAATATTATGATGAGCGGTGTCATTTCCGCCCCGACACAGTGATGGACATCTATGTACCCGTAACTCAGAAGGCACAATAACTGAGCACGAGATATGGAGGCTGTTTCCCTATATGGGATACAGCCTTCTTGTTCTTTAATATAGGTTTTTGCCCATCTAAGTTATCCAAAGCAACGCCGCACAAGTTTTACAGGTGTAGCCACGGTTCTGATGCATCCAGCGGAGCCTACATATTATCTTTCTTCAGAGTATTTTTCCAAAATAGGAGCGATCTTCTCTAACGAATACAATCCTTTTGCAATATCTACTATGAACTCCACTGCATATTGACGTTCCATTCTTAGATGGTATCCATTCAACATTAAGAATGACTTTGTAACCAGATAGGCTGTACGCTTATTACCATTGTGAAAGCAATGGTTTTTGACCAGAGATTCCAGTAAAGCGGCGGCCTTGTCAAATAAAGTTGGATAAGCGTCCTCTCCAAAAACACTTTGCTGCGGCCTATGTACCACAGAATCCAGCAGGCCGTGATCCTTAACACCCGCTTGTTCTGCGTCGTTCATTCTTTTTATTAGAAAATAGTGCGCTGAAATAACCTCTTCTATGGTAAGAAAGTTAATCATATCATCGATCCCTTAAGTCCTCAAGAATGCCTGTATCTTCTTCAAATACATCGAAGAACGCCTCAAGCACTTCTGGCCGAACATGATCAGGCAGATGTCCTTGCCGCACTTTTCTCAACACCACTTCACCGCGATCATTTTCGATGAACTCGATTTCATCCCCTTGCGAAACATCCAGCTTTTCAGCCAGTCTTTTAGGCAAGCTTACTCCCAGGCTATTGCCCATCCGTCCTATTTTACGGGAATAACGGGTCACATTCGGTTTATCATTCGTCACTTTGACCACACCATTCATTTGATCTTTTCCTCCTATAGTATGATCTACACTCAACAAGTTATACCTTATAACAGTTATAACTTTTATAACATATGTACATTTTATCAAAACCATTTACAAATTAAAAGCTAAGCTCACACCTGACATTTTGATATGTCGAAGGCACTGTGCAACTGTAGGCCCCAAGAATGCAGAAAGACCACCTTTTCAGGTGGTCTCACTGATACTGAGTATGGAGGCGAGGGGAGTCGAACCCCTGTCCGAAGGCAACGCCACATAGGTTTCTACGGGTGTAGTTACAGTTTTGATGTCACCCGAGCGCCGCCCCGTAACCGGCTACGCTTTGGGTCAGCCTGATTGTCTTCTTCAGCACACCGCAGGCGGAGATGTGACAGCGTATCCCACTAAAGTTGGGCCCTATTCCCGGCACATGGGCGATGCAGAGATAGAGCTAGCTCACAGGTTATTAAGCTGCGAAAGCTAAGTTGTTGTTTTGTTTGCCGTTTAATTGGCTTTAGCGTTGATGAAGCGGACGCGTCCCCACTACCCGCTACCCATGCTCGATCTACCCCCGTCGAATCCAAAAACGCCCCCGTAATAAAAAGGGGTCTGGATTAAGGTTGCAGCCGGCAAAGGCAACTGCTCACGTCACGTTCCTCCTGCTTTCAAGGATTGTGATCGTGCTCTTTCTTACATTCATAGTATAGCATGTTTGAACGAACTAATGTTTATGGACTTCATGGAAAAAGAGGCAATTTCGTTTTCAGTAACCAAACCGCCACGACTCCAAAAGATGGCGCCCGGACTTACCCGGTTCCTAAGCTCCGATAATGCTAACTACCTCGCCACTTTCTGCTTCTCGCGAAGCGCGCGCTGGATATCGCGTTGAGCGTCCTTTTTGGCAGCAGAATCACGCTTGTCGTATTGCTTCTTCCCTTTGCCGAGGCCCAGGAGCAGCTTGGCGTAGCCGTTTCGGATGTAAATCTTCAGCGGCACGATCGAGTAGCCTTCTTGCTTAGACAAGCCGAGAAGCTTGTTGATCTGGACTTTGTGCATCAGCAGCTTGCGTGTCCGCGTCGGATCAAGCGGGTTATACCGATTACCTTGCTCAAACGGGCTAATATGCATGTTGTGAATGTGAATCTCGCCATTTCGAATCGTTGCGAAGGCATCGCCAATGTTCACTCGGGCATTACGAATCGATTTGATCTCGGTCCCGGTGAGCACCATGCCCGCTTCGTAGGTGTCCTCGATGAAATAATCATGGGAAGCTTTTTTGTTCTGAGCCAGTACCTTGCCATCATTTTTCTTCGCCATGTTTCATCCTCCTCGTCTCAATTCATAGCTTCAAGCTATCACAAATGCTAATTACACCAGACATTAATTGTAGCAACTCCACCGATCAAAATCAAGATTGGCACCCCTACATCGTATGTTTTAGCACGAAACCCTGCACCCAGAAGCTGTACTCCAAAAAACACACGAGATCAGAAGGATAACATCTGCAAATGACCGGAAGGTGCGATGTTGTACTAATAATGATACTAGTCGGAATTAGATAATTGGAATATGTTCTTTGTACTCTCCACCATTAAGTAGCACCTGTTTCGGTTTCGGTTTGGTTTCTGATGCTGTGGATGTTGTTGCCACTGTTGCTGCTGTGGATGTAACGAACTGAATAAGCGCTATTTGTGCATTTTAGGCCCTTTCAAAAATCTAACGAACTCAGGACACCTTATTTGGCTACTTGGCATGCAGATAGGGCTGATTTTGTGAAAATAGCGATTCCTGAGTTCGTTAGATCTGATTTTGACCTGGTTTTCGCAAAATAAGCGCTATTCAGTTCGTTAAAACGTTGATAGGACTAGTCGGGTGGGTGCTCGACGGTGTTGGCACTGATGTTACTGGTGGTATCGATGTTACTGGTGTTACTAGCGTTGCTGTGATCTGCTGGTGCGGCTGGAATACTAGTGTTACTAGTGTTACTAGTGTAACTGGTGCTTATGGTGCTTATGGTGCTTATGGTGCTTATGGTGCTTATGGTGCTTATGATGGTACTGGTGTAACTAGGTGCTTATGATGGTACTGGTGTAACTAGGTGCTTATGGTATTGGTGGACAGGTGCTGCTGGTGTTGCCGGTGTTGCTGGTGGAAATGATGCTACTGGTGCGCTAATGTTACTGATGGTGTTGTGATATTACTGGTGTTATTGGTTTACTCATGCTGCTAATTACTTAAACTACGGCTGCTGGGTAGAAGCGGTTATTTGAACCGTTGAGCGACCATGACCAGTACAGCGCCAGTACAGCACTACACATATTATGAAAAAAGAGTACGGCCCTACTCAAAGCAGGGTCGTACTCTCCACATCATTTTTTCTTCTTGCGGACAAACGCGGCGGTGGCGTTGCCGCCGCCGCTCTTGCCCTTGCCGCCGCCCCGCTTCTTGCGCGGCGGCTCGTCCCCACCGGCGCTGCCGCCTGCGGCGCCGGTGAAAATCCCGCTCGCGGAAGTCTTCTTCCGCCGCGAGCGTTTGCCCTCGCCGGTGGCGTATCCGCCACCACCGGCATCGCGGGCGACGGCGACCGACCCGGAGGCATAGCCTCCCTTGCCGGAGCCGAAGCCAAAGCTCGCCGCGGGCGCTCTGCCCGCCGGCTCGCCCGCACCTGCGGCTGCGCCGCCTGCACCGCCGCGGCGCCCGCTGCGCTTGCCTCCGGCCGCGCCGTTCCCGGCGGCCGGAGCCTCAGCCGCGGCCCATAGCGCCGCGGCTTTGCCCTTGCCTTTGGCGCCACCGTTCCCTTTGGCGCCACCCTTGCCATACTTGCTACCGCTCTTACCGCCGTGCTTGCCGCCATTTTTGCCATGACCGCCGCCGCCATTCTTACCGTTGCCGCCACGGCCGCCCTCAAATCCGCCGCTGTGCCCGCCGCGGCCACCGCCGAGTAGCTCGCCGCCGCGCTGGCGGGGTTTCATGTCGACCATCTCGAAATCGATGGTATGGTCGTCCATGTTGACGCGAGCGACACGTATTTTCACCTCGTCGCCGATCCGGTAAATCTTCGATGTTCGCTCTCCGATCAGCGCCATATGCTGCTCGTGGAAATGATAATAATCGTCCGTCATCGCGCTAAGCCGGATAAGCCCTTCCACCGTGTTGTCGAGCTCGATAAACATGCCGAAGCTCGTCACGCTGCTGATAATACCCGGGAATTCTTCCCCAACCTTGTCCAGCATAAATTCCGCCTTCTTGAGCTGCTCTGTGTCTCGCTCGGCCTCTACGGCAATACGCTCCCGCTCGGAGGATTGCTGCGCCATATCCTGAACCCGGCTGGCTAGGTATTCCTGTCTTGCTTCACTCAACGTTCCGCCGCCTTCGATCACCTCCCGGATGATCCGATGAATGACGAGGTCCGGGTACCGACGGATCGGCGAAGTGAAGTGAGTGTAGTACTCGGCCGCAAGCCCGAAATGGCCGGTGCTTTCCGCATCATATTTCGCCTGCTTCATTGAGCGCAGCATCATCGTACTGATGACCGTTTGCTCCTTCGTCCCTTGGATATCTTCAAGCAGCGTCTGAAGTGCCCGTGGGTGTATCTTGTTGCCTTTCCCGCCCTTGACCGCGTAGCCGAAGTTCGCGACAAATGCCATAAAGTTCATCAGCTTTTCCTGATCCGGGTCCTCATGAATCCGGTAAATGAACGGCACCTTCAGCCAGTGGAAATGCTCCGCCACCGTCTCGTTAGCTGCGAGCATAAATTCCTCGATGATTTGCTCAGCTATGGAGCGCTCTCTTTTGATAATGTCGACAGGCTTTCCGTTTTCGTCCACGATCACCTTCGATTCCTCAAAATCAAAATCGACCGCGCCCCGCCGCATTCGGTTCGCCCGTAGCTGCAAAGCAAGCTCCTCCATCAGCTTGAACGTATCAACCAAATCGCTGTACCGCTCGGTAACTTCGGGGTCCTCGCCCTTTAGAATTTTGCGCACGTTCGTATAGGTCATTCGCTCCTTGGTACGAATAACACTAGTGAAAATATCGTGCTTCACGACCTTCATCTGCTCGTTGAACTCCATTTCGCAGGAGAGCGTAAACCGGTCCACCTTCGGATTCAGGGAGCAAATCCCGTTTGACAGCCGGTGCGGCAGCATCGGAATGACCCGATCGACCAGATACACGCTGCAGCCACGATTGTAAGCCTCCTGATCAAGCTTCGAATTCTCACGCACATAATAGCCGACGTCGGCGATGTGCACACCGAGCCGAATGTTCCCGTTTGGCAGCCGCTCGACATTGACCGCATCATCCAGGTCCTTGGCGTCCTCGCCGTCAATCGTTACGATCACTTTATCGCGAAGGTCCCGCCGCCCTTGGCGCGTAATATCCGCTTCATCGATCACATCCGGAGCAGCTTGTGCTTCCGCCATCACGTCCTCGGGAAAAGCCTCCGGCAGCTGATGCTTACGGATGATCGACAAAATGTCGACGCCCGGGTCATCCTTATGCCCAAGAATTTCTGTGATCTCACCAACCGCGGCAGCCCGGCCTTCGGGATACTCCACGATTTTCGCGACGACCTTCTCCCCGTCTACTGCCCCGCCAAACGCTTCCTTCGGTATAAAAAGATCCCGGTTGATCCGTTTATCATCCGGAATGACAAAGCCATAGGTTTCGTTGTTCTGGAAAACGCCGACAACCTGAGTGACCGCTCGGTGCACGATACGCACCACCTCGCCCTCCAGCTTGCCGCCTCCGGCGCTTTTGGAGCTGACGCGAACCAGCACCGTGTCTCCGTTCATTGCGCTTTTCAAATCATTTGCATGAATATAGACATCCGGGTGATCCCGATCCTCCGGAATCAAAAATGCAAACCCCTTGGCATGCGCCTGCAAACGGCCGCGTACGAGATCCATCCGTTCAGGAACTCCGTATCGGTTCGTTCGGGTTAATATAATTTGTCCTTCCTGCTCCAAGCGATTCAGCAGCGTCAAGAACGTCTTGAAATCGGCGGCATCCGCAATGGCAAAATGCTCCTCAAGCTCTTGATACGTCATCGGTTTATAGGCGGTTTCCCGCATAAAAGCAAGCAGCTCAGCTTCTGTTATCAAATGATTTCACCTCAGACCCGGCTTGTCCTTAACTCACCGGTATGTTTTTTCAAAATGGATTAAAGCAGACTTCCATGAACTTCCTTTCACATTATATAACCTAGTATACACGAAATTGGTGCTCGGCATCCGTTTTGCCTGGACTTAGGTCAAAATCAGTGTAGAATGTATCTTTCCACTGCACCATAAGACCTGTAAGGGTTTACATCTTTCGGAAGTGCTCCCAGCCCTTCAATTTACAGCAAATTCTGCCGAAAACAATATAAGATATGCATTCCACAAATTAGGAGAAGGGGAAAGTATGGAGAACAATAGTATTTTGCAACGCCGCAACAAAATGTTTGTCAAAATTATTTGGGCCATGGTTGTTCTGGGGGTGCTCACCGATGTTATGATCGGCGCAGATAGCTCCGTGTTGATTACACTTCTGGTCGTTGGGGGAGTGTGCTGCTCGATCGCTACCTATATGACCTATGCCAACAAAGGCTCCAATTACGTTATGTTCGTCATTCCAATCATTATCTCCCTGCTAACTTTTCTGCTGATTTACTCCGACCCCGACCCACTGGTTAGCACTTACTTACTCGTATACGTGAATGTCGGACTCATGACGTTGTATGCCAACTACAAGCCCATTGTGTTTTCCGGGATTCTCGGCTTAGTCCTTACTACATACTTTTTCAGCGTTCCATTCTATCACGATAAACTATTTCCCAGAGAGCCGCTGAGTTACTTGCTGCTGTACCTTTGCTTTATGACTGTGGCTTTGGCCTTTTCAGCTCGTTTCAGCGAGCGGCTGCAGAAGGAAGTGCTTGAAAAGCAGCAAAGCACAGAAGCAGCAAAACGTAGAGGGGACGAGCTGCTGGCGCATTTGCAGAGCTCGCTGGAGGTGCTGGGGCGCCTTAGTACGCAGCTACGGGATAACGTAAACATCACCGGGAGGATCTCCAAAGAAATTACCGTTACCTTCGGCAGTGTATCCGCTACGATGGAGAAACAGACGGAAGGGCTGCAGGAAACGACCAAGTCTGTACATGAAGTGAACCACGTAGTTGGGGAAACTGCCTCAATTTCAGCGCAGCTCCAGCAATTGTCCGATGAAATGCTGCAGAACACGGAAGCCGCCGGTCAAAGAATGGTTTCCTTATCCGCTCACATTGACAACTTGCAGCAGATCATCTCCCAGACCGTTGAACAAATGCAGCGGCTTCGCGATCAGAATGAGCAAGTCGGTCAAATCGTTGAAACTATTCACGGCATTTCCACCCAAACGAACCTGCTGGCTATGAATGCGGCGATTGAAGCAGCTCACGCCGGAGAACACGGTCGGGGATTTGCGGTCGTCTCCTCCGAAATTCGCAAGCTTGCTGAAACGTCTCAGCAGTCTACCGATCAGATTAATCGAATTCTTGCCGACGTGATCGGGCAAATCAACAGCGTCGCCGAGCAAATCTCGCTCGGATCTACAGCTATCGGCACCGGCAAAGTAGAAGCCACACAGGCCCAGGGCTTTGTCGAAAAAGTGGCGAACAGCGCTCAGGTTGTAAACCAGCAATCCACTCAAGTGGATCGTTCAGTCCAGCAAATGCAGGAAAAATACTCTAGCATTATGGAGGAAATTTTGGCTTTAGCCGAAGGCACTGAGCACAACATGAGCTCCGCAGAGGAAATTTTAGCAGGAATTGAAGCGCAGGATAGCAAAATTCACGAGATCGTGCAGCACTACAAGGATCTTGATCATCTGATTCTGACGCTGTCGAGCAGTTCATCCCAAGGTCAGGACGGGCCAAAAGAGCAGGAACAAGCAGAACAAATGCGCAAACAACTTTCGCCTGGCCTCTAAGCTGCTAAAAACGCATTAACAAAAAAGAAAAAACAAGCAGCGGTTGTGGTCAAGCCTACCACGATCAACACAAAAGGCTTGCCTAGTGGCAAGCCTTTTATCTTGTTAAATGAAACGGTTATGTAGATAAAGCTGATAATTTCGAGTGCTTCAGGTTTTCCATGACCCAATCAAATTGTTCCTTATGTTCATAAATTTCAGCCACATGAATAATAGCCGGGACGACATCAGCCCCTTTGTAGAAAAACTTGGTGCCTACTTTCGACATCGGTACATGGAAGGAAATCCTTAGAGCGCGTGACAATAGAGGGTCTAGGAGTGCCACAAGATGACGTATCTCATGCTCTTCGGAAAAAAAGACGATCGTCGCTAGCAGTCGGTCGAGATTTTTGCCTCGATGCTCCTTAAGCAGTGCGACCTTATCAACTTCCGAGACTTGCCCCGGTTCCGCAATCACAGCCGGATGCTCGGCAAACGGAGCAAGCTGGTTCAAGGGGAAATCTTTATTCGGCGAATAGGGCTTTATTTCCGCCGTAGCTACCGATTCCTGCTCGTCATCATATACGATGCACCTGCCTAACACCTCTGTCGAAAACTCCAACTCGAAGCCTTTTTCAAGCCAGGCTTGTGTCCAAATCCCGTTAAACAGCTGTTCCTCTTCCGGCGTTTCTACTACCTTATACAAGTTTCTCCCTCCTTTTTTTATGTATACCAAAATTGTAATATTTTAACGTAATTGTGGCAACGCAAAATGCTACATATTATGACATTATCTGCAATTATGTCCTGGTATCGCCTAATAAAAAAACGCCTTTCGGCGTTGGAGTATAACTTTTAGCTGCAAAAAGCGCATCTAAATGAGCTGATCATCCCTAATCATTCCAAAAAAGCCCCCGCTCCCGAAGGAACGAAGGCTTCCGCTTTGTGTGAATGATGCGCTTATTGTACGACCGCGACAACAATGGAAAGGACAAAGAATCCTACTGCTAATCCAACAGTTACCCGTTCCAAGACTAGCTCCATACCGCGAGCTTTCGTTTTACCAAAAAGATGTTCTGCACCCCCGGAGATGGCACCGGAGAGACCCGCGCTCTTCCCTTTCTGAAGCAATACTACCGTAATCAAACCGACCGAGAAAATAACGAGTAATACCTTCAAGAAAATATCCATTCTTACCACCTCCTAGGCGAATACTAGCTAATCTATTCCATATCATCATAAATTTACGATACAAAAACAGCATTATTATTGTAACATAGCGTTCTCTGAATAACAACCGTTTTCGATGTACTCTACACATTCACATATGATGGCATTTTGTAACGAAACGTCAACGCATTTTGTCATAATTTGTATTGGCAAATCCCGCTAAATCCATCCCAATATTACTGATATTGTACCAGATACCTCCTTTCATACATGTTACATTGTAATTAACTCATATTTCACACAGTCAGTCATTGGAGGGTAATTATGTCCAGGAAAAACAATCTTAAGCCAAAGGAAAAGTCGGGATCTTTTCAGAGAAAGCTGCTGGTGATTATTCTTGCAACTTCCCTCATTCCTCTCCTCGCCGCGAATCTGTTCCTCGTCCGCTATTTCGGCGGAGTAACGACAGATGATAGCAAGGAACTCACCCAAACCACGCTCGATATCAACATTTCCAGAATCGATCAATGGTTGTCCACAAGAATTTTTACGGTTGAACAGCTCGTTCAACATAACGAACAGTTCCAAACCGTAGACACCCAGCATGCCTTTCCGGTTCTGACTATTCTGCAACAAACCAGTGATCAGGATGAAGGGTATAGCATCATCGACAAGAATGGGCAATTAACGAACATGCTTAATATGCATGCCGATATGTCCAAAGGAGACTACTTCGTCAAAGCGAAGGAAACCCTTAAGCCAGCCTTCTCGGAAATGAGCTATCTCAAGCCCCTTAAAAAATGGATTATTCCGATCATTGTACCTATTACGAGCAAGGATAAGGAGTTTATTGGCGGCGTAGCGTTCTCCCTTACGCCAACGTTAATCACCGAAATGTGTAACAGCATTCATGTCGCAGATACCGGCTTTGGATACGTTGTATCGGATAAAGGGGTTTACTACAGCTATCCGGATCCGAAGCGCTTCGGCAAGAACATGAACGACTTCGCAAAAACCGACAGTGTGAAAAACGCCAACAAAACGATTCTCAGCAATAAGAGCGGATCCATCACTTATAAAGATGAAACAGGAAAAGAAGTGATTACATACTACGGAACTATTCCAAGCTCCGGATGGAAAATGGTCATCACCGTGCCGACCAGCGAAGTTTTTGCTAAGGTGAATGAAGCTCGGAACCTGGCTATTGCCATTGCCGTGGCTACAGTGATCATTGTCTCCATCATCGCCGTCCTGCTCGCCAGAATGACCGTTAAGCCAATTTTAGCGATGTCCCATGTCGTGAAGAAGGTAGCTGGCGGACATTTGAACGAGCGTGTTGAAGTCAAGTCGAAGGACGAAATTGGACAGATGAGCGAAAATATCAACATTATGATCGATTCTTTATCCGGCATGGTGAAACAAATCGATCAGACCATAGAGCGGGTCGCCGTCGCTTCGAATGAATTGCTTGATTCCACTCAAAAATCTTCAAAGGCTACGGAGCATATTACATTGGCGATTCAGGAAGTGGCCGGAGGCACCGAAACCCAACTGCAAGGTGCGGAGCAATCGGCTAGAGCGACCGAGGAAATGGCGGTTGGTGTACAGCGGATTGCTGAAGCTTCGGGTACTGTGGCTGGCCATGCAGAAACAGCTACCAACGAAGTAGAAAACGGATTTTTGGAAATTACATCAGCGATCAAGCAGATGAGCCAAATCCAAACCTCCGCCAACCAAACGGCAGAGCGGATCCAGAAATTGACCGAGCATTCCAATGAAATCGGTCAAATCGTTGGCGTTATTTCGGAAATCTCCAATCAAACGGCGCTGTTATCTCTGAACGCATCCATTGAAGCGGCCCGGGCTGGAGAGGAAGGGCGCGGCTTTGCCGTCGTCGCCGGCGAAGTCAAGAAGCTGGCTGAGCAAACGAAGGACTCTATTTCTCATATCGTTGAGCTCATTCAGTTTATTCAGCAGTCTACGATTCAAGCTTCGGATTCCATGAAGGACAATATTAATGATATTCTGGCCGGCATCGAGAAAATGGAAAAGGTTGGCGGCGCCTTCGATCATATCCGTCAATCGATTCATCACGTATCCTCTCAAATGCAGGATGTATCCGCGACGACCGAAGAAATCTCGGCGGGCACCGAGGAAATCGCCGCATCCGTCAATGGCATGTTGACAACAGCCCAAGGCTCGGCGCAAAGTGCCCAATCGGTTGCAAGTTCATCTACCCAGCAATCGGATATCATTAAGGGGATCGAATCGTCAGCGCAATCGCTCCATGAAATGATGAACGAGCTGCAAGAGCAAATCAAAGTCTTTAAAGCCTAATACCCATCACAAAAATACTCATGCAAACTAGCTTTACCACACTACGACTTGTGAAAATATGACCTGCAAAAAAACAGGACGTCCTCTCAGGGCGTCCTCAATTTATATTGATTAGTTATGAAATGATGATCGCCACACCATGAGCAGCGTTGACAGTATACATAGAAGGAACTATACTTCGAAGCAGTCGGCCCTCGTTTAAGGGACGTCTATATTTTTAAAACTTACGTAAACGTTTTCTCACTGAAAAAAGCAGCAGATTCCTGTGCAAGGAATCCATGTTGGTCGATATCAGGAGGTAACAATCATGAAGATTAATAAAAACACGTTGGGGTTTCGTCTTACCGTGCTCTTTTCAACAATTATGGTTCCCCTACTGCTAGTTCTCTTTGCGGCGGGCTATTACGCCAAGAGTGTCGTTCTTACCCAGGTGTCGAGCTCCTACCACAATTTGGTTAACTCCAATCTTCAAATGATTGAAAAGAGCTTGGAGGATATAACTACAAATCTGGTGGATATCGTTGATCACGATGATAACTTCCAGAAATTCGCACGGCCGGGTCTGACCGATTCCGAGTATTATTTTGCCCGGCTGGGATTGATACAGCGCAGTCAATCTTACCAGGCATATTACCATACTGTGGATATGTTCTACCTTTTTTCGAGGCCTAATAACTCTCTGACTGTCTCTAATGTTCTGGGGAATTCGGAAGCTTATATGGATGATGTCAAAGGGTGGATAACCTCCTCCATTCTTGACCCGAAATCTGACGAGAAGCTGCTATACAAATGGACAATTATTCAAATTCATGGAGATTATTATTTAAACAGAATCGTCAGCGACGGTCTGAGCAATAAAGCCTATATTGGTGCTTTGATTAAAATCGATTCGCTGAAGTCACCGTTGAACAGCTTGAAATTACAGGGCGGAGGAAATGTTCTGCTGGTTGGAAACAACGGAACCGTGTTAACTTCTCCTACTGAGTTTCTAGGCCCGGAATTTCGTTTGCCCGCCGAGAAAATGAACAGGAATTCCTCGTTTTCTTTTACCAACGGCAAAAGGAAGCTGTTTGTCATTGCCAGTCATTCGCCTGAGCTTGGGATTAGTATGGCCGTGGTCCTTCCTGATTCCGAGCTGCTTCAAGGGCTGAATTATTTTCAGGCTTTGGCCAATATACTGCCCCTATTCGCCTTTATCGTTCTCCTGCTATATCTCTATGTCTTTCGCAGAACAGTGATCCGTCCCATCCTCAATCTGCTATACGCTATCCATAGAATTCGGGATGGATCTATGGAGACGAAGCTGCCCGATTCGAACCTCATTGAATTTAAGAGCCTAAATCATGCCTTTAACAGCATGGTAAATGAAATCCAGCATTTGAAAATTGATGTGTACGAGGAACGATTGAACGCGCAAAATGCAGAGCTCAAGCACCTGCAAACGCAAATTAACCCCCACTTTTTTCTAAATACACTTAATATTATCTACCAGCTTGCCGACTTAAATCGAAATGAACTTGTGAAGAAGACCGTCCGCCATTTGGTCCAATATTTTCGATTTATGCTGCAGGTGAAGGAGAATCCTATTACGCTAGGCCAGGAATTAGATCATCTCCTGAATTATTTGGAAATTCAGAAAATGCGCTACCAGGATTTCTTTGAGTTCGACATCGATATTTCAGAGGAATTGAAGGAGGCAAGTATTCCTTCACTCATTGTGCAGCCCTTTGTGGAAAATGCCATGATCCATGGCATCAGTATGAGAAACGAAAAATTCCGTTTGCGTCTTTCGGCAAAATATGCTGAAGATCAGACAGATACGATGTGCATCGAAATTACAGATAATGGGAAAGGCACCACCGATGAAAAACTAGCTGAGCTGAATTCTTCTGACTATGCTCCCGGTTCTGAAGACAGACATATCGGGATCTGGAATGTAAAAAAGCGAGTCACGATGAACTATGGAGCAGAAGGCAGGATTTGTTTCAGTCATAACGAACCATCAGGGCTTCGGGTGCAGCTGTTTCTGCCGGTCCAGCATATAAAGGAGAGAGATTATGATTCGGATGCTGATTGTAGATGATGAGCAATTCGCGGTGGAGGGCATCCTCCGCAGCAACAATTGGAAGGAGCTTGGCATAGATGAGGTGCTTACAGCGTACCATGCAACCGTGGCAAGACAGATTATGCAGGACTTCCAAATCGATATTCTCATCTGCGATATTGAGATGCCGGATGAGGACGGATTGTCTCTAGTACGATGGGTCAAAGAGTTTTCAAATTCTACGCAATCCCTCTTTTTGACTTGCCATTCCGAATTTGATTATGCCAAACAGGCGATCAGTCTGGGGAGCAATGATTACTTGCTAAAGCCGGTAGACGGAGAAGAACTGGCCAAAGCCGTTGTCCGCATGCTGGATGCCATCAAGGAAAAAGAGGAGCATATCCGTTATAGCCAAATGTACCGAAAATACGCTTCACTGTGGGACAAGCAAAAACCGCGAATCTTGGAACACTTTTGGCAGGATTTACTGTCCCGAAAAATTCTTTCCTTTGGAGATTCCCTGGAGCGTGCAATTCAGGACGCCGGAATAGATCTCCACGCTGAGGACCAGATACTACCTATTCTCATCAGTATTGAAGAATGGCACAAGCCGCTTGATACTCGGGACCAGGAAATTATGGAATACGCGATAAAAAAGGCGGCGGAAGAAATTTGGGTGAACAATCATGATGGCGAAGTCATCACAGATAAAACAGGGGTGATATTCGTCCTCATACGGGCTTCCGAATTCATGGCCGGTACGGCAAAAAAGAAGCCAGATTGGGTGGAATGGAACAGCATAGGCGAGCATTTTATCCGTGTGTGTAGGGATTTATTTTATTGTTCGGTTACTTGTTATGTGGGCCATTATGTGCCGATTCAGGAATTGCCCGGACTATGCGAAAGTCTCAAAAATATGGAACGCGATAATGTTACCGAAACCCAGTCTGTTCTACGATATATTCGTAAATCCGTATCCCAGGTTGAATCAGCTGAGATCCCGGATGAAACCAGCATATCGGAATGGGCCGCATCTATGTTGAACGGTAATAAAGAGCTGACGATCCGTTTAATTCATCGGATGGTAGACAGATTGGAAGCGACGCCGAATATCCGGGGCAAGCACCTTAGCTGCCTTCACCAGGATACACTGCAAATCATTTATTATTTTCTTCAAGTTCAAGGCATCAGTTCAAATAATATCCCCGAGTTTTCCGTATGGACTTCAGCCAAAGTCCAGGGCTTAAAGCAGTATAAGCATTGGGCGGAGAATCTGGTGTCTGCCGTAATGGAAGCGGCTTTTGAGACTGGTGAACGGGACAGTGTGATCCAAAAATCGATTCGCTACATTCAACAAAATATAGAGGAGGAGCTGTCACGGGAGCATGTGGCTGCTTATGTCGGTCTTAATCCCGCGTATTTATCGCGCCTGTTCAAGAAGGAAACCGGACAAAACCTGATCGACTTTTTAATTGAAGCCAAAATGAATCGGGCTAAGGAACTGTTGGATACGACAGGGATGACAGTCAGTGCCATCGCCCAGCAGGTAGGGTACAGCAATTTTTCCCACTTTAGCAAAACGTTCCGAAAGCAGTTTGATGTGAATCCCCATGAATACCGGAATGTCACAAAAGGAGCGGAATGAGGTTACAAAAACGGTGGGGCCGACAATCCGCCGTTTGTATAATGAAGCCATATCAAATCAAAGAAGGTGGAGATATGGCTTCTGTAGAGGTATTGGAAGCGAAAAAGTACGTGTCGCAAAGGAAAAAAAGGACAAAGAAGCTATGGAAATACCGGTCACTGATCATTTTGGCGCTCCCCGGGGCCCTGCTGCTCTTCATCAATAATTATTTGCCTATGTTCGGTATCTTTCTGGCGTTCAAAAATTTGAACTATACCGACGGGATTTTGGGAAGCAAATGGGTCGGCCTGGATAATTTCAAATTTCTGTTCATTTCAAACGACGCCTGGATGATCATCAGGCACACGCTGCTGTACAATGTATCTTTTCTGATTATTAACACGGTACTGGCGATCTTGCTGGCTCTATTGCTGAACGAAGTCAAAAATCGCTTTTTATCGAAGTTTTTTCAAAGCACAGTGATTTTGCCGAATTTCATTTCCATGGTCATTGTAGGTTTCATTGTATACAGCTTTCTAAATCCTGAATTGGGTTTTGTAAACAAATTTATCCTTGAGCCTATGGGACGCGAGCCGATCAACTGGTATTCGACCCCTGAACCTTGGCCTTACATTCTAACTCTGGTTAACGCCTGGAAAAATGTTGGTTATTCGGCCATCGTCTATCTTGCGGCGATCATCGGTATTGACCCTGAGTACTATGAAGCCGCTGTCATTGATGGCGCAAGCAGATGGAAGCAGATGACCAAAATTACGGTACCTTTGATCGCTCCCGTCATTATTGTCTTAACCCTGCTCGCGATCGGAAAGATTTTTAATGCGGATTTCGGCTTGTTTTACCAGGCTACCATGGCCTCCGGCATGCTGAAAGAAACGACCGATGTGATCGATACTTACGTGTATAACGCATTGATGGTGACAGGAGATACCGGGCTCGCCTCCTCAGCGGGACTGCTTCAGTCGGTAGTCGGCTTTGTACTGGTTATATCGGTGAATCTGGTCATACGTAAATTCAGTAAAGAAAACGCTTTATTCTAGGAGGAGAATATGACGACAAAAAAACGGACCAATCCGGTCATTATTGCGGTGCTGTCGTTTTTTAGCCTCGCTTGCCTGATCCCGTTTTGGTTGGTGATGATGGTATCCTTCTCCGATGAGAACGAGGTGTTAAGAAGCGGATACGCTTTTTGGCCTCGGAAGTTCAGCCTTGTTGCCTACCAATACCTGCTGCAGGATTCTGAGAAAATTGTTCGCGCCTACGGAGTGTCGATTTTTGTCACTATTGTGGGGGTATTCATTAGCTTGTTTGTCACCTCAGCGATGGCTTATACGATGTCCCGCCAAGATTTCCCGCTCAAAGGATCGCTCAGCATCTACATTCTGGTTACTATGCTGTTCTCAGGCGGGCTGCTTCCCTGGTACTTAGTTTACACACGTCTCCTTCATGTTCAGGATACGCTGCTGGCACTCATAATCCCCGGCTTAATCGGGGGCTTCAATGTCATCATTATGCGAACCTTTTTTACGACGAGCATCCCTCCTTCTTTGATTGATTCAGCTCAAATGGATGGAGCCGGAGAATTCAGAACCTATTTCAGTATTATTTTGCCGCTGTCACTGCCCGTGATGGCCACGATTGGGCTATTTACTACGGTGTCATATTGGAATGATTGGTTTACAAGTCTCGTGTTTATTCAAAACGAAAAGCTGTACTCTTTGCAATACCTGTTGAACAAAACACTGATGAACGCTTCGTTTCTCCAATCCATTGCAAGCAAGTCTTATAGCTCCACAGCGCAGGTCACCCAGCCGCTGGAATCGATCCGTATGGCTATGGCCATGGTGGCGATCGCTCCCTTGGTACTTGTGTTTCCCTTCCTGCAAAAGTATTTTGTCAAAGGGCTTACCGTCGGGGCGGTAAAGGGCTAGCGAACGATTTTCGATCAGCAATAAACACATTTAATGATCATTAAGGGAGGTTAAGTTTTATGAAGAGATTCAAGAAAGGTACGATACTTCTCACTTCGATTCTACTGATGATATTCATGACAATGACAGGCTGTTCCGGAAACTCCAGCAGTAATTCCACCTCTTCTAACGGCGGCGACAATGCATCTGGAGGACTTAAGCCTTATGAAGTAGTCATGGTTTATCCCAATGCTCCGCAGAAGGATACGGCACTGGTTCAAGACGCCATGAACGAATATTTGAAAAAGACCTATCCAGAGCTAAACGTTTCGGTCAAGCTTAATCCCATTGACTGGGGGGCATGGACCGATAAGACAAATCTGATGATGGCATCCGGCGAAAAATTTGATCTGATCTTTACGGCCAACTGGCTCAATTTTCAACAACAGGTAACCAAGGGAGCCTTGCTTCCACTGGATGATTTGCTTGCCAAATATGGACCTGACATCGAAGCGGTGGAGAAAGATTATCACGATGCGGCAAAACGGGGCGGTAAACTGTACGGTATCCATACCCACCAAGAGCTTGGCAATCCTCAAGGCCTGGCCTTCAGTAAAGAACTGGTGGATAAATACCACTTCGACCTTAGTGTATTTAAATCCGGGGATATTAAAGATCTGGAGCCCATGCTGAAGGTAATTAAGGAAAATGAACCCGACGTAACCCCCTTTGTGATACCGGCTTATCCGCTTGACGCTTATTACGGCAACGGCAGCAATGACGGGGTAGCTAATGTAGCCGTTCTGCCGCTGGATGCTGCTCCTGGCAACGAATATAAGGTGGTTGATTCTTACGAAACCCCCAAATATATGGAATTGGCCAAGCTGATGAACTCATGGTTCAAGAATGGTTACATCAATAAAGATGCTACTACAGCGGGATTGGACAACTGGAAGAAATTTCAGGCTAAACGGGCGTTCGCGACGATGGCCGATATGGATATCATCGCCGATCTGGAGATCGGAAAAGCTGCTCCAATGCCGAGTAAAAGTACAAGTACCGGAACGGATATTATTCAGGTTCCACTCAAAATTGACCGATTGCAGACTGATAAAATGGCTGCGGCCATGCAGGGCATTTCCAAGACCTCAAAAGATCCGGAGCGTGCAATGATGCTGTTGAATTTATTTTATAAAGATAAGAATCTGCTTACATTGTTCAACTTTGGCGTTGAGGGAAAGCACTATGTATTGAAAAACGGTCAAATCGCACTTCCTGATGGAAAAACGTCCGACTCCGTAGGTTATTATCCTGGGACGGAATATCAAATTGGTAATCAGCTGTTGAATTATACTCGTGTAGGCGAAGATCCGAACAAATATAAGAATTACGAGCAGTTTAACAAGAAGGTTGCCGAGAAGAAGTCACGAGTCTTTGGATTTGTTTTTGATCCGGAGCCGGTCAAGGATATTATGATTTCGCTGGACAACGCCAAGAAGCAATATGACGAAGGCTTGAAGTCGGGACAGTTGAACCCGGAGGAAAACTTGCCAAAACTAGTGGATAAAATGAAAGCGGCCGGGCTGGATAAATTCATGGCGGAAGCACAACGACAACTGGACGAATGGCGAAAGGCAAACAACAACTAACAATAACAGTTATGCGTGGAAGGGTGTAAACCTTGCGTTTATGCCCTTTTGCTGTATGAATCTTTTGGATGAAAAAGGAGTTAAACCTATGAATAAAACATCGATCACACATTTTGATATATATCCGGATCAGGCTCAATACAGACCTGGACAGCAGGGAAACGCCATTATTGAACTGGAGGCTGCAACCGATGGCCTATTTCAAGTTGATGTAGAGATCTACCGAATCGAACAGCTTCTATCTGCCGTTAAACTCGAAGTCATATGCAAGGCAGGAGAAAGAACTATACTGTCTGTGCCTTTGGTGCTCGATGGAGAGGAGTGGGAGAGTTACGGGATACAAGCGCGCTTGTCCCAGGATAATCAGATACTTCTAACGAAGGCAACCGCTTATGATATAGCAGATCATTGGAGACGGGCACCGCGTTATGGATTCCTTAGCGATTTCCGCGCGGAAGAGAAAGGCAAGCTTCAAGATGTGGAGAGCCTGAATAAGTTCCATTTAAACGTAGTTCAGTTCTACGACTGGATGTACCGACACGATGAGCTTATCCCCCCTCATGATGAATTTCTCGATCCTATGGGGCGGGAGCTGTCGTATAAGGTTGTGCGTGAGAAAATTGCCGCTGTCCAGCAAAAGGGAATGGCTGCCATGGCCTATGGTGCTGTTTATGCGGGACTTAAGGATTTTCTTGAAGAGCATAAAGACTGGGGATTGTACAAAAGAAACGGCGAGCCTTTCCATTTAATCGATATTTTTTATATCATGGACATTATGCCAGGATCCCCTTGGTCCGATCATATTGTGGAGCAATTCCGTCAAGTAGTTGAGGCTGGCTTTGATGGTATCCATATGGATCAATACGGATTTCCGAAAAAGGCATTCCGGCACATCGGGGATAAAGAGGAGCTTGTAGATTTGGCTGAATGCTATCCTCTGCTTATTGACAGGACAAAGGAGGAGGTACTCAAGATCAACTCTGAGGCCGGCTTGATTTTTAATAACGTAGGCAATTACCCAATTCACAAAACAGCTATGAGTAACCAAGATGCGCTATATATTGAGGTTTGGCCGCCTGTGATCCATTTGAGGGAGCTTAAGGGCCTGATTGACAACGCCAAGGCGCTTGGCAGCCAGAAACAGGTTATTCTATCCGCTTATCTTCCATCATTTCATCCCAAAGCGGGTCATGATCCTGAGTGGGCGGAGAACGGGGCCGTGCTGACTATGGCCACCATATTTGCCAGCGGGGGGTATCATTTGCTGCTGGGCGAAAATATGAAAATGCTGACCACGGCTTATTATCCGGATTACGCCGCCATGAGGCCTTCTTTTATAGGGGAAGTCCGACGGTATTACGACTTTATTGTTCGTTTCGGTAAGCTGTTGTACGACCACCACCTGGACGATATTTCTTTTACCTATACGGGTGGCGTGAATACGGAAATCACCTTTGCTGGCGATAGTGAATTTGCTCCAAATGGCGATATCGGAAAAGTCTGGACCTTGATTAAGCGATTGCCGGGATATCAGATTCTTCACTTGATCAATCTGGTTGGTTTGGAAGATGATTACTGGGAGCATGGCAAGAAACAGCGACCTATCCGGCAAAACAACATCCGCTGCACGGTTTTGATGGAACATCTCGTTGAAGGCGTATATGCGGCTAGTCCAGACTTTCCTTCCGGAGAGGTTCTTTCCCTTTGCTATGAGATCGTAGAACATGAGCAGGGGCAAGCCCTTCAATTTGAAATTCCAAGCCTTGATGTATGGACGATGGTCTATATCAAATGGGCCGATCAATAAAGTCAGGAGCAGGCACCAAAAACCAAGGAGCTAAGCGAGAACAGATCGCTTAGCTCCATCAATTATTTGAGAATATTCCATAACTCACTATTTAGACAGTTTATATACCCGGGCCTCATATGGTCGTAAATCGACTTGGCGCACGTCTTCGGAGGCAGGGATGTCATAGTTGCTAATCAGCAGCTCAGCGGTTCTTTCCCCCGAGATCGCTTCTACCTTGGACCAGTTCCATTCAAACCGGGCCGGCTTATCATAAAAATTCAAAATAATAAGGAGTCGTTCCTCCCCGAATGTCCGGGTATAAGCAAACACCTGCTCATCGTCGGCGTTCAGCAGCTCGAATGCACCGTATACTATGACGTCATGCTGCTTCCGCAGCCGGATCAGCTTTTGATAGTAATGGAATATCGAGTCTTCGTCGGCCAATGCGCGCTCCACATTGATTTCCGGGTAATTCGGATTGACAGTGAGCCATGGCGTTCCTGTCGTAAACCCGGCATGAGGATGGTTCCCGGTCCACTGCATCGGTGTGCGGGCATTGTCTCTACCTTTTGCATAAATCGACTCCATGACCTCGGAAGGCTCCTGTCCCTGATCTATGCACTCCTGATATCTGTTCAGTGTCTCGATGTCGCGGTATTCTTCAATCGTATCGAACCGGACATTGGTCATCCCGATTTCTTCACCCTGATAAATGTACGTTGTCCCCTGCAGCGTATGCAGCATAGTCGCCAGCATTTTTGCCGATTTGTTGTGATATTCCTTGTCGTTACCGAATCGCGAAAGCAGCCGCGGCTGATCGTGATTGTTTAAGTAAATGCTGTTCCACGCCTTGCCTTCAAGCGATGTTTGCCACTTGGAGATGATCTTTTTGAAATCGGTCAGCTTCCAAGGGGTTACCTCCCATTTGCCGCTCGGCCCGGAGTCTATTCCCATCAGCTCAAACTGAAACACCATATTCAGCTCGTGACGGTCCGTACCGGCATACTTAATGACATCCTCAGGCGTAACATCTAGCGTCTCACCCACAGTCATAATATCGTATTTGGATAAAACCTCACGGTTCATTTCCTGAATAAATTCATGGACCCGGGGGCCATTAATAAAACGCGGACCATCGCCGCCATCCTTCATGCTTGGCAGTCCCGGCGCCTTGGAGATCAGGTTGATCACATCCATCCGGAATCCGTCGATCCCTTTATCCAGCCACCAGGTCATCATATCGTACACCTCCCGGCGGACTTTGGGATTTTCCCAATTCAGGTCGGGCTGCTTTTTGGAGAAAATATGCAGGTAATATTCGTCCGTCGTCGCATCATACTGCCAGGCCGGTCCGCTGAAGAACGAACCCCAGTCATTCGGCGCTTCCCCGTTCTTGCCAGGACGCCAAACATAGTAATCTCTGTACGGGTTGTCCTTGGATTTGCGCGATTCCACAAACCAGTGATGCTCGTCCGAGCTATGGTTGACCACCAGGTCCATGATGAGCTTCATGCCCCGCTGATGCAGCCCTTCTAGCAGCTCCTCCCAATCCGTCATCGTGCCGAATTCATGCATGATCCCTTGATAGTTGCTGATATCGTACCCGTTATCATCATTCGGAGATTCGTATACCGGGCACAGCCAGACGACATCTATGCCCAGGGTTTTCAAGTAATCCAGCTTGGAGATGATCCCTTGCAAATCTCCGATACCGTCGCCGTTGCTATCCATAAAGCTCCGCGGGTAAATTTGATAGACGACGCTCTCTTTCCACCATTTCTTGTCTACACTTTTCGTCATTTGTACGCCTCCTGTATTTAGTACTCGTTTTGCTTCCAAATTTATAGTAAACGTTTACGTTGCAGCGACACGAATTTCATATGTCTGCTCACCGCTATTGATAAGCAGCAGCGGTGACGCTGTACCCGCCTTAACTTGGCGGGCATACCGTCCTCCGCTTAATCAGTTCGTGTGGAACGATCTCGCTGTCCGCAGGAGCACCACTTTCCATCATCGCAATCAGCTTGCGCGAGGCGAGCCGTCCCATCTCTTGAAGCGGCTGAGACACCGTGGTCAGCGGCGGATTGCTCATCTCGGCCAGTTTTAAGTTATCGAATCCGATGACCGATAACTGCTCCGGTACGGAGATGCCAAGTCGCGACGCAGCCGAAATGGCCCCGATCGCCATCTCGTCCCCGGCGGCGAACACCGCAGTCACATCAGACACTGAAGCTAGCAGCCGTTCTGTTGCTGCCACGCCCCCTTCAAAGGAAAAGCCGCCGTCCAAAATAAGATCGTCGCGAGTCTCAACTCCATGATCTTTCAGAGCCTGGCGGAAGCCTTCTATTCTCGGGCGACCGGCGATCGGATCGAGCCATGATCCACCAATCATAGCAACTCGGCGATGTCCCTGGCGAATCAGATAATCCGCCGCATCATATGAAGCCTGATAGTCATCTACTTTGACATATGGAACCTGGTCATAGTCCGACTTCGTCGCCACCAGTACGACCGGGGTTCCCATCGTCTGCATCGCTTTATAGTAATCCTCCTTCAGCACGCCGCTCGAAAAAATAATTCCATCTACTTGCTTCTCCCGCAGCACCTGCAAGTATTTCATCGTCCGCTTGCCGTCTTCCGCCGTGTTACAAACGATGACACTGTAATTGTGCTTGTGAGCTTCTTCCTCCACGCCATGCAAGATCTCAGAGGAGAACGAGCTGGACACGTTGGGAAACAGCACTCCGATCGTTTGCGTCCGCTTGTTGATTAGCCCCCTGGCTATCGCGTTTGGCTGATAGCCCAGCTCTTTTATCGCTTGCATAACTTTTTGCTTCGTATCCTCGGAATAGCCTGGCAGATTGTTTAACACACGAGATACTGTCGCCACCGACACCTCAGCTCTCTGAGCCACATCTTTAATCGTAGCACTCATGACATCCCCCCCTTCGTTTTACTGCTAGTTTCTATATACGTAAACGTTTACGTTACCTGTTTGATTTCACTATATAGTATTTCCGTAAAGACTGTCAATAAGACTTTCTCATTCACCATTAATGTGGGCTAGAGAACTGTTTCCTCTTACCCTTGGGAAAAAATAAGGGACTTTTATGAACCTATTGGAGCAAAATGTCGACCTATTGACCAAATAAGGGTTATTTATGTACCTATTTTCGTATCAAGATGCGGAAAAACGCTCTTTTGGCATCACTTTTAGAAAATAAGGCCAAAAAATTCCCCTATTTTCATCAAAGCCCTGGAAAAAGCGCAAATAGGGTCATTTTTTACCCCTATTAGGGTGGCCGGTGTCTGCTATTCAGAGCACGAGCAGAGAAATTGCCCGCAAAAAAGCTCCCAACCCGCATAATTCTCACGGGTAAGGAGCCTGCATCAAACAAAAAGGAGAGAGGACGATTAGTCCTCTCTCCGATTACATCGCTACGGCTTAGTGTTTCAGGTTGTAGAAGGATTTCAAGCCGTTGTATTGAGCCAGTTCGCCCAATTGATCTTCGATGCGAAGCAATTGGTTGTATTTCGCGATACGGTCTGTACGGGAAGGAGCACCGGTTTTGATTTGGCCGGCATTCGTTGCCACGGCGATATCAGCGATGGTGCTGTCTTCGGATTCACCGGAACGGTGCGATACAACTGCAGTGTATCCAGCACGTTTTGCCATTTCGATCGCGTCGAACGTTTCTGTCAAAGTACCGATTTGGTTAACTTTGATCAAGATGGAGTTCGCGATGCCTTCTTTAATACCTCTTTCCAGACGTTCGGTGTTGGTTACGTACAGGTCGTCGCCGACGAGTTGGATTTTGCTGCCCAGTTTGTCGGTGAGCAATTTCCAGCCTTCCCAGTCGTCTTCAGAGCAGCCGTCTTCGATGGTGATGATCGGATATTTGTCAACCCAAGATGCGAGCAGGTCAACGAATTCAGCGGAAGTAAAGGATTTTCCTTCACCTTCCAGATGGTATTTGCCGTCTTTGTAGAATTCAGTCGAAGCAACGTCCATACCCAGGAATACGTCTTTACCAGGAGTATAGCCGGCTTTCGTAATAGCTTCCATGATCGAGGACAAAGCGTCTTCGTTGGAAGTGAAGTTAGGAGCAAAACCGCCTTCGTCGCCAACAGCTGTGTTCAAGCCTTTAGCTTTCAGAACGGATTTCAGGTTGTGGAAGATTTCTGCGCCAGTACGAAGAGCTTCTTTGAAGCTAGGTGCGCCAACTGGCAGAATCATAAATTCTTGTACGTCTACGTTGTTGTCGGCATGTGCGCCGCCGTTCACGATGTTCATCATCGGAACTGGAAGTTGTTTTGCGTTGAATCCGCCGAGGTAAACATACAGAGGCAGATCCAAAGCGTCAGCTGCTGCGCGAGCTACAGCCATGGAAACAGCAAGAATCGCATTTGCGCCGAGTTTGCCTTTGTTTGGAGTTCCGTCCAAAGCGATCATCAATTTATCGATGCCGAGTTGGTCAAGAGCGTCCATACCGATAACTTCTGGAGCGATAATTTCGTTTACGTTCTCAACGGCTTTCAGAACGCCTTTGCCGAGGTAACGGGATTTGTCGTCATCGCGAAGCTCAACAGCTTCGTGGATACCCGTGGATGCACCGGATGGAACGATAGCGCGGCCAATTGCGCCGGACTCCAGATATACTTCAACTTCTACAGTTGGGTTACCGCGGGAGTCGAGGACTTCGCGTGCGTATACGTCAGAAATAATAGTCATTTGTACAGTCTCCTTTTTGTTGGTTAATGTTCAAATTTATTTTAAATTTGACTTACTTATGCTTTGCGGCTGGCGATCATCGATACGCCTGTCATTTCAGCTGGCTTTGGCAGACCCATCAGGTCGAGCAGCGTCGGTGCTACATCGGCGAGGACGCCGCTGTCGCGTAATACGACGTTTTCGGCAGTCACGATAAACGGAACCGGGTTTGTGGTATGGGAGGTAATCGTATTACCTTTCTCATCAAACACCATGTCCGCATTCCCGTGGTCAGCCAGGATGACGACAACTCCGCCTTTGGCAGTCACGGCGTCAACCACTTTGCCTACGCATTCGTCGGTTACTTCGACTGCTTTTTTCGTCGGCTCAAGCAGACCGGAGTGACCAACCATGTCCGGGTTGGCGAAGTTAAGAATAATCGCGTCGAATTCATCCGATTCGATTTCTTTTACGCAAGCCGCAGCCACTTCATAAGCACTCATTTCTGGTTGCAGATCATAGGTTGCTACCTTCGGCGAATTGATCAGCACGCGCTTTTCACCTGGAAGCTGAACATCGCGGCCGCCGCTGAAGAAGAACGTTACGTGCGGATATTTCTCGGTTTCTGCGATACGAAGCTGTTTCTTGCCGTTTTGGACAAGCACTTCACCGAACGTATTATCAAGGTTCTTCGGCTTGTACGCTACGTAACCGTCCACCGTTTCAGCGAACAATGTCAAGCAGACGAAGTACAGGTCGGTCGGGAACCCTGGTCCACGATCAAAGCCTTGGAAATCCTTGTTCGTAAACACGTTGGACAATTGGATCGCACGGTCCGGACGGAAGTTGAGGAATATGACGGAATCGCCGGACTCAACAAGTCCAACCGGTTGGTCCTGATCGTCTACGATGACAGTCGGCATAACGAATTCGTCAAATACCGATTTTTCATAGGATTCTTTAACCGCTTTGATGGGGTCGGTATATTTCGGACCATCGCCATAAACCATGGCACGGTACGATTTTTCCACACGTTCCCAACGTTTGTCGCGGTCCATCGCATAGTAACGACCTTGAACCGTAGCGATTTTGCCTACACCGAGTTCGTTGATTTTAGCGATCAGGCTATCAAGGAAACCTACGGCACTGTCCGGCGCAACGTCGCGTCCGTCCAGGAACGCATGAATATAAACTTCATGCATACCTTCCTTCTTAGCCAGTTCCAGCATCGCATAAAGGTGATTAATGTGGCTGTGTACGCCGCCGTCGGACAAAAGGCCGTACAGATGAAGCTTCTTCCCTTTCGACTTCGCGCTGCGAACTGCACCCACCAGCGATTCGTTCTCGAAGAAATCTCCTTCGCGAATCGATTTGGTAATCCGGGTAAGGTCTTGATATACAACCCGGCCGGCGCCGATGTTCAAATGGCCAACTTCAGAGTTGCCCATTTGCCCTTCTGGCAGACCGACAGCTTCTCCGGAAGCACGCAGGGTAGTATTTGGATATTGCTTCAGATAACGGTCATAGTTCGGCTTGTGGGCTTGGGCAACAGCGTTGCCTTCCACCGTGTCGCGAAGACCGAATCCGTCCATGATAATTAAAGCTACTGGTCTTGGAGTTGTTGCCAATTATTTCGCCCCCTCAACCAGTTGAATATACGATGCTGGCTGCAGGCTGGCACCACCAACGAGCGCTCCGTCGATGTCGCTTTGGCCCATATATTCTTTTACGTTTTCCGGTTTTACACTGCCGCCGTATTGGATACGGATTTTTGCAGCAACATCGTCGCCGTACAAGCCTTTCACCAGGCTGCGGATGTAGGAAATCACTTCATTCGCGTCCTGTGAAGTCGAGGATTTGCCAGTACCGATCGCCCAGATTGGTTCATAAGCGATAACAACTTCAGCGGCTTGCTCAGCAGTTAAGCCTTTCAAAGCAGCTTCCGTTTGTACTTTAACTACGTCCTTCGTCTTGCCAGCTTCGCGTTCTTCCAGCTTCTCGCCTACGCAAGGAATTGGAGTCAAGCCATGTTTAAAGGCTGCATGGATTTTCTTGTTAACGATTTCGTCGGTTTCGCCAAAATAAGCACGGCGTTCGGAGTGTCCAATGATCACATAGTCGACACCGAGTGCCTTCAGCATTCCTCCGCTAATTTCGCCGGTGAATGCACCTTCATCCTCGAAGTGCATATTTTGAGCACCGATTTTGATGGAAGTTCCTTTTGCCGCTTCCACCAAAGCCGGAAGGTTCGTGAACGGAGCGCAAATGACGCTTTCGACGCCTGCTACTTCCGCCTTGCCTTTTACGGCTTCGAAGAAAGCTTTCGCTTCAGGAACGGTTTTGAACATTTTCCAGTTCCCTGCAATGATAGGTGTTCTCATGGAACCCCCTCCTTTTATTCATTCCTAGCTGTAAAATTTAAGTATGTCTTACTTGTCGTTCAATGCCACAACACCTGGAAGTGCTTTGCCTTCCATGAATTCCAGGGAAGCGCCACCGCCTGTGGAGATGTGGTCCATTTGCGACGCAAGATTGAATTTCTCTGCTGCTGCTGCGGAATCGCCGCCGCCGATAATGGTGTAGCCTTCGGTTGTTGCGCAAGCCTGAGCTACTTCACGGGTACCGTCAGCAAATGCGTCCATTTCAAATACGCCCATCGGTCCGTTCCAAACGACCAATTTGGAGTTTTTGATGATGTCGGCATACAAAGCGCGAGTTTTTGGTCCGATGTCCAGACCTTCCCACTCGGCCGGAATGCCGTCGATATCAACCTCTTTACGGTTAGCGTCCTCAGCGAATTTGTCGGCGACAACAACGTCAACCGGCAGGACAAAATTCTTGCCAAGCTTTTTCGCTTTCTCAATAAAGCCGAGGGATGCGTCCAGTTTTGTATCATCCAACAGAGATTTACCGATTTCATGGCCTTGGGCCTTGAAGAAGGTGTAAGCCAAGCCGCCGCCGATCAGCACGTTGTCAGCAATGTTCAGCAGGTTGTCGATAACGTCGATCTTGTCTTTTACCTTCGATCCGCCGATGATGGCTGTGAAAGGACGATCTGGGTTCGACAAGGCTTTGCCGAGAACAGACAATTCTTTCTCCATCAAAAGGCCGGATACTGCAGGCAGGTAATGAGCGATGCCTTCTGTCGAAGCATGTGCACGATGCGCCGCACCGAAAGCGTCGTTGACGAACAGATCAGCGAGCTCAGCAAATTGTTTTGCCAGTTCAGGATCGTTCTTCTCTTCACCTGGGTAAAAACGTACGTTTTCCAGAACGAGTACGTCGCCATTGTTAAGAGCCGCTACTTTTGCTTTAGCTTCTTCACCAATCGCTTCGTTCGCTTTAGCTACCGGTTTGCCGAGCAATTCGGACAAACGTTCAGCAGCTTGGGTCAAACGCATGGATTCATTGACTTGACCTTTCGGACGTCCCAAGTGGGAAGCCAAAATCACTTTTGCTCCGTTTTCGATCAAATATTTGATCGTTGGCAGTGTTTCACGGATCCGAGTGTCATCAGTAATTTTGCCGTCTTGCATCGGCACGTTGAAATCTACGCGAACAAATACGCGTTTTCCGGTTACTTCCACATCACGTACACTTTTTTTGTTCATCTCCACGTTCCTCCTAAAGGTATGCGCGGCGTATCTCCATGGCCTGGAAAAACAGCGCTTGATACGAGTCGATCTTATTAACTCCTGATTTCTCTCCTAAGCGTCTATATCTATATATGGGTGTGTGTGTGAATGCCGTTTATTTCTTCAAGAACCAAAGAGGAGTCCTTTGCACAGGTCGCTCCTCTTTGGTATTCATATCTGATTGGGCAATAAATTACTTAACTTTTTTTGCGAAGTATTCCAAAGTACGAACAAGTTGAGCGGTGTAGGACATTTCGTTGTCATACCAAGCAACGGTTTTAACCAGTTGTTTGTCGCCAACAGTCAGTACTTTAGTTTGTGTTGCATCGAACAGGGAACCGAAAGTCATACCTTTGATATCGGAAGATACGATTTGGTCTTCGGTGTATCCGTAAGTTTCTGGATCGGAAGCAGCTTTCATAGCTTCGTTAACTTCAGCAGCGGTTACTTTTTTGTCCAGAACAGTAACGAGTTCAGTCAAGGAACCAGTTGGTACAGGCACACGTTGTGCAGCGCCGTCGAGTTTTCCTTGCAAATCAGGGATAACGAGGCCGATTGCTTTAGCTGCGCCAGTTGTGTTAGGAATGATGTTTTCAGCTGCTGCGCGAGCACGACGGAAGTCGCCTTTCGCATGCGGAGCGTCCAAAGTGTTTTGGTCGCCAGTGTAAGCATGGATTGTAGTCATCAAGCCTTCAACAACACCAAATTTGTCATTCAATACTTTAGCCATAGGAGCCAAGCAGTTCGTGGTGCAAGATGCGCCAGAGATAACAGTTTCAGAACCGTCAAGGATTTCATGGTTAACGTTGTAAACGACAGTTTTCATGTCGCCAGTAGCCGGAGCGGAGATAACGACTTTCTTAGCGCCGCCTTTCAAGTGAAGCTCAGCTTTTTCTTTAGTAGTAAAGAAGCCTGTGCATTCCAGAACGATGTCAACGCCAAGCTCGCCCCAAGGAAGTTCTTCTGGGTTGCGGTTAGCCAGAACTTTAACTTCTTTGCCGTTAACTTTGAAGAATCCGTCATGAACTTCAACTTCGCCGTCGAATTTGCCTTGAGTTGTATCATATTTCAACAAATGAGCCAACATTTTTGCATCTGTCAGGTCATTGATTGCTACGACTTCGATACCTTCCACGTTTTGAATACGACGGAAAGCCAAACGTCCAATACGTCCGAAACCATTAATACCTACTTTTACACTCATTGAATAGTTCCTCCCAATGTTCGTTTTTTTTATTAATCAAGACAGACTGAAAAGCCCGTCATGAGTAAACGGTAGTTAGTCCAGCTCATTCACGATTTCTATCGCAGCCGCTTCATCCGTGACGAGTATATCCTCATGTCCGAAGCGCAGTACCGCATGAATCGCCTTTGCTTTGCTCTTTCCCCCGGCAATCCCGAGTACGGTTTCCGTATTCTTGATGTCCTCGAGACGAAGGCCTAACGTGAGCATCTTATGAACGACAACGCCATCGCGATTAAAATAGTAACCGAATGATTCCGCGAGTGCGCCTTCCTTCTGGATTTCTTCAACCATACTTGGTTCCAGTTTACGGCGGCGCGCCATTTCCATGGCGTCTCCGATTCCGTGCACGACGATCTTCGCCTGACGGATCATATTCACGATATCGTGAATATTCGGATCGTGCACCAAAGATTCATAGGCTTCCTTCCCAAGCAAATCGGGAACATGCAGCAATCGGTAACCTGCTCCCACTCTTTTGGCCATTCCGGAGGCAATCGTGTTCGCCTGGATTTCCAGGCTTTCACCAAGCCCACCACGCGCCGGTACAAACCAGCTTTGCTTCATCGTTACGTTTGGTGGAGGATTCAGTTGGTTTGCGACCTCAGCCAGCGTTGAACCGCCGGTGACCGCAACCACGTCCTTCCCATCCATCACGCTAAGCAGCGCTTTTGCCCCCGCACGCCCCAGCTCCAGTTTGACCTGAGGAGAAACGTCGCAATCTCCTGGGACCACCACTACTTTACGCAAGCCATAGGTCTGACGAATTTTGTCTTCCAGATTAGCCAGGCCGAATAATTCTTTAACAACCGGCTCCAGTTCCTCCAAAAGTTTCCTGCCCGCATCGCTGACTCTCATGCCTATATTCTCGATTTCAATCAGGCCCTGAGCCTTCAGGAGATCTGTTTCGGCACGCAACACACGTTCCGTCATGTCTAGTGAGGTTGCAAGCGTTCTGCGGCCTATGACGTCAGATAACATGATCTGGTTAAGTATGGTGTACCTTTTCTTGAGAATTTCCATGAGATCAGGAAGAAGCCGCTTCTGAATTTCTAAAATGTTACGCATGCTTTCCACTCCTGCAAGCTTCGTCTTCTCTCTCCTTCTCCTTGGTCCTAAAATGTCCCGGGTAAACTTTTTAAGTCCCACTGATATTCTAACCAATTTTTTCATCTGTTGCAAGCCTGACGTCCGTATAATTCTCATTAATTGGGCCTCTTATACAACCCATTGAAATAAAGCCTTGTCATGCAAAAAAATAAGCCAGCCCGATAAGGCTGACTTTACTGCAGAAGTGCTATCTTTAGCGCTAATTTTCCGGTTATTTATTCGATTTGGACAGGTATGCAACCACATCATCAATCAAAAAATTGTTCTCAATCGTAGCTTCTTCCACTTCGACGAGCTTTCGATCTATGTAGTAATCGACCTTGGAAAACGGGTCGTTGTCGACGTAACCTTTAGCTTCCTCATAGGAAGCCGCGTCAATGATCATAAGCCCCGTACCATCGGCACAAGGGCCGCAAAACGGAAGGACCCCTTTTTCTTTCAGGCTCTTGAGATAGGCTGCATGGGCTTTGACGAGCTCCTCCGTCATTAAATGTCTCTGCTTGTTAGAAAGATGCACCACAAATTTCTTCACATCGTCCCTCCTATGCTATAAATTCAAATTCAGTATGCGAATGGAGTCCTTAACCTCTGTTAAACTACCCTGAAGCAGCTCATCCAGCTGTTTGTCGGCTTCTTGAAGGCCGATTAACGCTTCTTGCAGAACCTCCTTTCCTTGATCCGTCAGATGAACCTCCATAGATCTTCTCTCTTTTCCGGGAAGGCGAACGATAAACCCGTCCCTCTCCATTCTTCCCAGCAGATTGCTTACGGTGGCCCGTTCAAGCTCAAGCTTCTCCGCTATAAAAGATAGATTGGACGGGCCAAATTCCTGAATCACCTCCATCACATACACATAGGAAGTGTTAAGCCCCCAGGTTTCCAAATGCTGTTCATACCACTTTTGCACCTTTTTGCGAGCCAAACCAAGTTGAAAAGCCAAACAATTGATCGTCACATGATTATTTTTCATAGTAAGTATACTAACATTTAGCATACTAAACGTAAAGGGAAATATTTCTTGCTTAAGATCGAACGAGAACGGACATCGCGCTTTTAGGCTCCATTCGGAAGTTTAGAAGCTCCTCGTTCTGAAGCCGCAAACTTACATCCTCTGCTTTTTCACTATCATTAAACAACACGACGGCCGTTGAGTGATCCGTATTTCTGAAGGCGACGTTTCGAATGGAAGATCTGCCTGCAGAGGAACCGATCCGTAGCGCATTAGGACGAATGATCTTACTGAAATGGGCCAGAGCATAGTAGTCCAAAGTGTAAACGACCTCCCGGGTTTGCTGGTTAATCTGCACAATACCCCGGCAAGTGCTCCGTCCAAAGCCCGGAACCGTAGGGCCGTTATGCTCATCGAGCGCCATGTTCCATAACACTAGCGACTGACCGTAATTTCTAAGAATTTCAATGCCTGTACGCAGCACATTGGAAAAGGCCGGCTCAAACGGCGGAATCCATTCTCCCCCCGACCCCTCGGTAAAATGCACCTCTTTATCCGGAAAAGCCAGGCGCACCTCGCTTTGCACAGCCGGATTGCCGTTGTACCAGTGCCAGGCCACCCCATCCACTTCCTGATTGGCATGCTCAAGCACATGCAGTGGATAATCGGGCCGGTCCCAGTTGTGGTCGTAGCACAAAATTTTCGTCCGAATGCCGTGCTTCGCAAAGCTGGGCTTTAAGTGATTTTTCACAAAGTCGGCTTGCCACTCCGGCAGCATGAGCATCCCCGGATAGTGCCCAGGCACATAAAGCGGCTCGTTTTGCGGCGTTACTGCATAAATAGGCAGACCATGCGCAGAGTAAGACTGAATGAAGCGGACAAAATACTCCGAATACGCCGTATAATACTCCTTCTTCAATTCTCCTCCGATCATGGAACCGCTTGTTTTCATCCACCCCGGCGGACTCCACGGAGAGGCCATCAGCTTGAGGTCGGAATTTAGTGTCATCGCCTCCTGCAGCAGCGGGATGATGTCGGCCTCATCATGCGAAATCGAAAAACGCTTTAATTCCGGGTCGACCTCTTCCCCGTCCAGATCATCGTAACTGTACATATCTCTGGCATAATCCGACGCCCCCATGGGGTTTCTCAGCACGGACAGGCCGATCCCCGTCTTTGGATCAAACAAATTCCGCATTAATTGGCTTCGCTGCTCCGCGCCGATCACCTGATGCATCAAATAAGCGGCCGAATCCGTGAAGGAGGCGCCAAAACCGTCGATTCTCTGATAGGTTTGCTCCATGTCCAGAACGATCTCGACCATCGGCTCGTTTCCATCTGCCGGCGGAAGCTGCTGCTCGCTTTTTGATGCGAAAAGCTCATGCTCCCCTGCTGATAAATAAATCGTTAATTCCCGCATAAAATTCCCCCGATCTTGGTATAAGAAAAAACCGTCCAAAAAATCTCCGGACTACCTTTATGGTGTTGGTCACATCGATATAGGTTCTTGCCTCTCTCACCATCCACCACTAAATGTATTTAGTGCAGCTATTTCTGGGCAAAATGTGGTTTTGGGGATTTTAGCTGCAAAATGTACATCTAAAATGGGTCAATTTGACTTGGCAGGGTTATTTCGCTCCTTTTAGCTGCACTTTCTACATCTAAACGCTCAATACTTCCAATAGGACGATATTTAACTGTACTTAATGCATTTAGTAAGTTCTATTTCACAGGAATTCCCGACGGTACCCCAATTTCCACTCGTTGATCTGCACATTTGTTGATCAAAATATTTGTTGACCGCCTACAAGGACAAAGAGCAAGGGGCAGGTGTTTTTAAACAACCCAAACCATCAGCAGCCCAAAGTCCCGCCCCTTGTCTCCATTTGCTACTTAAGGATAAGTTTAGATTCACATCTCGGATATTGTTAAAAAGGTTGCTTTCTCCCTCAAAGGGCCGAAGTGGCCCCCGGCGTTCCTCACTTAAGCCCCAGCTTCTCCTTGTTCTGCTTCATCTTTTCGCTGCGGATTTCCACAATCTTATCCCAGCTGTTGTCCTTCAGGAAAGATTTATAGGCTTCCAGCGTACTGTTAAACTCCGCTTCGCTCTTGGCCCGAATCATGCTGACCAGCGTCGTGCTCCACTGCGTATTGATAGCGCTGAGAGACCGCGCTTCCGGTGTTCCTTGATCCGGGTTCGTGTTCTCCAGAATGAAATGTGGCTTCAGCTTTCCTTTGCCCCATTCCTGCATCTGCTTGATGCTTTCCGGGAAGGCATCCGGGCTTAAGGCTTTATGGCGGTCATGGCCAAAGAACATAAACTCGCCCAGCCGGTATTCCTTCTTGAATTGATCCGCATTTTTCAGCTGCATCTCCTTCACCGCAGGCAGCAGCTCAACGTTTCCACCATCCAATTTCTTGTACGTTTCGCCCTCTATGCCATAGTTCATCAGCATTTGTCCCTCTTCACCCAGCAGGTAGGTGAAAATTTGAATCGCCTTGGCCGGGTCCTTGCATTTCTTGGTGATGAAGCTGACCATCCAGCCTGAAATTCCGGATTGATTCAGCGTCGGCTGATTGCCTACCGTACTTTGCGGACCGTCTATCGCTACGTATTCCTTGCCAGGGTTCGCGCTCATGAAGATTTGCAGATTGCCGCCCTGCTGCGGCGTACCGTCAAGCAACATCGTGGCATATTTGCCCGATTTGACCTTCTCCTCAAAGGCCGTGCCGTCGTCGGCAAAGCTGTCATCGATGATCGTTCCGTCCCGGTAGGCTTCGTTCAGCGTCTTCAACCATTTCAAATAATCCTCATCCAGGTTGCGGTCATAGAAGCCGCCATTCTGATCCTCAAGCGGTACCCCGATAAAATCCTGCAGAACGTCGCCCAAGGAACCGGTGCCCGTACCGATCGAGTTAAACCCGAAAGGGATCATTTCCGGAAATTGGACTTTGATCTTGGCGAGCGTGCTCTTGAACTCCTCGGGCGTCTTCATTTGCGGACTGCCCAGTGCCTCGTAAACATCCTTGCGGATTATAAAAGCCGTCTTGGCCGGGATGTTGCCGCTGTCATAATCCGCCTGCGTATTCGAATAGTTCGGATACCCGTAGGTTTTTCCATCCTTCAGTTGAAACCACTTCAAGGTGTCCTCGGCGGCCACTTTGTTGAAGTATGGATCGTATTTCTCAGCCAGCTCGCTTAAAGGAATGGCCCAGGTTGCCGCCTTTTGCGCCACCGGAGAGTTGTTGTCGAACGTCGTCAAAATATCCGGCATATCCCCGCCCGCGAAAAAGGTGTTCAGTTTGGTGTCGTCCCCTTTAATAAACTTGATGTTGATATTGAGATCCTCTTTGATTTTCTTCGTTACGACATCATTGCCGAAATCGGTATTCCACCAGTCCGCATTGACGTACCAAGTAAGCTCTGTCGGCTCTTTCTTTTTGTCCAGTTTCCAAGCCGGCGTTTCCGAATCAAGCGTATACCGCCCCTCAATGGAAAAATCTTTCCCTCCCTTTCCCGAGCCTCCGCCTGATCCGCAGCCCGAAACGACGAGGACAGC
The DNA here is from genome assembly GCF_042678945.1 of Paenibacillus puldeungensis. NCBI lineage: Bacteria > Bacillati > Bacillota > Bacilli > Caryophanales > Paenibacillaceae > Paenibacillus > Paenibacillus puldeungensis. The sequence goes on along the minus strand of NZ_JBHTLM010000002.1, from coordinate 51,234 downwards.
CGCAAGCAAAATCGCGCATAAAACGAACCCTTTTTTCTTCATTGTTTTCTTCATCAATACCATACTGAACCCTCCTCTTTATATTGAAGCGCTTTCAATGTGCTGATTTCTTGTTGTCCGTTCATGACGTTGCCCCCTTTCTATTCCTTCACCGCCCCCAGCATAATGCCTGAAATAAAGTACTTTTGAAGAATTGGATACATCACAACAATTGGCAAGGTCGTTATGACAATCGTTGCGAGTTGAACCCCTTTGGTTGTCGTTTCTATTACCACCGAGCCTCCGATATTCTGCATAGACTGCGTTTGGGACTGGACGATAATTTCATACAATTTCATCTGCAGCGGATAGAGCGACTCATCGGTGATGTACAATTTGGTCGTCATAAAATCGTTCCATTGCCCCACTCCGTTAAACAAGGCGATCGTCGCCAAAGCGGGCATGGACAGCGGAATGAAGATTTTCAGAAAAATCCGCCAATCCCCAGCTCCATCGATCTTGGCCGACTCTTCGAGGGAATCCGGCACATTTCTAAAGAAATTCATTAATATGACGACGTCATAGTAGCTGAATAACGCCGGGATAACGTACACCCAGAAGCTGTTCAACAGACCCAGCGATTTTATCAATAAATAGGTCGGGATCATGCCGCCTGAGAAAAACATCGTGATAACCCCCATAGCGACATACAGCTTGCGGCCCCGAACGTACTGCTTGCTCAAGCCGTAGCCGACCATAGCGCAGAAAAATACGTGCGTCGCGACGCCAATCGTCGTCTTAAGCACCGAAATAACGAAAGCCTGCCATATGCTGGTGTCGCGGAACACAGCCTGGTAGTTTTCCAAAGAAAACTCGCCCGGCCAGAACACAAAACCGCCTTCCGCCAGCGATTTGCCCGAGCTAAAAGAAGAAACGATTACATTCCAGAGCGGAACCACGATGATCAAGGTGAAAATGGATAGCAAACCGAGGTTGATCACACCAAAGGCCCTGCTGTCGAGGTCCTCTTTAGCCACCGTTCTACTCAAGCCAATGCCTCCCTTCTTACAATACCGATTGATTGTCATTTAATTTGCTCGACACCTTGTTGGCCGCAACCAGCAGGATGACCGAAACGATGGAGACACCTAAGCCGACTGCCGTGGCATACGAGAAGTCGCCCTGTGCCAAGCCCATGCGATATACATAGGAGTTGATAACCTCCGCTCTTTCCCGGTTTTGCGAATTCATCAGAACGAGCGTCTGATCCAGGTTCGAGCCCAATAAACCGCTTACAGTTAAAATCAAATTTAAGCTGATGATGAGCTTCATGTTGGGAAGGGTGATGTTCCAAATTTGTCTAAGTCGACTGGCGCCGTCCATTTTGGCCGCTTCATAATAGGTAGGATCGATTTTCGAAATAATTGCCAGATACAAAATCGTTCCCCAGCCGGCTTCCTTCCAGATATCAGACAACGTGGCGATCCACCAGTATTTCCCCGGGTCCAGCAAGCTGTTCTGCGGCTTTGCAATCAGACCCAAATCGAGCAAAAGCTGATTGAATAGACCTGTCGTCGAAAACCACGTGATAAGCATCCCGCCCAACACGATCCATGATAAAAAGTGCGGTAAATAAGAGACGGTCTGGACGATTTTCTTAAATCGGTTCGAGCTTATCTCGGAAATCATAATCGCGAGAATAATCGGAATGACGAATCCAATGATCAGCTTCAGAAAGCTGATGCCCAGCGTATTGACAACCGCGTCCCAAAAATATTTGTCAGACAAAATAATTTTGAAGTTGTCCAGCCCGGTCCATGGCGCAGTATCCAGCGTATCGATGACGGTGTAGTTTTTGAAGGCGATCAACAATCCGTAAATGGGAACGAAGCAAAACACAATCATGAAAATAACTCCCGGCAGGATCATCGATTGGAGCGCCCATTGCCTTTTAAAGTCCGCCATAAACGCTTTGAACCTTTGCCCCATAGGCGCTTTCCGGTGCGGCTGTTCCCTGGTAATAGCAACATTTTCCATATGACCTCCCCTTTCTTTAGAAAGCCTATAAAAACGTTTTTATTTTTGGCGAAAAATGTCCGCCGTTAAGCGGTGTAGTCCCCCATGCGTTCAGCACATGTTATCCACCATCCGGCGAAGCGTACCTGTCGATCTTCACTTGGCTTGAACCGCGAACAATAAGTTCTCCGTTCAATTCCTGGATCTTTCCTGATTCTTTCTTCTGGATCAGCCGCACGAGATGTTCAATCGCTAAGTAGCCCTGCCTGGCAATTTGGTTTCGTACCGTCGTCAAAGGGGGCGAGTAATACTGGGCGATGTCGATATCGTCAAAGCCGACGACGCTGACATCCTGCGGCACCGAATATCCCAGAGCCTTCAACGCCTTCATGCATCCGATCGCGCTGATATCATTGCCGGCCAGGAACGCATCCGGAATTTTGCCGGGGTTTTGATGAAGAAAAGACTTTACCGCATTATAGGCGCCTTCTTCTTCAAAATAGCCCTGCAGCACATAATCCTCATCGATCGGCAATTGGTGCTCACGCAAGGCGGCCAGGCAGCCTTCCTTTCTTCGCACGCTGTCCAGCATCGTATCGACGCCGGAAATATAGGAGATCCTTTTGTGCCCCAGACTGATCAAATATTTCGTGGCCTCGTATCCGGCCGCATAAGAGTTGAAGACTACGCTCCCCATCGTCTCGTTTTCCAAAGTCCGGTCCAGAAAAACGGCCTTAATCTTATCCTTGGCCATGGAGGCAATGTCCTGATCATCAATTCTCAGCTCTTCGTAAATAATTGCACCGTCGACCCGCCGTCCTAAAATGTTGCTCATAATGACATGCTTATCCTTGGTAATAAACACATTGAGGCCATAGCCCAGACGGTCGCACTCACGTGCCATCGATTCAACCAGAACGTAGAAATAAGGACCTGCTACGCTGGTCGTAAAGAACCCCAGCATATTTGTTTTTCCCGATTTCAACTGCTTTCCGTTCAGGTTGGGCACATAATTCAACCGCTTCGCTACATCAAGCACATGCGCTTTGGTCTCAGGGTTGAGCACATCCACGTCATTGAGTGCATTGGAAACCGTAGAAATGGATACGCCAGCCTCCCTGGCAACATCTTTGATTGTAACTTTTCCCATACCACTTTTCGTCCTTTTATAAAAACGTTTTTATGATTTAAAATTAACATATCGCGTATTGGAATACAACAATTATTTAGCAGTATTTTCCGGGTATTTTTTTAACGGAATGACTTGCTTTTTTAGTTGGTACCACATATAATATATTTTGTTACGCTAATTTGCGCCCGTGGTCCAATGGATATGACGTAGGCCTCCGGAGCCTGAGATCGAGGTTCGATTCCTCGCGGGCGCGCCATTCTTATTTACAACTTAGAAACACATTGTCTTAACACAAATATAATGACCTCGATCTTCAGATCCAGGTTTTTTTATTACCTAGAGTTTGACTTTCTTTGACTTTCTAGCACAAATTGTTTATGATGGGGTTATCCTTCATCGTTTCCGTCAATTCTTAGATTGATTGAACCGATTTCTACAATATCATTCGAGGAGGTTTTATCGATGAGTTATATTCCTATGGTCGTTGAACAAAGCAACCGCGGGGAGCGGGCATACGACATTTATTCCAGACTGCTTAAGGATCGGATCATTTTTCTGGGCTCTCAAGTGAACGATGTCGTGGCCAACTCCATCATTGCCCAAATGCTGTTCCTGGATGCGGAAGATCCTACAAAGGATATCTCCCTCTACATTAACAGCCCAGGCGGATCGATTACCGCCGGCATGGCCATTTACGATACGATGCAATTTATTAAATCGGACGTCTCCACTATCTGCGTAGGGCTCGCCGCTTCCATGGGCGCGTTCCTGTTGAACGCCGGCGCTCCCGGCAAACGGTATGCGCTGCCGAACAGCGAAATCATGATTCATCAGCCGCTCGGTGGAGCGGAAGGACAAGCCACGGACATTGAGATCCGGGCGCGGCGCATTCTCAAAATGCGTGACACACTGAACAAGATTCTCGCTGAACGCACTGGCCAGCCGCTGGAACGGATCGAAAAAGACACCGACCGCGACTACTTCATGAGCGCCGCCGAGGCGAAGGAATACGGTCTCGTGGACAAAGTCATCGAAAAGGTGAATTCGACAAACGAATAAGCAATAAAAAACTAGGCTGCCCCGAGCATAAAAGCTGTTCGACGGGTGGCCTTCTTGCTATTATTTCTACATAGCCTCCAGGCAGGGGGAAACTAGGGCGGTTCGTCCGCTTGGTTTTGTCCATTTATATATGAAAGAGGAGTGATTCGGAGAATGAGTGTTAGGAAAAAACTAGTTGAGGTCAGTCGGACCTTGGCCGAGGTAGCCACCGGCAAGAGCAAGGCAGACCTGGTGGTCAAAAACGGGACCTTGGTGAACGTCTATACCGGCGAGCTACTGCCGAATACGGATGTCGCTATGGCGCAGGGACGGATCGCCTACATCGGCAAGGCTGACCATACGATTGGCGAGGGAACCGTCGTTGTCGACGCGAAAGGCCGTTATATTGCACCCGGTCTGCTGGACGGGCATATGCATGTAGAGAGCACAATGCTGTCGGTGACCGAGTTTGCCAAGGCCGCCCTGGCCAAAGGCACCACCGGCGTATTTATGGACCCGCATGAAATTGCGAACGTATTCGGAAATGATGGGGTCCGTTGGATGCATGAGGAGGGACAAGGCCTGCCGCTGAAGGTGTATACGACCTATCCTTCGTGCGTGCCTGCGACCGACCATCTCGAGGATGCCGGAGCGACTTTGAACGTTAGCGATATCGCAGAAAGCATGAAATGGGAAGGCGTCGAAGGCCTCGGTGAAGTAATGAACTTCCCAGGCGTTGTGTACGGCGATCCGAAAATGTGCGGTGAGATCGAAGCGACGATCCGTGCGGGAAAGGCGGTTACCGGCCATTTCCCGAGCGATGATGAGCACATGCTCCAGGCGTATATCGCTTCCGGCGTAAGCTCCTGCCATGAGACAGTTACCCGGGAACAAGGGCTGGCTAAAATACGCCTCGGCATGTATTTGATGATTCGCGAAGGCTCGGCTTGGCATGATGTTAAAGAGGTCATTAAGGTCGTTACCGAAGACCATGCCGAAACCGGCAACATCCTGCTCGTGACGGACGATGTATACCCGCAAACGCTTATCGAGAAAGGTCACTTGAATCACGTCGTACGCCGGGCTATTGAGGAAGGCGTCAAGCCTGTGACCGCGATCCAAATGGCGACGATCAATACGGCCCGCTACTTCAAGCTTGAGGATGACCTCGGCGGCATCGCTCCAGGCAAATGCGCCGACCTGCTCCTGATCGACGATCTGCATCAGATGGAACCATCTACGGTCATTGCCGATGGGCAGGTCGTCTATGATGACGGAGAGCTTCGCATCCCGTTCCCTGCTTATACGTACCCTGAAGCGGCCCGCCAATCGGTGCATTTGGTCAAACCGCTCGTTCCGGACGATTTCCGGCTGCACAGCCAAAGCAACGGGAACGAAACGAACGTCCATGTGATTGAAGTGATTGAAAACAGCGCACGCACGGTAAAAGGTACCGCTCGCCTGCAGGTTGCAGATGGCGTCATTCAGCCCGATCAGGCCCGCGACATCATCACGCTCGCTTGCATTGACCGTCACCGCAGATCCGGCGACATCTCGCTTGCATTTGTTCATGGCTTCGGACTGCAGCGTGGTGCGGTTGCTTCTACCGTCTCCCACGACAGCCATAACCTGATCGTCATGGGAACGAATGCCGAGGACATGGCTTTTGCCGCGAACGAGTTGGCCAAGCTTGGCGGCGGCATGATCGTCGTGGAGGACGGCAAGGTCCTTGCCGCCGTGCCGATGGTGCTCGCTGGGCTGATGTCCGACCAGCCGCTGCATACGGTTGCCACGCAGGTTAAGGAGCTGGAAGCTGCCTGGAAGAAGTTAGGATGTATGCTGAATGCACCGTTTATGACGTTCTCGCTGGTAGCCCTGCCTGTAATCCCTGAGCTTCGGATTACGAATCGTGGGCTTGCCGATGTTAACGAATTTAAGCTGATTCCTGTCGAAATCGGCTAAACCATATAACTAAAACTCGGGCCGCCAGGTCGAGCTGCACGGATTACAGCCGTGTTCAGTTCAGCCTGTGCGGCCCGCATCTTTTTTCTACATATCCTCCTCTGGAAAGGCAAAATACTCTAGGGCATTATGATAGCAGATATCCTTGACCATCTTCCCTAAAAGGCTCAAGTCCTTCGGAGCTTCCCCTCTCTCCACCCAATCGCCCAGCACGTCGCACAGGAGCCGGCGGAAATACTCATGCCGCGTATACGACAGGAAGCTGCGGGAATCCGTCAGCATGCCGATAAACCGAGCCAATACGCCGAAGTTGCCCAGCGTTGTCATTTGCTCTAGCATACCGTCCTTATGATCGTTGAACCACCAAGCAGTACCAAGTTGTATTTTGCCGGGAACCCCACCGCCTTGAAAGCTCCCCATGATGCTGGCCAGCACCGGATAATCATTCCGATTCAGCGAGTACAAAACCGTTTTCGGCAAAGCTCCTTCCCGCTCAAGCGAGTTGAGAAAACCCGCCAGTGGAGCAGCAAGAGGACCGTCATAGATAGCGTCATAGCCGTGATCCGGGCCAAGTCGGTCTCGCATCACGGTATTAATATTTCGCAGAGCATGTATATGCAGCTGCATGACCCAGCCCCGAGCGGCGTATTGTTTGCTTAGAAACAGCATCGTGTACGATTTGTATTTTCGCGCGTCCTCCCGGCTGACTTGCCCCTGCTCCAATGCTTTGGCAAAAATATCGGTGGCTTCTTCTAACGCCGTCTCCTCATACTCCACCGTATCTAGCGCATGATCCGACAATCTTCCCCCCGCCTGATGGAAGAAATCGATCCGCTCGTTAAGGGCTTCCAGCAGCTCACTATACTCACGGATGGGCTTACCCGTAGCCGCTTCGAGCTTGCTGACCCAGGGCCGGAATGAGTCTCTGTTAATCTCCAGCGCCTGATCCGGGCGGAAGCTGGGCAGCACCTTCGTTTGAAACTCTGGAAGGTCTTTGATTTTCAGATGAAACTCAAGGGAATCCACCGGGTCGTCGGTAGTACATAGCACCTTTACGTGTGACTTCGTAATCAGATCCCGTGCCCCAAATCCCTCTCCCCGCAGCATAGTGTTCGCCTTTTCCCAAATGGCCGGGGCCGTCTGTTCATTTAACAGTTCATCCATGCCGAAAAAACGCTGCAGCTCCAAATGGGTCCAATGATAAAGTGGGTTACCAAGCAGTTGAGGAACCACCTTCGCCCAGGCCAGAAATTTGTCGTAATCACTCGCCTCGCCGGTAATCAGCTTCTCCTCGACACCACAGGCACGCATCACTCTCCACTTGTAGTGGTCTCCGCCGAGCCATGCCTCCGTAAGGTTACGAAACGTCTTGTTCTCGTAAATCTCCTGCGGGCTCAGATGGCAGTGGTAATCGACGATCGGCATATTGTCAGCGTATTGATGATAAAGCACCTTGGCGGCCTTGCTGTTCAGCAGAAAATGTTTCCCCAGAAAATGTTTTGCCATTCTCTTCTTTCGGCACTCCCTTCATTCGCAGAAACCTACCTGGTATTATTTTAAATGTTTTCCTCCCAAAGCCCAAGAGTAATTTTCGCATCTAGTGTGGTAGTTGAAAGTTGAATATCCGCATCGACGCGGTTTAATTGTATTAAGTACAGTTATTTTGATGAAATTCCTCATTTGCTCGGGAATAAATGTATTTCATACATCTAAACCCAACCTATTTCGCGGTCACCTGCTAATACTGCCCAAATAGATGCACGTTTTGCAGTTAAATTTCCTCATACGCCAAAAGCCAACAAAATAGCTGCATAAAATGCAGTTAGTCATCGTAACAGAAGGGTGCCGCCGGGTTTGAGGTTGTCGTTCTCTTCACGCAAGCACAAAAAAGCCGCCCCTGATAGCATCTTTACGATGGACCTCAAGGGCAGCTCTTGCCTGGCTTCTAACAATTATATTAGGTTACATAGACTTAAAATCAAATGGATCGGCACCCGGTGGGAGTAATTTCGCAAACGGGAAATAAAACTCCGGGAACCCGAAAACATAAGGTAAATAATCATATAGTTGAAAAAAGATGACCACACCTTGGTCCTTCACATAGTAGGACGGGTTTGGACCGATCGTTTTGAAGTTTCCGAAGTAGCCTTCCGTTTCCTCTAATTTTTTGGCAATCTCCGGATCGACAATGCTCCGGTAGTTCGGATTAGCGCGAAGCAGCTCGTCCAAGGTCAGCACCTTTCCGTCGCTAAGACGGAACGTTAAGCCTTCCCGAATGGTAATGCCGTGGGCTCCTCCTGTGTATGCATACGTCTCCAACAGCAGACTGAGCACCCCGTTTTCGTTATAGGTTACCTTGTAGGTTCCTAGGTACTCATAGGGGTTGCCGCTTGGAGAAGGCTGGCTAGCCTTGGCTTCCTTAATCGAGTTTGCCACAAACGTTTCCGCCTTGGTTTTCAGCAGAGTATTGATTATTTTCTCGGCCGCCCGGTTTTTCAGACCGCTGACTTGGGGATATTCTACCTTGATCTTGGCTTCAGGAATCGTCTTCTCAATCGTATGTTTCGTAATATTGATGCTGTTCGGCTTTTTAGCCTCTACAGCTAGGCGGTTGGATGAACTAACGTCCTGGTGAGTTGCATGGCCAGCCGCATGACTAACTAGCCCTCCATTACCCTCGCCAGCCAATGCCGCAGCCGAAGTCATCAAAGGGGAAGTAACGAGCGTTCCTACCGTCAAAACCGATACCGTCATCCTCAATAAGGTGCCTTTCATGAATAGTCCCACTCCTTCATGTAAATTGCTCTAAGCTAGCGTTACCTCCATTATGACCTGGCACGGTACAAATCATGCTAACACCCTATAAGCAAAAAACCGTGGTGCGGAGGTACTTCGCTCATTTAGCGAGTTACATCCACAAACACGGTTCTGATGTAAAGCTTATGTTCAATCACACGGCTGATTTATTCGCGTCCGCTCTTCAACTCCGTCCAGAGACGGTCGTAAAGCTGCAGCTTATCGCCGACATCGCCAAGCCATTCGGTACGGGACAGCTCATCCTTCGACAAATTAATCATTTTATCGTTGTTGTACTGCTCGCTGTGATAAGACTTCGATGTCGTAGTCGGATCACTATAGCCGATAGACTCGTAGTTTTTGGCGGCGTTTTTCGCATCCAGCATGAAGTTGATGAATTTCTCGGCCAGTTCCTGATGCTTGGAGCCCTTCGGGATAGCGTAGTTGTCGGACCAGATCGTACCGCCTTCTTTAGGAACCACATAAGCGACGTCTGGATTATCTTTAGCGATGTAAGAGGCATCGCCCGACCAAACCGTAGCAATCCAGCCTTCTTCTTGGATCATTTTTTGCTTAATATTGTCGGTGTCAAAAGCAAGCACGCTCGGCAGCAGTTTCTTGAGATCCTCTACAGCAGCGTTAATCTGGGTGTCATCTTTCGCATTGTTGGAGAATCCCGCTTTTTTAAGCGCCATACCGATCACTTCACGGTTGTCGTCCAGCAAAATGACCTTCCCGGCATACTTCGGATTCCACAGGTCCTCCCAGCTACTGATATCTTCTTTCACGTATTTCTTGTTATAGGCAATCCCCGTAACCCCGGAGGTATACACGATCGAATACTTATTGCCGGGATCATAGGAAGGATTCTTGTAGGTGTCTGCAATATTCGCAAAGTTCGGGATGTTCTTCATGTTCAATGAAGCCAACAGGTCCTGTTTGATCATCGTTGCTACCATATAGTCGGAGGGCTGAATCAGATCATATCCGCCGCCGCCCGCTTTAATCTTAGCCAGCAGGTCTTCGTTGTTGGCAAACACATCGTAGTTGATCTTTACGTTATACTGCTTCTCAAATTGCTGTAGCATTTCTTCGTCAAAATTGTCGGCCCAGCTATAAATATTGAGCGTCTCCTTCGACGAACCGCAGCCTGGCAACAGTGCCAGCACCATTAACCCCGCCAGCACCAGGCCGGCCCATTTCATTTTTTTCAATTCACAATCTCCTTTCCCTTGTAACTTATAAATTAACTATACACCAAATAGATAGAGTCAGGCTTAAAACGGAAGCATCGACTTTTTCTTCTGTCCTTTGCCCCGATTCAACATAAACTGAGCTAAAAAGATCAATGTCACCGTCACTAAAATCAAAATGGTACAAAGCGCATTAATTTCCGGGGAAATACCCCGCTTCACCTGACCGTAGATATAAATCGGCAACGTTGTCGAACTAGGGCCGCTTACGAAAAAGCTGACCATAAAATCGTCCAATGATAACGTAAACGCAATGAGCGCCCCGGCAACAATGCCCGGAAAAATCTGCGGTAAGGTAACATAACGAAATGTCTGCCAGGAGCCTGCACCCAAATCCTGAGCGGCCTCTTCCAGCTGGCGGCCCATGCCGGACAACCTGGTCGTAACCACGACATAAACATAGGACATGCTAAACGTGATGTGCGCAATGATGATCGTCATTTTGCCGAGCGGTATGTTTAGCTGATTGAATAGTACAAGCAGAGATAAGCCCATAATGATATCTGGAATAATGATCGGCAAATAGAGCAAGCCGCCCATGGCCGCCTTTTTCCTTCTGTCAATCTTCCGCAGCGCTAGAGCAGCCATAGTACCAAGCACCGTAGAGACCAACGTTGAAATCACGGCTACGGTTAGACTGTTCGTGAGAGCCTCCATGACATGCCGGTCGTCAAACAGCGAAACGTACCAGTCCATCGTAAAACCGCTCCAGTTGGCAGCCAGCCGGGAGTTGTTGAACGAATAGATAATAATCAGCACGATCGGCACATAGATAAAAATCATCATCAGCAGTGTATGAATACCTAGCAGCGGATGGTTTTTCATTTTCATGAGCGCACCTCCCGAGCTTTCTGATATCTGGAGGACATCGCTTTATTGAATAGGGCAATCAGAATGAGCGAAGTTATGACAAAAATAACGGATAATGCCGCACCGAACGGCCAGTTCCTTGCCCCCAAAAATTGACTCTGAATAATATTGCTGATCATCGCCGACTTGGCCCCGCCCAGAATATCCGTAACGACAAACATCCCTGTTGTCGAAACATAGACCAGTACCGAGCCGGTCACGATTCCGGATTTGGTTTGAGGCAGCGTGATGTACCAAAATGCTTTCCAGCGTGAAGCCCCAAGGTCGCTGGCAGCCTCCAGCAGCTTCTTGTCCATCTGCTCCAAAGCGACATAAATTGGCAGCACCATGAACGGAATGAAGGTGTAAACCATTCCAAGCAGCACTGCACCTTTCGTATAAAGCATTTGAAGAGGCTGTGAGATCATCCCGAAATCCATCAGTAAGTCGTTCACAATCCCCTGTGTACGGAGCAGAAGCACCCACGCATACGTACGAATTAGAAAGTTGATCCAGAACGGAACCGTGATGAGCACAAGCCCCCAGGTCTGCATCTTGGGCCCGGCATTTGCAATATAGTAGGCTAACGGGTAGCTGAGCAGTAAACAAAGTGCCGTTGTTAAAATGGACAAAACGATCGTATCCCAATAAATCCCCAAATAGAGCGGGTCAAAAAACATCGCGTAGGAATGAAAGTTAAAGTCAAGCACTACGTTGCCTACATCATCGCGGCCCATGAAGGAAATCACGATGACAATGAGCATCGGCACGAGGAGAAACAGGCCCAGCCACAGCAGAACCGGCAGTATGCTCAGGCTTGATTTTTTCATGATCCGATGACCACCTCATCCTCTGGCTTCCAATCGACACCGACTTGCTCGCCGATCTTCCAAGGGTAATCATCCGATGCTTCGAGCACGATAGACACGGACATCGGTTCGTTATGAAGCTGAACAATTATTTTATGTATGCTGCCCAGATAAAGGACATCAAGCACTTCCCCGGTTGTTTTGGCATTCCCGCCCTCACGAACCGCTCTCAGCTTCTCAGGTCTCACCGCAAACAGCTTATCATCACGGGTGAAAACATTGTTCTCACCGACAAAGGTCGCTGAGAATAGGGTGGCCGGAGATGCATAAATCTCGCGCGGCGTACCGATCTGCTCGACGCGTCCACTGTTCATCACAACGATCCGGTCGGACATCATCATAGCTTCCTCCTGATCGTGAGTAACATAGACGAATGTGATGCCCAGGCTGCGCTGCAACTGCTTGAGTTCGGCCTGAAGGCTCTTTCTCAGCTGCAAATCAAGCGCCCCAAGCGGCTCGTCCAGCAGGAGAACACGCGGCTTGTTGGCAATTGCACGGGCTATCGCTACACGCTGCTGCTGTCCGCCGGACAGCTGATGCGGATACCGCTTCACGAGCGGAGTCAGCTGCGTCATGGCAACGGCCTCTTGAACGCGCTCCCGCTGTTCTTTTGCAGGCATTTTTTTCATTTTCAACCCGAAGGCGATATTCTCTTCCACCGTCATATGCGGAAATAAGGCGTAATGTTGGAAAACGAGGTTCAAATCCCGCTGATTCGGAGGCAAATTCGTGAGGTCTTTGCCGTCAAGTAGAATCTTTCCGGCAGTAGGTTGTTCAAATCCCGCAATCATGCGTAAAATCGTCGTCTTGCCGCAGCCGCTCGGGCCCAGCAAGGTCAGGAATTCCCCTTCCTTTATGGTGAGCGAAAGCGGATGCAAGGCGATCTGTCCAGCAAAGTGTTTCTCCACTGCAGCCAGTTCAATCATCGATGCACCACTCCTTTAGTTGTAATCGCGTATCTCTTTAAGAAAAAAAAGCCATATCCATTGGTATGGCTTTAGCAGGTCTAGCGATTCATTTTTGCATATTCACTATACCTTGTTTTGGCGCGGGTTACAACATTTTTCTAAGTACTGAAGGGCGAATGATGACGTTATTTTTTCAAGAATTGTATGTATTTTCGTAAGGATGCGACGTGCATCGGATAAAAAGAGCGACTATCCGATGTAAGGCTGGCTTCTACTTCTGATACCGGAGCCCAGCGGATGTTTTGCGTCTCGTTGGTCTTCTCAAGCAGTTCCCCCTTAGCCGTACAGATGAAAGTTAGAACCAAGATTGGATAGTTGCCCTGAATGTTTTGAGAACAGGAAAAAGGCATATAATCCAGAACCTTGTATCCATTAGAAGCATAGATTCCGGCTTCCTTTTCACCATGAATCTCTTCCACTTCCAAGCCCGTTTCCTCCCAAATTTCTCTCCTTAAGGCGTCAAAAATATTTTCATTTTCGCGGATCTTCCCAGCCGGTATTTCGACGAGCCCCTCTTCCTTGACCGCATTTTCCTTCCAACGCTCCTGTAGCAAGATCATCGTGGTGCCGTTGATCTGCTTTTCAATAATCCCTGCCACGCAGGGGATCGAGAATCGTTCCATGGATGCATGCCTCCTTCTCTCCTTCTCACTTTTACAGCATCGGAACCTGCAACCCTAGTATAAACCCAACCATCATCACCGGTAAAAAAACGATGCCGACGATCACGGTGCCAATAGTAAGTTCCGTCCCGGTAACCTGTAAAACGCATCGCATCTCTATGAAGTATAAAATTGCCTTCCATACAAGCAGCATGATTAAGAGCGTCTGGATCAAGAAAGACAGCACTGGCAGCTCCGTAAGATGCCGGTTAGTAGCTAGAAAGTAATTAGCCGCCACGCAAATTAGATTAGGGAGATAGGTGAGCCCCCAAGTCGTGGAAACCTGTCTAAATCCAATCCCCTTGCGAAAAATGCGTGACACCAGCCAAATACAGCCGCATGCGATGGCCCATGTGCCGACACCAGCCACCAATAAATACAAATCAGCCGATAAAAAAGCCGTAAGTCCCGCCGTCATCAGAACAACTAGCAAAGAGGCGAGCTGTTTTTCAGGGGTATGCTCCTGATCCATTACGGAGAGTGGCGACCAAGCCGCCTTTCCCAACGCGATAAGGCCTCTTCTTATCATTTGATCAGCTCCATCCAGCTTGATAATACGTCCGCTATTCCATGAGGCCCCGTCGTGAGCCAAATCGCACCCGAGACAGCAAGCGAGAGCAGTCCCGATATTTTTAGCGGATTCCGGTAAATAAACAGTTCCTTCCGAAGCAAAGCCCTACGATGAACGCGTTCCGGAGCAGAGGCCAATATATCGGCCAGCATCTTCTCCTTAAGATGGTCCGGAGCCTGAATATCCGTCAGCGTGGAACGAAGCATTTTTTCAAGTTGATCATCATCCATTGGCGTTCTGCCTCCCTTCCAGGCATTTGGTATACTCCTTGATGAAGTTACCCCTCGCTTTTTGCAAAATCCCGTCCACCGCCTTGTTCGTTCGACCAAGGATCCCGGCAATTTCTTTGCAGCTGTAGCCGTCGATGTACTTCAGAATGAGTGCGTATCGATAAAGCGGGTTAATTTGATTTAGAGCCTCCCGCACCTTTGCGCGGGTTTCGTGGCTTTCCGCTACCGCCTCCGGATTAAATTCCACTGGTAGCTCCAGGTTCAGGTTTTCCTCATAGGGATTATACTTTGCCGAGGCTGTATTCTTACGGTAATAGGCATACAGCTTGTTTTTGGCAATCGAACATAACCAGGTCCGGTACGAACTGTTCTGGCGGAACCGGTCCAGCGTTAACCAAGCGGCACCGAAGGTTTCCTGGACGATTTCCTCCGTCACCTGCCTGTTTCCGGCCGTTCTACTGTACACAAAGGAATATACATATTCAAAGCTTTCATTATAAATTTGGATAAAACGTTCCTTCATATTGAGAGGTTCTCTTTTCCGTTTAATTAATCGTGAAGTCAAAAGAGGCAGCCAGCCCTTGGTCATCGTGAAGCTCCAGCGTTAGCGGCCCTTTAGCCACCTTAGAACCCTGCAGGGTAAAAGAGAGTATTCCTTCCCGATCGGTAGTCAGGTTCTTCGTCTCCGATTGAATGACCCTTCCACCGGACAGCCATTTCGCCGTATAGGCCATGCCCTTCGGACTCTCCACGACGTGAACGTTGGCATAAAGATCAGACCCGACCTTGATTTCGGCAGTCTGCTCCTCTTTCAGCTTGTTCCATGTCGTCGTATACACACGGAGAACCTCGCCCCCCGGCTGAGACTTCACCTGATCAAATTGATCAACATCGGAAATCGGCTTCTTAGACAAAATCAACCCGCTGATCTCATCATCCCCTTTGTTCACGAGAATGTAGCTAATAAAAACAGCCAACACAACCAATACAGATACCGCAATAATAGATGTTTTCTTGTTCATATCCGTACCTTCCTTTCCAAGACGGAGTCATCATATATGAAACCTTGATCCTCCTTCCATAAACTTAGTTTCATATGTAGGAAAAATCCCCCTGTCCTTTTGCATGTAAAATAAAAAAAACCGGAACACCTGCGCTGCATCAGAGCAGTGGTGTTCCGGTTGTCCGGTACAAAAAATATTTCGTTTTCGAATTTATTTCATTTCATACATGACGCTAAGCGTTGTTCGTACGTTGATTTCTCCCGGCTCAACAGAGCTACCGGCTGCAGAATCTGCAGCACTAGCCGTCTCCATCTTATAGTTCTGCATATAAACCGGAGTACTGATATCCGACTGGCTAATGCTTAATACGATACCGAGCTGACGGTTCGCTGCTTTGGTGATCGCTGAAGCTTTCGAATTCGCATCGGCCATCGCTTTTTGGATCACTTGCTCTTGATATTTTTCCGGATGCTCGGCACTGAAACGGATGTTGTCGATCCGATTAGCCCCTGCCGCAGAAGCCGCATCCAGCAGCTGTCCAACCTTCGTCAAATCACGGTAAGCTACATTCAGCGTATGCCCTGCCGAATAACCTTTAATTTTTTGACCTTCTTTGTCACTGTAAGTGTAGTTCGGTTGTACGTAGAACTGGTCCGTTTGAATATCTTTGTCGCTTATGCCCCAGGTTTCCTTGAGCAACTTAGTCAGAGCCGCCACCTTCGTCGCATTGGCACTTTGCGCTTCCTTCGCCGTATTTGCCTCTGTCACGATACCGATCGATAAATAAGCGATATCCGGCTTTACAGAAATCTCCCCGCTTCCCACAACATTCACTACATTCTTTTGTATATCGCTTTCAGCATAGGCAGGGGTGGCTGTATCAAACACACCGCCAAGCAACGTTCCGCCAGCCAGCAAAGATCCGGCAATTACAAGAGACCCTACAGGTTTCATCCAGGTTTTCATATGTTCAAAACCTCCATCAGTTATTTTACCTACTAGACGTATACGAAGAACAAATGTTGCAATTTTTTAAACCTAAGTGTATTTAGTGCATCTATTTTCGGACAAATCGTAGGTTTTTGAATTCTAATTGCATAATGTACATTTAAAATGGGGTAATGAGGCTTGTCAGGGTGATTTCACTCCTTTTAACTGCACTTTCTGCATCTAAATGCTCAAGGCTTCCCATAAGTCGATATTTAATTGTACAAAATGCAATTAGTAAGTTCACTCGTAGATCAATGCATCTACTGAGCGTGGGAACCGAACTTACACGTCCTGTAATAGCAAAAAAGGGGATGCTTCACCCGTAAAACGAGCGAAAACATCCCCCTCTAATGTAGAAAACCGTTAAATTATTGGTTCTCCAATTCTTCCTTGCTGACCAAATTGATTAAAGCGTTTGCAGCCTGTTCCGCATCCGCACCCTCAGCACTGATGTATATCTCGGTACCCGTGCTGATCGCCAAACTCATAATACCCATAATGCTCTTGGCATTGACTTTTTTATCATCTTTTTCAACGAAAATTTCCGATGAGTATTTATTCGCTTCCTGAACGAAGAGCGCAGCCGGCCGGGCATGAAGTCCCGTTTTCAAACGAACGGTTACCGGGTTTTTAACCATGAATCTTACCCCCTATACGAATTCATCACGTTGTTCCAATTCGTGGCATTATAATTTATATCATTATAGCATACCCAGGTGGAACGCACTAGCATAACCACCTTAAGACCCGCGAATTTTTTCCGCCAGCTCATCAATTTTACGCAGTCGATGGTTTACGCCGGACTTACTGACCGTACCTTTGAGCAGCTCGCCCACTTCTTTAAGGTTCATATCAGGATGGGCCAACCGAACCTCCGCAACCTCACGCAGCTTCTCGGGCAGGTTTTCGAGCCCCACTTCCTTTTGCAGCAGCTTGATATTGTCAATCTGCCGCACAGCCGCGCCGATCGTCTTGTTGAGATTCGCCGTTTCGCAGTTGACGATCCGATTGACAGAGTTGCGCATATCGCGCATGATACGCACATCCTCAAACTTGAACAAAGCTTGATGGGCACCGATGATGCTGAGCAGTTCGATAATTTTCTCGCCCTCTTTGATATAGAAGATAAAACCCTTCTTCCGCTCAATGCAGCGAGCATTCAAATGAAACTCATTCGCCAGGTCCACCAAAGCCTTGCAGTGCTCCTCGTACATCGAGGCAATCTCCAGGTGATAGGACGAACCTTCCGGATTGTTGACCGAGCCGCCGGCCATAAACGCTCCGCGCAGGTAAGCCCGCTTACAACAGTTTTTCCGGGTCAGCTCCGGATTAATCCCAGGCGTAAAAATAAACCCTTCCGAAACAATCTTCAATTCCTTTAAAATTTCCTGCACTCTGGCCGGAATCCGCACGATATACACGTTGTTTTTCTTGAGACGCATTTTTTTGCGAACGAGCAGTTCCGTATGAATTTGAAAATGCTTCTTCAGCAAAGAATATATTCGCCTTGCGATCGCGGCGTTTTCCGTGGAGATATCCAAAATCACTTTCTTGTTCGAAACCTGAACCGAACCGTTCATCCGGATCAGCGCAGATAGCTCGGCCTGCTCGCAGCAAGCGGATGCTTCGACCATCGTCAGCTCTTTTTTGGTTTGCGCCGCAAATGACAAGGGACTCACCTCTTTCGTAAAATCCAGTTTTGCACAAGCTGATAAATGTGATGGCTCAGTTTGTCCGCATCATGCCGTAAATAACGGCGGAACAACACGAGCGTGTCCGCTATAACTTTATAGCCTTGACCGGTGACGTTATCCCAGTCGACTTCCACCGGCTTGGCACCTTTTTCGGCGTAAAAATCTTGAACCTGCGTCGGTATTTCGCCATCATTTACAATAATATAATCAAATAAGTGCTGGCCAACATGGTCGTATACCGCCTGCAGGTGATCACTCACCGTATAGCCGTCCGTTTCTCCAGGCTGCGTCATTACATTGCATATAAAAATTTTGATAGCCGACGAGTTTTCCAAAATCGCCTCCGCCAGCTTCGGCACCAGCAAATTTGGGATAATGCTTGTATACAGACTTCCCGGACCGATCAGAATTGCATCGGCTTCCCGAATCGCATCCACCGCCTCAGGAAGCGGTTCAACAACTTCAGGCTCGAGAAAAATCCGTTTGATCTTACCTCTGACCTGCGGGATCTTCGATTCCCCAGTGACGATCGTGCCGTCCTCCATCTCCGCATGGAGCACAACCGCTTGACCTGCGGCCGGAAGCACCCGCCCCCGCACAGCAAACACGCGGCTTAGCTCACGTACCGCGGTAACAAAGTCACCGGATATATCCGTAATTGCCGCTAAAATTAGGTTGCCCAAGCTGTGCCCAGCTAGTCCGGAACCTGCCGAAAAACGATAGTTCAGCATATCCGACAAAAGCGGTTCAACATCAGCCAATGCTGTCAGTACGTTGCGAATATCGCCAGGAGGCGGCATTTGCAATTCATTTCGAAGAATACCAGAGCTGCCCCCATCGTCGGCTACAGTTACAATAGCCGTGATATCGAGCGGTTTCTCCTTTAATCCGCGAAGCATGACGGACAGCCCCGTTCCCCCGCCCATTACGACGATTCGCGGAACTCTTCCTTCCTTAGCCCGATGTATCACTTAATGGTTCACCTCTTAATTCGAGTTCCAATGAGAAGCTCGTTTAATTCCGGTCTCGGCCCTCGTCTCGGTGACTTACGCGAACGGTCTCCGTTTCGCTGGCTCCGAGCATCCGGCCTAGATATTCGGCAATAGCCACCGAGCGGTGCTTGCCTCCGGTGCAGCCGATCGCAATAATGACCTGACTTTTGCCCTCTTTGTGGTACTGCGGCAATAAGAAGTGCAGTAGATCGAGCAGCTTGATCAGGAAGGTTTGCGTCTCCGGCCACTTCATTACATAATCATATACATCGCTGTCTTGTCCGGTGTGTGGACGAAGCTGCTCAATGTAATGGGGATTTGGCAAAAAACGAACATCAAATACCAGATCGGCATCGATCGGTATTCCATATTTAAAACCGAATGAAGTAATGTTTACGGATAAGTTGCTGCTCTCCAGATGAGAAAACCGGGATATGATTTTCTCCTTCAACTGTGCCGGCTTCATGTTGCTTGTATCGATCACCTGGGTAGCTGACATTCTTAGCTCATCCAGCATCTTCCGCTCCAGCTTTATCCCGTCAAGCGGCATACCTTCAGGAGCGAGAGGGTGGCGACGTCGGCTCTCCTTATATCTTTGAACGAGTATGGAATCGGTCGCATCCAGGAACAGAATTTCACATTTAATGGTGAAATGATCTTTAATATATGCTAATGACTCCGACAGCGCGGTGAAAAACTCACGGCCGCGTAGGTCGATAACAAGCGCGATTTTGGCGATTTTCCCTTTTGATTGCTCAATAAGTTCAGCAAATTTGGGAATCAGCACCGGAGGCAAATTATCCACGCAGAAAAATCCGAGATCCTCCAAACTCCGTACGGCAAGCGACTTCCCTGCACCCGACATGCCCGTAATGATAATCAGATTGGCTACTGAACTCGTTTCCTTTTCCGGCATTGTAATCCCTCCCCGCTTAAATTCACTTTGTTCCGTTAGAATCCGCCTGGTTTGTCTAGGAGCGAAGGAACAGGCCTGCAGCGCCAACCATTCCTGCGTCATTTCCTAAAGTGGCGGGCACGATTTTCATACCCTTTTGTACTGGCTCTGGCGTCAGCTTCGCAAACACGCTGCGAATTTCGTTAAACAGAATATCTCCTGCTTTGGAAACGCCGCCGCCTACAATAAACAGCTCCGGATTCAGAATGACAGCAACCGCAGCCATCGATTTGCCCAGGTAGTAAGCCGCCCGGTTTACGATGCGGATCGCCGCCTCGTCGCCTTCCTTCGCGGCATCGAATACGTCTTTCGCCATAATGTTCTCGACGTGCGAGAGTGAAGTGCGGTCCCCGCGGGCAACCGCGTCCTTCGCCATACGAATAATGCCCGTTGCGGAAGAAACGGTCTCAAGGCAGCCCATTTGACCACAGCCGCAGCCGATCGCTTCCAAATCAGGAACAACAGACATATGTCCCAGTTCGCCGGCCATCCCGGAGAAACCTTGGTAGATCTTGCCGTTGATAATAATACCCCCGCCGACGCCAGTGCCCAGCGTATAGCAGACGCAGTTTTCTATGCCTTTGCCTGCGCCGCCCCAGGCTTCACCTAAAGCTGCTACATTGGCATCGTTGTCTATTTTGATCGGCTTGCCGAGTCGCTGCTCCAGGATTTCACGAATGTGGAGATCCTTCAAACCTACATTCGGAGCAAGAATAATGATGCCTTCGCGGACATTGGTAAATCCGGCGACCCCGGCGCCAACTCCTGCTACCTGCTCCCAAGCGAACGGCGATTCTTCTACGACTTGCCGGACGTACTTCTCGATGTTGGCGACGACCGTATCCGCGCCCTTAGCGACTTCGGTCGGACCTTCATACGTATGAAGCAGCTGCCCTTCTTCATTACAAATGCCGACTTTGATTGCCGTACCGCCTAGGTCAACACCGATGTAGATTTTTTCAGACATTTCACAAGCCACCTTTTTCTCAAATAATATGGTAAATCGGTTTGGTTAGTATTTTTCGCTAAATAGAGCTTTAATCTCCTGTGTCCTAAATCCGTAGGTTACGGATTAGAACTGCCTGTTTGGGCCATTTTGCTCCTACGTACCAACTATAAGCGAACCCTCCCGTTCGGTCAAGAGAAGGCAGGATACGCAAAACCCTAGGGAGACAAGGGATTGTGGTATATGAAGTTGATCACAAGCAGGAGCAAAGAAGAGCAGGTATTCCGTATGTCCTTTACCTTGACCCGACCACGTCCGACCCCAGGTCGCCGCTCAATCTAAATGTATTTTGTGCATCTATTTGACGTAGATTACCGATTCCTACATTTACATCACTTCGTTTAGTTAAGCTTAGTTTCCAACACGCTGACTCAGTAAAAAAAGCCCCCTCCTTCGCTGTTAGCGAAAGTTGGGGCTGAAGGCAACCAAACTAAGATAAAATTCGCTTTTGTCCCTCAAGCTCGCGAATCGGGGCGATATTTTGCGTAAATTCCAGAGTGCCTAGGTATCGTCCGTCTTCACTGCGCACCGCAAAGTAGCGGATGTACACGAATTTGTCTTTGATTTGAATCCAGAAATCCTCGGAATCCTTCCGGCCGGCTTTGAAATCAGCCAGCAGCTTATTAACGACATGTACGCTTTGCGGCGGATGGCAATTCTGCACGGTACGGCCAATTACAGCCTTGGTCCGAGCGAATATCCGTTCCTTGCCATGGGAGAAGTAACGAACCACGTCATTCTCGTCAATAAACGTCAGGTCCACCGGCAGATGGTTCATCAACGCTTCGAGCTGTTCCATCGATAATAGGCCCGTTTCGAACTTCACGAAGCCCTGCGGCGCATGGCCCTGCTCTGGATTTGAATCCGACCTGCCGCCCTCCGCTGGATTGCCGCCTTCCTCATCTGGCAGCGGCACGCGTTCGGGAATCCATTCCCGTTCCGGAGCCGTCAGACAAAATCCGATCTCATCGCTTTCCCGAGCGATCTTGACCCACTCGTCCTCCGTCAATTTCTCCAATGCCATCGGCAGCAAAATATTTTCTTCCTTAAAGATCATCTCGTTGACTTCCTTAATGATACGCTCCAGATCGCCGCAAATTTCCTCTTTATCCGTTTCCCCGTTCCCCAGTTTGCCCTTGACCTCTTTGATCATGGCGCGGATGCCGTCATCGACGCCCCACATCACAGTAGTCGGGCCGTAAATGCCGTACCGCTCAAGGTAAGGGAACAACAGATTTTCCTTCCGGCTGTAGTGTTTATCAAGATCGAGAAGGAGGCTGAGGTCCTCCAGCAGCTTAAAGACAATCTCCTCGCGGTCGTCCTTGCGGAACTTATCCAGATGCAGCTGCAGCTTAAAGTTTACCAGGCGCTCAATCTCGCGATTTTCCAGCTTGAACGTGTGCACCGGATGACCAGGCTGCTCCTCCGGCTTGGACGAGCGGTGAATCTCCTCAATCGAGCCTTTGAAGATCGCTGTATGCACCGAGCACAGACGCTGTACTTCGGACACCGGAATGCCTTCCTCTTCCATCAACGCATGCTCCATCGCGGAAATTTCCGTGACCGTCACGTCGCCGACCGCTTCCTCAAAACGTGCTTTGACTTCCTCAACGCTTTTCCCCTGATGAAGCTCCTTGATGATTTGCTTGAGCAGCTCCTGACGGCGCCCTTGCTCCGGCACGCTGTGCTCGCGGTTATTGATCAGTTCGCTCATATTTCGTTCCTCCCATATCGTAAATAATTTACTCTATAATTTCGTAGCCTCTCGCCTGAAAAGCTGATTTTATCGTATCCAGACCGATCTTTTTCAATCTGGCTCCTTTTGGAATCGTCATAAAACGTCCTGCGCTCTGCAGCATCCCCGGTTTGGCGATTTGCTCGAATCCAAGCTCCACCATGACGTCCAGTATACCGGGATCCGCCGAGCACAGCTCATATACGGTTTTGCGCAAATCAATCGTTTTCGTCATCTGCGATCGCCGCCTTCATTCACTAAAATTTGAATGATAATTATTCTCGTATCCAACGTAGCATACAACAAGGGTCGTATTTGTGATTCCACTCACAAACTGAACGGGAATGAGAAACAGGCCGTTTCTTTTTTGCTGGGATTTTGCCAAAATAGAGTCAGGAGGGGACCGTGATGACAAGTACACATCTGCTATATATTGAAGACGACAAGGAAATCGGCGAATGGGTCAGCCAAAATTTGCAGGACCGCGGCTATGCCGTAACCTGGCTAACGAGCGGTGAACGTGCTGTAGAGGAAGCAGCCGCATGCGGGCTTGTGATTCTGGACGTGATGCTACCCGGCCTGGATGGATTCACTGTCGGTGGTCGGCTCAAGAAACAATACCCTGAGCTTCCTATATTGATGCTGTCTGCTCGGTCTTCGATCGATGACAAGCTGCAAGGGCTCAAATTTGCTGACGATTATTTGACCAAGCCGTTCCACCCGGACGAGCTGGTAGCCCGCATAGAGGTGCTGCTGCGCCGCAGTGGAAGCCAAGATGCGCAGCCACTGCGGATCAAGCATTTACTCATTCATGAAAAGGAAAATCGAATCTTTAATCAAGATACAGGCGAAGAAATTGTCCTGACCGGTAAGCAGTATTACATTTTCATCTTTCTGCTCCGTCATTTGGGGCAAATTCTGACTAAAGAACAAATTTATGAAGCCGTATGGGGTGAAACTTACCTTGATGGAGATAAAACATTAATGGTACATATTCGCCATCTGCGCGAAAAAATCGAAAGAGATCCCGCGAACCCTGAAGTCATTGAGACGATTCGCGGCATCGGGTATCGGGTGAAAGCATGAAGCTCAAGCCGATTTACAAGTTTAAAAACTCGCTGCTTACGCGGTATGTGCTGATCAACGTTTTGGCGCTTATTTTTATACCCATTCTGATTCCGATCAGCTATATCGCCTCCTGGGGCGTCAGTTATATGATTCACCCGCATGAGCCGTACACAAAAACGCTCCCCTACGGGACCGGAACCGATGTGGAGAACAGATGGCACAAAGAGGCACTGTCGCTGCGTAATGCCAAGCCGGAAGCGATTGACAACAAGCTTAGAGAGCTCAAACGCAAATATGCCGATGCCTCGCTGTACTGGGTGGATTCCTCGGGAACTACACACCTGCAGCTTCCTAAGCAAACCGACCTGCCAACCAAATGGTCTCTGGAGGATACGATCGCATTTATGAAAAATAGGTCCAACTCCGACCCCTTCACGGTCGTCGCCTTTATCGGCGGAAACGAGAAGATGCGGCAGGGATTCATGGTGCTGGAGCTGCCGCGCCGCTTTCTCAACCGCACTGCTCACGATGGGCCGGATGACGGCCGCTTCTTCGGGGTAATTATCGCTTTGTTGCTAGGTTTTTTCATTTTGCTGTCCTATTTGTTTTTCCGGGATATTCGTAAAAGACTGCTGCGTCTGGAATATGGGATGACTCTCACGCAAAAGGACGGCATGCCTGCGCCGATCCAGGCGGGACGTCCGGACGAAATCGGCCGTTTGGAGCAAGCCTTCAACCGTATGGTTTATCAACTGGAGAGCAGCAAGAAACGGGAACATCAGGAAGAAGAACTGCGCAAAAATCTGATCAGCCACCTGTCCCATGATTTGCGAACGCCACTGACAGTGCTCGCCAGTCACTTGTATTCGCTTCGTGAGGAACCTTTGTCCGAGCATGGGAAGCAATCGCTGACCCTCATGGAAACGAAGATAACAGATTTATCCGTCCTCATGGATCATCTGTTATCTTATAATTTGCTATCCAGCGGACGTTATGCCGTCAATCTGGAGAAAAAGGACGTGCTGCGGATTGTTCGGCAAAGCGCGGCTGCTTGGTATCCGGTTTGGGAAAAAGCCGGAATCTCCCCAGACATCGATCTACCGGACGATGAGCCACTGTATTGGCAAATCGATGAGCAGGGTCTGCGCCGGGTGCTCGACAACCTGTTTCAAAACCTGGTCCGCCACGCAGGATCGGGCGGTTACGTCGGCATCACGCTGGAGCCATGGCGAAACGTCACCGCACTCGTTATTAGCGACCACGGTCCCGGTATGGAGGTAGCTTCCCAGGCCAGCGGGGCCGGGCTGGGACTGCAAATCGTCGATTTGCTGCTGAGGGAAATGCACCTGATACGGGAAACGGAATCGTCCAGCGCGGGCACACGAATGTACATTTTCCCGGCCGCTTTTTAAACAAAACTTAAACTTGCCCCCACTTCACGTTTAAACTTCGGACGATATGATAGTTCTCGAGGTGATAATCGTGAGTGAATTGATCATTCAAACGCAAGGTTTAACGAAAAAATATCGCGGCCGCGCCGCAGTGGACCATTTGAATTTAGAAATTGCTAAGGGAGATATTTACGGTTTTCTCGGACCAAACGGGGCCGGAAAAACGACGACCATCCGGATGCTGCTCGGGCTCATCCAACCAACAGCCGGTTCGATCCGTATTTTCGGGAAGGAGCTGCAAAAAGACAAATTGGCGATCCTGCGCCGTATCGGTTCTCTGGTCGAATATCCGTCCTATTACGGGCACCTAAGCGCCTTCGACAATCTGGAGGCGATTCGCCGGATTTTGCAGGTGCCGAAGTCTCGTATCGATGAAGTATTGGAAATTGTCTCGCTTACCAGCGAGGCGCGCAGACCGGTTAAGGGATTTTCGCTCGGGATGAAGCAGCGGCTCGGTATTGCTGCCTCTTTGCTCGGCAGCCCGGACCTGCTCATTCTGGATGAACCGACCAATGGACTCGACCCTACCGGGATTCACGAAATTCGCGAGCTGATCAAGAGCATGCCGAAGCAGTATGGGATCACCGTCCTCGTCTCCAGCCACCTGCTTGGGGAAATGGAGCTGATGGCCAACACCGTCGGAATAATCCGCGAGGGACAGATGGTGTTCCAGGATACGATTGAGAACTTGCGTCTGGAATCCGTCAGTGATATGGAGTTTGTTGTATCCGAGCCTGATTCGGCGCTGTGGATTGCTCGCGACATGGGAGCGGTTGGCACGTTGAAAAATGGACTGCTGACGTTCCCGGGGATGCAAGACCCGCAGGTAGCAACTCTGGTGAAAGCCCTGGTTGAGAACGGACATGCCATCTACCGGGTAGAACAAAATAAGAAATCCCTGGAGGACATCTTCATGCAGGTCATCGGGGAGGGGACCGCGTCATGATGTTTCGTTCGCTGTCGGCGGATTTTCTGAAGATTCGCCGGAAAGGAATCTGGTTTCTGATCTTTTTGGCCCCGATCGGACTTATCGCCATGCAGGCGCTCAATTACGGGCTTCGCTTTGACTACTTAATGAAACAGTATGCCAAAGATCCATGGGGCGGTTTGATTGAGAATATTATGATTTTTGTACCGATCGCCCTTTATCTTGGCTGCACGCTCGTTAGTTCACTTGTGGCGAATGTCGAGCATCAACTCAGCTCCTGGAAGCAGCTTCTTGCACTGCCGATATCGCGTACGGCTGTATTTAGCGCAAAGTTTCTGCTCTGCTTCCTGCTACTGTGTGTATCCTGCATACTGCTTACGATTGGCACGATCATACTGGGACTATGCTTCGGATTTGGCGCCGCAGATATTCCCTTTGATCAGGTTGCTACGATGGGATTCTACCCGCTCTTGGGCGCGCTGCCGCTGCTGGCCCTTCAGCTTTGGCTCTCGTTGACTTTCCGTAACCAGTCTCTGCCGGTATCCCTGGGCGTGACGGTATCTATCGTATCTCCATTCACGATGAACCTGTCGGAGTGGTTCCCGCTCAATTGGCCACTTTTCGGATTTTTAGGTCCGCATCAGATTTGGTTCATTACCGCCGGAGCGGCCACGGGATTGGCCATTTTGCTCGTCGGACTGATTCACTTCAACCGAAAGGATGTTGATTAATATGAAGACGTTTCTGAATGTCCTTGCGTCGGAACGGTTGAAGATGTCAAAGTCCCGCCTATGGATCGTTCTGTTCGCCAGCCCGCTTCTGTCCTTGTTGGTTGGGGTTTCGGTAAAACTCCCTTCCATCGAAGACCAGTGGCCAGTACTGCTAACGGCAATGGTCATGCTGCATGGACTTCTCTTTCTCCCGATTATGGCCGGATTATTCCCGGCATACATTTGCCGTTATGAACATATCGGGGGTGGCTGGAAACAGCTCCTCGTTCTGCCGGTTTCACGTACCGCCGTCTACTTTGCCAAGTTTACCGTTGTGTTCGTATTGCTGATCATCTGTCAGGCTATCTTTTTAGGCGCACTTCTTTTGGCAGCCTGGGTAAAAGGCATCGCTGCCCCGATTCCGTGGGACATGATCGCTGTCAGCCTGATCGGCGGCCTCATTGCTTGCCTGCCGCTAGTCGCTCTGCAGCTCGGCGTATCGCTAACCTGGTCCAGCTTCGCTGCTCCGCTCGCTGTGAATGTATCGTTCACGATACCAAACCTGCTCATCGTAAACTCATCGACATTTGCCCCGTTTTATCCTTGGGCTCAGCCGATCCTCGCGATGATGCCGAGTGGACAGGAATCTTATGGCGCATTCAATTTGCCGCTGGAGAGCTTGATGATTACCGTACTGGGCAGCTTCCTCATCTTTATGCTTGCAGGTCTGGTGCATTTTCAGCGGAAAGCGATTTAAGATAAGAAGTGTAAAAAAAAGAGTGCCAATCCGGCACTCTTTTTTAACGTTTCACAGCTAATGAAGGTAAGGGGCGGAACTTGGGGCAACTGATGCAGGAACTCATGGGAACATGCAGCTTATTAAATGTATTTCGTACAATTAAACACCGCCTTGCCTAGAGTTTCAAGCATTTAATTGCAGAAAGTACAGCTAAAAGCAGCAAAATAAACCGCTCAAGCCAAATTGGCCCGATTAGATGTAGGAAATGCAGTTAAAATCCATAAATTTAAAATTCGCGTAAAAATAGCTGTACGAAATACATCTAGTGCACAAACGTATGGGGTTAGTATGAATATCCTCGCGCTGAGCGCGTCGGACGGTGAGTAATATCAACCCTTCAGCCGCTCAATCGATAGACTGACCTTGTAGTTGCCGAAGGCGAGCAAACGGTTCAGCAGATCGTTCAACCGCGCCGATGTATCGACCCGGACCCGCATCCAGTAGCATCCCTCGCCACTTACTCGATGTACCTCCGCAATACTGTCATTTTCTTCGATAAACTTATGAAACCGCTGGTGTGAAGCGCCCGATGACAGAAACACCGTCACAAAAGCATGCACAGTAAGCCCGATCTTCTCCGGATTCCAGCGTAACGTATGGCCTTCAATGACGCCAAGATCCTGCAGCTTCCGTACTCTGGCCCCGACGGCCTGCCCGGTGAGATGCACAGACTGGCCGATTTGTTTAAATGATTGACTGGCATCCTCGAGCAAAAGCCGTAAAATGTTCAGATCCGTGTCGTCCAGGTCAGGGATATAGGTCAAGGTCGGTCAATCCTTTCATGGCGTAAGTGATCCGCGCCGTTTCCTTTCACCAGGTTATGGGGCGAATGTTCATTTCCTTCTACAATAGAATTGTAGCAAATATCCTATCTTAACATAAAGGGGTGCATTCCTTTGAAAATACAACTGATTCGCCACGCCACACTGTGGCTGGAATATGGAAGTCGCAAGTTTCTGATCGACCCGATGTTCGCAAAAGCCGGAGCAAATCCTCCGGTCATGAACTCGGCCAACGACCGGCGCAACCCGCTGGTGCCGCTGCCGATGGGAGTGGCGGTTGATCAACTGCTTCATCCTGACGCCGTGGTCGTGACCCACCTGCATCCTGACCACTGGGATGAGGCAGCGGCCATGCTGCTGCCTAAAACGACGCCGATCCTCTGCCAGCCCGGAGACGAGAGTCATTTTGAATCGCTTGGGTTCACTCGGGTATCTCCGATTGTGAATGATTTAGAGTTTGGAAGAGTATCTCTGGTGCGAACGGGTGGGCAGCATGGTACCGGGGAGATCGGGCAGATGATGGGTTCGGTATCCGGCTTTGTATTCCGAGCGCCATGCGAACCGACACTCTATCTCGCCGGAGACACAATTTGGTGCGAGGAGGTAATTCAGGCGCTTGATGATCACCACCCGGACGTAGTGGTCGTTAACGCGGGAGGAGCACGTTTTCTCACCGGCGGGCCAATCACAATGGATGACGATCAAATCGTCAGTCTGTGCCGCCATGCTCCGGATACGCAGGTCATTGCCGTGCATATGGACGCCATTAATCACTGCTTGGTAACCCGTAGCGATCTCCGGCGGCGCCTAGAAGCTGAGGGGTTGACGCAGCAAGTTGCAATTCCCGAGGATGGAGAATGGGTGAATGTAACAACAGACCATCTACCAGCCAACTAGTGAATAAGGGACATTTATGGCCCTATTTCGCCGATTTAGCATCCCGTGCGGAAAATAGGGGAATTTTGGGGCCTTATTTCATCATTTAGCCTGTACAAATAGCCATTTGGCTGCCATCAAAGCAAATATAGGTCCATAAAATTCCCTTATTTGCTCAGAGGTGCCCAAAATCGACGGAATAGGTCCATTTTTTACCCCTATTTCGCGTAGGGTGCGACCTGTCTGAAGGTAACGCATCCTTTAACTCGGAGATTCACTTTCAATCCACTCACCCGCTTAGCCATGGCCATAGCTTTGCTTCAAACAAACACACTAAAAAGCTGTCTCTCCCGGTCCCGATAAACGGATCAAAAAGGTGAGACAGCTTTCTATTTATCTGCTATGCTGCAGCGTCAAGGCTCGGATAGGCACTAGGAGCCGACCGGACCGCTCCAGTCGTGCACCATGCTCCCTTCAAGGAGCTTCTCGCAGTCCATCGCCGCCATACAGCCGGAGCCCGCCGCCGTAATGGCCTGGCGGTACCGGATGTCCTGGACGTCGCCGCAGGCGAAGACGCCCGGCACATTCGTTTCCGTCGTCCCCGGCTTTACGACGATATACCCGTGCTCATCGGTCTGAATCGCCCCGCCGAGAAACTTCGTATTGGGCGTATGACCGATCGCCACAAACACCCCATCCGCTTCAAGCAGTTCTTCCTGACCGCTTTCATTGTTGCGAACCTTCAGCCCGCTGACGACGCCGTTGTCGCCTACCGCGACCTCAAGAGGCGACCGATTCAAAGCCCAATCGATCTTCTCATTGCCTTTGACGCGCTCCTGCATAATCTTCGAGGCGCGCAGCTCGTCACGCCGGTGCACCAGCGTCACCTGAGAGGCAAACCGCGTCAGGAAGCTCGCTTCCTCCATGGCGGAGTCGCCCCCGCCGACAACGATAATTTTTTTGCCGCGAAAAAAAAATCCGTCACACGTTGCGCATGTGCTCACGCCTCGCCCGACATTCTCCTGTTCGCCCGGAATGCCGAGATATCTGGCCGAGGCCCCTGTTGAGATGATGACTGTTTCAGCCTCCAGCACCTCGCCCTCTATAGTCACCTTAAACGGACGGTTAGAGAAATCAACCTGCTCGACCCAGCCGTTGCGAAAATTTGCGCCGAACCGCTCCGCCTGCTTGCGCATATTCGCCATTAGCTCCGGCCCCATAATGCCTTCTGGAAAGCCGGGAAAGTTCTCCACATCCGTCGTCGTCGTGAGCTGTCCCCCCGGCTCCAGCCCCTCAATCACCAGCGGACTTAAGTTTGCTCTTGCCAAATAAATAGCCGCCGTCAGCCCGGCCGGGCCGGTTCCGACCACCATGGTTTTGTGCACCATAACGCTGTAACCTCCTCCTTGGTTCCTTAAAATCAATCAATTCATAATTCACTATTATTTAATTGATCTTTCTATATTCAAGTTTTCCCCAAGTTGGATTCGCTTTACCCGAAATCTATCGGACCGACGAAAAAATCGCCTCTATCTTCTCTTTCACACCGCACACCTCATCAACCCGGCAAACGTATCTGCGAGCGGTCGAAGCCGATATGCCGTACTTTTTCGCTACCGATTCATACGTTACGTAAAGGCGATGCATTTTTGCCGTTAAATATTCGAGCGCGCATGCCCACCCCTCCAGATGAGTAATCGAAGGCGGATCGGGATACAAACGGGTGAGAAACTCGACCCACAACGTCTCCGCATCGTGCTGCTGCTGAAGGTCGAAGCTGGAATCATTCATTTTCCCGATTGCAAGGTTGATGACTGCCTGCCATTCGCTCCGCCATACCGGCAGCTTGGTAGCTGTCTGGCTTGGGTCGACCATCGTTGTTGTTTCGCCAGAACGCACGGGAAGCGACTTCGTTACCCCCATACTGCGGAGTACGAACAACGCCATATCCTTCAAGCTTTGGTCTTCCTCTGGCTCCAGCAGAAACGCCTCCAGCGCTTCCTCGACCTCTTGATCGGCAATAAGCCCGAGCGCCTGAATCACCTGGAGCTTCATTCTCGAATCACCGTGACGCAGCGCCCAGAAGAACGAAGAGCGGATCACCGGGTTGTTCTGCAGCTCCGGCGGAATGCCGTCTTCGGAAGCCCCCCACTGCTTGAGCTGTTCTTCAAAAGGAAGTACATACTGATAGTTCACCGAAAATGGAGCCTGCGCATCAGTTACCGCCGAGCTCTCCAAAGCCTCCTCCAGACGGCTCAGGTAATAATCGGCCACACTTGAGACTGGGTCAAGTCTCTTGACCGATTGCCACAGCTTTTTCGCCTCGGACACCCGTCCCGTATAATAAGCCGCTACCGCTGCATAATGGAATACACTCGGGTCTTTGCTCATGTCCTGATCTCGAAGCAGCCGTCTAAAGTGACCGTAGGCCGCTTCATGCTTACCCAGAATGCCCATCGTCGTCGCAAGCTTGAACACATGCTCCTGGTGGAAAGGTACGATTCTGCTGAGTCGTTCCGCGAGCTGCTGCAGGGCCTCCACTTTTCCTTCATGCTGATAAAAAATCGCCAAATTGCACAATCCGTGCAGATTGCCAGGATCCTGGGTCAACACCTCATGAACCGTCTCCAGCGCTTTATCGAACAGGCCGAGATAATAATACCCAAGGGCCAGGTTGTTACGGGCAGCGAAGAAATCAGGCTGCTTCTGGACAAGCTCCTCCAGCATTTTCACTGCTTGGCTGAACTTTCCTTCCTCCAGCAGTTCTCTGGCTTGATCATGCTCAAACATGCCTTTGCTGGACTTGATGCTTCTCAGCTTGGTCGGACGGTCCAGCTCATATTGGAGCAGATCCATCATCTCCTCCGCTTCGGCCAGAAACTGGCCGCTCGGGTCCTCTTCCAGATAGGTGACCAACGCTTCCTCCGCGGCTTCGAACAGATCCATATTCGCGTAGTTGTTCGCCATATAGAAATAGCATTCCGTCATCGTCGGATCGATTTCCTCCAAGACGGTCGATAATACGGCATTGGATGCCTCATAATCTCCCATCTCCGACAGAATCCCTGCCATATTGCAGTGGTTCACCGGATTCCCCGGTTCATACTCCACCGCCTTGCGAAAATATTTCAATGCCTTGTCATAGTGATAGCGGTCCAAAGAAGAGACAGCTCTCTCAAAGAAAAAGCCCGCATCCATTGAGATTGGCAGTACTTTACCCAGCTTGGTTTCCGCCGAGTTTTTTTTCTCCTTCAAGCAAGGCACCTCCTTTATTTGTCTTTTGCAGCGTTCATCTATATCCATGTCATAACCTAGTTTGCCATACGAGGATAAAACATTTTAAAATTGAAGTATATGTCGCTTCGTGAACTCTCCAACTCACAGTATACCATAGTGAAAGCTGTCCTCCCACGGGGAATGCAGTAGGGAAATTTCGGGTTCATTTGATAGACGAGCAAGGACAGACTATGAATCTACGTAAACGAGACTTGGCCGATGTACGGGACAAAAGGAGATTACCAGGTGGAAAGGAGGTGCCGAGTATGCATTTCGTTTGGGAGAATACGGTGATTAGTTTGATCGCCCTTCTAATACTTGTATTTTTAGGAGTTGGGATAGGCGTTCTCATCATAAAGGCGATTAGACGTTTTACAAAAAAATAGACCGTACGCTTATCAGCTATCATATCAAGCAAAACAAAAATGCCACCCGGCATCGAATGGCACTTTTTGTTCAAACTCATTCTGTTTTACCCTTCAAAAGGCACCATAATTCTTTTTCGCCCTTCAAAAGTGGCCAATTCGCGAACCCCAAGGTCGTACAGCGTTTGCCGGGCAACGTTCAAATGCTCGCCAAGCTTCAGGGGATCATGGGCGTCGGACCCAACGGTTAGTGGAATACCCATTTGGATGGCAGACTCCAGAATCCGCCAGCTCGGAAACATTTCTGCGCACGGCTTCGACAGCCCGGAGGCATTAAGCTCCATCGCAATGTCGGCTTCGGCGATCGCGGATAGCGCCGCAAGCTCCAGCTGTTCAGTATCCGCCTGCTGCGACGGATCGGGCTTGTGCCCAAAACGCTTAATGACATCCAGATGGCCCATAATATCATAAAAGCCAGTTTGGGCCGCTTTTTTCACCGCATCGTAATACCGTTCATATACAGCAAAAATGTCCTGCCCCTCCCAGTTGTGGACCTGCCGATAATCCGACACATCCCATTCGCCCAGAAAATGCACCGACCCGATTATATAATCCCACGGATACCCGTTTACGATGGCTTCGATCTGCTCTTCCCAGCCTTCGATGTAATCGCCCTCCAGGCCGACTTTTACATCAATTTGTCCGCGGTACTTGTCTTTAAGAGCCAACGCTTCCTCCACATAACGAGGGAGCTCCTCCAAGGCCATGCCCATCTCCGGATAATAATTGTCCGGATCGACATGAAGGAGCGGCATATGGTCGGACACACCAATCTGGGACAAGCCAATTTCGATGCCTCTTTGGATGTAGTCCCCCAGCTTCCCAACGGCATGCCCGCAGCGATCATGATGCGTATGGTAATCGATCAGCATTTTTGACACCCCGCTTTAGTCCCGGCGCGGGCGTTCATGACGCCGCTCCAGCTCCTGCATAATTTCATTCAACGGCAGGCCGCGCTCGCGCAGCAAAACCAACAGGTGATAGATCAGATCACTCACTTCATATCTTAGCTCGTCGTTGTCGAGGTTTTTGGCGGCGATGATCGATTCGGCGGTTTCCTCACCCACTTTTTTCAGAATTTTATCGAGTCCTTTATCGAACAAGTAAGTGGTATAAGCGCCCTCAGGGCGCTGCACGTAGCGATCTGCGATGAGCTGCTCCAGCTCGGCAAGCACTTGGAAGCGCTCGGTGCTGCCGCCTGGGGTAATGCCAGCGCCACTGTTTTCGGCTGCCGCAGCAGCTTCAGACTCAGACTTGCTAGCCGCTGCCGTCCGGTAAAAACAGCTCGTTTCGCCTGTGTGACACGCGGGTCCTTTCGGATGGACCTCCAATAGCAGCGTATCGCCGTCACAGTCGTAGCGAAGCGCGGTAATCTGCTGCGTATTGCCGGACGTCGCCCCTTTGTTCCACAGCTCCGTGCGTGAGCGGCTCCAAAACCACGTTTGGCCGGAAGCGATCGATTTTTGCAGCGACTCGCGGTTCATATACGCCAGCATCAGAACCTCCTTGCTATCCGCATCCTGCACAATAGCCGGGACGAGCCCGTTCGCATCCCAGCGAATCGCTTGCTCCAATTCCTCGAACGACAGCGATAGTTGCAGCGGTTCATTTTCCTTTTCCGTCATCGTATTTCCACCCCTTTAGCTTTTAGCTCATGCTTTAAGTCCGGTATCGCAATTTCCTTATAGTGAAAAATCGTCGCCGCCAGCGCGGCATCCGCCAGTCCTTCCGTAAACACCTCGTAAAAATCGCCCGTCTTCCCCGCACCGCCCGAGGCGATGACTGGAATGCCCACCGTACTGCTCACTGCCTTGGTCAGCGGCAGATCAAATCCATCTTTGGTGCCGTCGGCATCCATGCTTGTCAGCAGGATCTCCCCCGCTCCACAGGACTCGGCCTCCTGCACCCAGGCGAGTGCACGGATTCCGGTCGGCTTTCGGCCGCCATGCGTGTAGACCTCCCATTCGCCCCAGGCGGCATTGTACTTGGCATCAACGGCCACCACGATGCACTGGGAGCCGAAGCGGCGCGCACCGTCGGAGATTAGCTCGGGATTCAGAATGGCAGCCGTATTAATGCCGATCTTGTCGGCGCCCGCCCGCAGCAGACGTTTCATGTCATCGACCTGGGAGATGCCGCCACCTACAGTAAAGGGGATAGCGATTTCGCCGGCTGTCTTTCTGACCACCTCGATCATCGTTGCTCGACCTTCAACAGATGCTGAAATGTCCAAAAAAACGAGCTCATCCGCCCCCTCGCGGTCATACAATGCCGCCAGCTCAACCGGATCACCGGCATCGCGGAGGTTGACAAAGTTTACGCCCTTCACGACCCGCCCATCCTTCACGTCCAGGCAGGGAATAATGCGTTTTGCGAGCATGCTGGTTCGACTTCCTTTCTCACCGTGTTCGCGGAACACGATTACTACTGACTTTAAATCTATCTATATCTGCCGTCCTCATCATAGATGTACCGTTACTGTTCATTCTATCAAAGACCGCCCCGGCTTAAATATCCTCGTGTGCCTACAAATTTCCCGTACTTTTCTCAGTAGCTCAACTTCTACCGAGCAGCGCTCCTCTGAGCTCAGTTCGGTTTTCGGTTAGCCTGAATTGCCTGTATGGCTTGTGCCAAATCGATGCTGCCGGTGTAGAGCGCTTTGCCGACAATAGCTCCGCCAACCCCCTCATCCGCATGAGCGGCGAGCCGCAGCAGATCATCCTGCACCGTCACCCCACCGGAGGCGATGACCGTGCGCCCGGAAGCTTTGGCGAGCGATTGAATCGCCCCCACGTTTGGCCCCTGCATCATCCCGTCGCGGGAGATATCGGTAAAAATAAACGTCTCCGCTCCTTTAGCCGCGAGCTGCTTCGCCAACTCCTCGGCTTGCACCTCCGACGTTTCCAGCCAGCCGCGGGTCGCTACGAACCCGTTCCGGGCGTCGATCCCGATCGCCACCTTGTCCCCGTAGGTGCCAAGCACGGCCTCGGTAAACTCGCGATCCTCAATCGCCGCAGTTCCAAGAATGACTCGGCTGACGCCAAGCGAAAGCAGCCGCTTTACATCGTCCAGCGTTCGCAGACCACCGCCTACTTGCACAGGGACTTGCACGCTGCCGGCGATTTTGCCAATCAGCTTGTCGTTTACCGGATGGCCGGCTTTAGCGCCGTCCAAATCGACGACATGAATGAACTTGCCACCCTGGGCTTCCCACGCCCGAGCGACCTCGACCGGGTTATCGTTATAGACGGTTTCACGGTCGTAATCTCCCTGAACGAGTCGTACGCACCGCCCACCCCGGATATCAATGGCCGGATATATGATAAATGAAGACATCGTGTGCCCTTCCCCCTCGCCTGTTTAAATTGTACTGCTTCACAATAAGGGTAATTTAAGGCGCTATTTGAACCATTTCGAGCGATCGGCTGAAAATAGGGGCGTTTTTTGGTCTTATTTCGGCTCAACAGGGTGGATTTTATCTACTAGAGAGCAATATTTCGAAAATAAGGCCATTTTTTACCCCTATTCGCTCACAAACCTGCAAAATGGCTAAAATAGGGCCATAATTTACCCTTAATTTTATTTTCATCTGAGATAGTGTTTGTGGAGCCGCTATAATGAAGCCACCGCACCGCGCGCACCCTACGAATCAGTGTCATACGTATCTCACCTATCCCACGTACTGCGGTGGCGGTCAGCAGCGCTCACTGTTGTGGCGTCTAGCACCGCCCATAGCGGCTAACGGTCCTGCACCTTCACCTGACCCTCACGCTCCACAATCGCAAGAAAATTCCGCAGCAGCGCCATGCCGAGCTGACCGCTCTTCTCCGGGTGAAACTGCATGCCGTACACATTACCGCGACCGACGATCGCGGTGACCGGGTGGCCGTAATCCGTGACGGCCAGCAGATCCTCCCGCTGCTCGGGCAGCACATGGTACGAGTGGACAAAGTACACGTGTCCCTCGTCCAGCCCGGCGAGCAGCGGATTGTCCGGCTGCAGGAACGCCAGCCGGTTCCACCCCATGTGCGGGACCTTGTAGCCCGCACCTCCGGCAAACCGCACCGCTCGGCCTGGCAAAATGCCAAGCCCCTCGTGCCGCCCATGCTCTTCGCTCTCGTCGAAGAGCAGCTGCATCCCGAGGCAGATGCCGAGCAGCGGTTTGCCCCCAGCGGCCGCCTGGCGCACCACGGCGTCCAGGCCCGACGCGCGCAGGTGCTCCATCGCGTCGCCAAAGGCGCCGACGCCGGGCAGCAGCACGCCGTCCGCCGCCAGGATCGCCGCCTCGTCGCCGGTTACGATTCCTTCGTAACCTAGGCGCTCGACGGCTTTGCCCACGCTGTGCAAGTTGCCCATCCCGTAATCGACGATGGCCAAATTCATCGGCTACAGCACTCCCTTCGTCGATGGCACGCCGCTGACGCGCGGATCGATGCTCGTCGCCTCGTCAAGCGCCCGACCGAGTGCCTTAAACACCGCCTCGATCATATGATGCGTGTTTTGCCCATAGTGCACGATGACGTGCAGCGTAATCCGCGCCTCCAGCGCCAGTTTCCACAGAAACTCGTGCACGAGCTGCACATCGAAGCTGCCTACGCGATCTGACGGGTACTGCGCCCGGTATTCAAAATGCGGGCGGTTGCTGACATCGATCACAACCTGCGCGAGCGCTTCGTCCATCGGGATAAACACACTGGCGTAGCGTTTGATTCCTTTTTTATCGCCAAGCGCTTCCCGAATACATTGCCCGAGGCAAATCCCGATATCCTCCACCGTATGATGATCGTCGATCTCGATATCCCCGCGTGCCTGAACCGAAAGATCAAATTGGCCATGCTTCGTAAACAGGTCCAGCATATGATTCAAAAACGGCACATCCGTTTCCAATTGGGAATTTCCGCTGCCGTCGACGGCAAATTCAAGCTGAATGTCCGTCTCATTCGTTTTCCGGCTGACCGCCGATGTCCGCGACAATGCCGCCGCACTATTTTGATCATTCGTTGCCATCATTTCCACCCGCCTTTCCTTCTTGACGAAGTCGAATTTCTACTGCCCGAGCGTGCCCTTCAAGGCCTTCCCGCCGTGCCAGCTCGATAATCGTCGCCCCGTTTTCAAGCAGCGCTTCCTTGCTGTAATAGATCAGACTCGACTTCTTAATAAAATCATCCACATCCACCGGCGATGAGAACCTAGCCGTTCCATTCGTCGGGATGATGTGATTCGGCCCTGCATAATAATCGCCCACCGGCTCCGAGCTGTACGGCCCGAGGAAAATCGCCCCGGCATTTTCCACCAGCCCCAGATAGCCCATCGGCTCCTTCACGATTAGCTCAAAATGTTCCGGCGCAAGCCGATTGATCACCTGAATCCCTTCTTCAATGGAATTCACCAGGATAATCGCCCCGTACTGCTCGATGGAGGCCGAAGCGATGTCCTTCCGCGGCAGCTCCGCCAGTTGACGGGCCACCTCCGCCTGGCACGCCTTCGCAAACATCTCCGACGGCGTCACGAGAATCGCCGACGCCATCTCGTCATGCTCGGCCTGGGACAGCAGATCGGCCGCCACGTAGGCCGGATTGGCGCTGTCGTCGGCCAGCACGGCGATCTCACTCGGCCCGGCGATACTGTCGATGTCGACCGCGCCGTACACCTCGCGTTTCGCGAGCGCCACATAGATGTTGCCCGGCCCACATATTTTGTCCACCGGCTCAATCGTTTCCGTGCCGTATGCCAGCGCCGCAATCGCCTGCGCCCCGCCGACCCGGTAAATCTCATGTACGCCGGCCTCCGCCGCCGCGACAAGAATGTACGGGTCGATGCCCGCTTTTCCCCCGGTAGCCGGAGGAGTTACCATTACGATTTCTGAAACGCCGGCTACCTGCGCCGGAATGACGTTCATCAATACGGAGGAAGGATAAGCGGCCTTCCCGCCTGGCACATACACGCCCACGCGCTTCAAAGGGCGAATGATTTGCCCAAGCAGGCTTCCGTCCGGCTGCAAATCCATCCAGGAATTGCGCTTCTGCTTGGTGTGAAAATGACGGATGTTCTCGGCAGCCGCCGAAATGGCCGCAACGAACGATGGCTCTACCAAGGCATATGCCGCCTTTAGCTCCTCCTGCGTCACCCGCAGGGCAGCTGCATCCAGCTTCATGCTGTCAAACCGCTCCGTATAACGCAGCAGCGCCGCATTGCCCTCCTCTTTCACTGCCTTGACAATCGTGCGTACCGCTTCATTTTGTTCCGCCGATCCGTACTCCACTTCCCGCCGCAAGTCAAAATCTTGTGCCGATACCAGTCGCATCCGTCATTCCCCCTTGTTCTGCTTATCATCTGCCTGGCTTCACTAAATCCCTTACTGATGAAGACCAGCCGCTTAATATATCAGTTCAGTCGACCTCACGCCTGCCTTACATCATTCTTTTGAATCACCTTGCTTAGCGCATCACACACCGCTTGAATCTCCGTGTTTTTCATCCGATAGCTCACTCGGTTGGCTACCAGCCGGCTAGTGATATCGAAAATGCTCTCCAGCTCCACCAGCCCGTTCTCTCTCAGCGTCTGCCCTGTTTCAACCATATCCACGATGCGGTCGGCAAGGCCAATGAGCGGAGCCAGCTCAATCGAACCGTTCAGCTTGATAACCTCCACCTGCTGCCCCTGCTCGCGGAAAAACTGAGACGCCACATTCGGGTACTTCGTCGCTACACGCTGCTGAATGCCGGGCTTCCAGTCCGGAAGGGCGATCACCGACATGCGGCAGCGAGCTATCCCGAGATCCAGCAGCTCATATACGTCGCGGTTCTCTTCCATCAGTACATCCTTGCCCACGATGCCGATATCGGTCACGCCGTATTCCACATAGGTTGGCACGTCCACCGGCTTGGCCAAAATAAACTCCATGCCGATTTCCGGCAGCGGAATGACCAGCTTTCGTGATTCATCCACATCAGTAGGGATGTTGATCCCGGCTTCCCGAAACAGTGCAGAAGCTTTTTTATAAATACGCCCTTTGGGCATGGCTACCTTTATAATTTGCCCCATCCTGCCACTTCTCCTTTCCTCTGCCCTTATGAAAATCAGAAACTGACAAATGTGCGAATCTCACCATACAGAGGACCTAGTGGGCCCGTTCGTTCGTTGTTGGTAGCAGGTGCCGGAGAACCGATCAGGTCCTCTGGTCCCCGGGCACGCCGCATCAGCACGCTATGACCCTCTTTTCGCAGCCGCTCCGCCTCAGAGAAAGCCAGCCTCCGGTTTGCCGCATCATATTGAAGCAAAATGGCGAGCTCTCGCTCGGCCACAAGCCCGTTAACGCCGTCCAAAATCCGGTTCGTCTTCAGTGAAAACCCCGTAGCTGGCGCCGGCCGTCCAAACTGCTGCAGCAGGTTGTCGTACCGCCCACCGCTGCACACCGGGAAGCCGAGCTCAGCGGCATAACCTTCAAAGGTCATTCCCGTATAATACGAAAAATCCCCGATCATCGTAAGATCAATCATGACATGCTCAGCAACGCCGTAATCCTCAAGCGCATCCCATACGAGGCAAAGATGCTGAACCGAAGCTTGAACGAGCGGATTGTGGCTCAGCTCCAGCGCCTGGTGGCAGATCTCTTTTCCCCCGCGCAGTCGTAAAATTCCTTCCAACTCTTCCTGCTCCTTCGTTGATAAGGACAACCCGGCCAGCGTTTCCCGGTAACCCACAAAGTCGCGGTGCAGCAATCGCTCTTTGAGCGCATCCCGTAAGTCCTCGCGTCCCGGTACTGCCTCTTCTAGAAGCCCATTTAGGAACCCTACATGCCCCAAAGCGATCTTGAAGGAATTCACGCCCGCAGCCTGCAGAGAAGCTACCGCCAGCGCCACGACCTCAGCATCAGCCTCAGCGGAATCATCGCCAACCAGCTCGACACCGGTCTGGAAAAACTCCGCCTCCCGGCCCGCCTCTTCCTCCATCGCCCGAAACACATTCGCATGGTAGCACAATCTGAGCGGCATCGGCTCTTCCTTCAACAAGGAGGCCACCACCCGTGCGATCGGCGCAGTCATATCGGAACGGAGAACCATCGTAGTTCCCCGGTTGTTGAGCAGCTTAAACAGCTTTTGATCCGAGGTGGAGCTCGCTACGCCTACCGTATCGTAGTATTCCATCGTCGGCGTCATGATCTGCCGGTACCCCCAGCCGGCCATGCAATCAAGCACCCGATGCTCGATCGATCGCAGCTTCTCTACGGCAAAAGGCAGATAATCGCGAACTCCCGCCGGTTTTTCAAACCCTTTTGGTTTAGTCAAAACCTTCACCTCACTGTCTTATCTATTTAAGAAGAATATGATTTACATTGACGAAAACCTTTACTATATTAAAGTGCTACCATACTACCAAAGTAAAGAATATGGCATATCTTATCATATATTCTTTTCACCCGTCAACGCCTCTTTCAAATCGTTTCTGCAAAAAATACGCTCCATTCAGTATTCCCCAGTTTCCCTGTAAATCCCTTGTAGGAGGTAACCTAATATCGTCCCCTTCCCTCGTAAAAATAAAGAAACGTATAATTACTACATGCCAAGTTTGTCCTGCTAAAATTTTCTTACCCAAAAACCGTTTGGCAGCATGCGCCGTCTTTATGATAGGGATTGAAATTACCGGCCGGTAATCCCAGGGTTCAATGAGGAGGAAGGAGTACCCACGTGGAAGAGAGAGAATGGGCCATCGCCGCCTGCGGTGGTGATGAAATCGCCTTTCAGGGGCTTATATCCGCGAACAGCCGAAAGCTTTACGGCATCGCCTTCAGCTACTTGCGAAATGAAGCGGATGCTTTGGAGGCCGTGCAAGAGACGGTGTGCAAAGCCTGGTTGAAATGCCGACGTTTGAAAGAGCCGGAGGCCTTTATGCCTTGGCTGATTCGAATATTAATCAACTGCTGCATCGACGAGCAAAGGCGGCGGAAAAAGGTTCTTCCCCTGGCCTCTGTCATGCCGCAAGGGACGACAGAAATGGTTAGCGTGAATAAGCTGGATCTCGAAACCGCACTCGAGCAGCTTAAGCCGAAATATCGCCATGTGCTGACCTTGAAATACTATCAGGACATGACGCTGGCGGAGATCGCCAAGGTGCTGGATCGTCCGGAAGGCACCGTAAAAACATGGCTCCATCAAGGACTGAAACAACTCAGGGGCCATATGGATTTGGGAGGTGAATTGTTTTATGGCTGAACGGGAGGAACTGGAGCTGACTCATTTTTTCGATGACGCTCTCCAGGCTGAAAGAAAGATAGATGAGATGAAACTAGAAACTGCAGTGAGGAATGGACTAAATCGCGGCAAGCAAGCTCGCCGTAAACGGCAGCTCAGCCAACGTTGGGGGATTGCAGGAGGGTTAGCCTTTTGTATGGTACTAGTCATCGCTTTCTGGCAATACGGCTATCAGGCAACGCCTGCTGCCGTAATGGGAAGCCAGGGCGACATCCCGGATTACGTGCGCAGCATGTTGACAACGGACATGGAGAGAGCAGCGGATCATGGCCTGTACCAGCCGATCAATCAAACGGTAGAAAAAGACGGATATAAAGTAACGGTAGACGGCGTTCTAGCCGATAGCCGGACGGCCATTATTTTTTATACATCGGAGAATACATTGAGGGATTTTCCAATTGATGTACAAGGATATACTCCGATCCAAGATGCCAATGTCAGCTCCACAGAAATGGGTCCAAAATATTATGAATCGGCGGATCACAAGTCTAGCCGTACAGGGCCCATCATGCA
The DNA here is from genome assembly GCF_042678945.1 of Paenibacillus puldeungensis. Lineage (NCBI taxonomy): Bacteria > Bacillati > Bacillota > Bacilli > Caryophanales > Paenibacillaceae > Paenibacillus > Paenibacillus puldeungensis. The sequence goes on along the minus strand of NZ_JBHTLM010000002.1, from coordinate 8,454 downwards.
TACCTTTGTTAAACTCCAAGTTTCCAGTCAGGCTGCTCGCGGGAAAATCTTATTTTCCGGCTCCTGGGGAGAACATTCTGAGAAAAAGGAAGATCTGAAGAAAGTTTATATCCCTATTGAATTGGATAAAAGTAAATATGCCGATTTGGAACGAACAATACCTATTAACGAAACAGCCCAGTTCGGTGATCATAAAGTAACGATTAAGAATATGGTGCTTCGCCCATTAGGCACAACTATAAATATTGAATCTATAGGTCCATCTACTGATAAGCTTGTAAAAGGAATTCAAGATACCAAGCTATATTTAGGTGAAGAACGTGCCAGTCAATTCCAGTATTTTCTAACACCAAACCAAAACGAATCATCATATCAATCTAGTTTAGGCCGATCCTCATTCTTGCAGCTTGCTTTTCGCAGCATTTTTTATGACGATTATAGTGAAGCGGCTCTCAAAGCTGCAGGTATTACTGAAACAACTAGCAACAAGTCAAAGCTGGTCATTGATACGGCGAAAAAACAGATTCTGAGCGGAGGTCAGTTAATTCAAAAACTCGATATAGTCTCCGGCAAGGAATCTGTAGATATTAAGCTGCGGTTTAACAAAACGTCAGATAATAACAACCATATCTTAGAGAATGCCAGCTTCACCGATAAATCAGGTGCAATATATACCATCACAAGAGGGGATAGCAGAAAAGAAGCGGTCGACTTTTCCATCGCCCCTTCAGATTATGCACAACCTTTAACTTTCACCCTTGAAAATACCTCTGACAAAAATATCTACAAGCCTCTTGAAGTTAAAATTAACCTTAAATAGCCAACGCAAAAAGGTGGGGACGAGAGGGATCCCACACGCGGGACGCCACAAACAATAAAGAGCACTACCGATAACACGGTGGTGCTCTTTATTGATGGGTAATGCCCTAAATTGGATGGTGCCACGTTAGCGAGAGAGAGGTCTAATTGCATTTTGTACATTTATTTTCCTGCTTTTTGTGCTGGATCAGTTTAAATGTACTTTTTACAACTAAAACAAAAATGTGAGGGATATTAGGCAGAATAGATGTACTTTTTACATCTACAGGCCATTTGTGCTAATTTCTTGGACGTTACTTTTCAGCCCTCATCCACGCCACGGACACCCTCCGGGCTCTTACGCTCCAGCACCCTCAGAGGATTGCCTCCAACAAAGGTACCGGGAGCCACATCCTTATGTACAACCGACCCGGCAGCCACAACAGCGCCATCGCCAATCGTAACACCCGGTAAAATCGTGGAATTGGCGCCAATCATCACTTCATCGCCAATCCGTACCTCACCCAGCCGATATTCCTTGATCAGGTACTCATGCGCCAGAATCGTCGTATTGTAGCCGATGACTGAATTTCGCCCGACGGTAATGAGCTCCGGGAAAAACACATCCACCATCACCATCAAACCAAACGCGGTATGGTCGCCGACCTTCATGCCGAGGATACGCCGGTAAATCCAGTTTTTGATGGACAACACCGGGCAGTATCTCGCCAATTGAACAAATATAAAATTGCGTGTGCCTTTCCACGGGCTAACCGTCCGGTAAATTTGCCAAAGTGCGTTTGGACCCTCCACCGGATAGCGTCGAACCTTTCTCACTTGTTCACAGGCTCCCATCCCAACACGCCGTACAAATCGGTCATGTCCTTCAGGATATAGTCCGGATTGTAGCTCTGAAGCATCTCCAGACCTTTCAGCGACCAAGCCACCGCCGCCGATTGAACGCCCGCATTATGGGCGCACTCGATATCTGCTGCGCTGTCGCCGACCATCAGCGTACGGGCTGGCTCTGAGTTTAGCTTTTCCATTGCGGTTAAGATCGGCTCGGGATGCGGCTTAGGATGCTCTACATCCTCCACAGTGACGATAATATCCATAAAAGACAGAAGTCCAAACAGGTCCAAGGCCTTTTGCGTTGTTTCCTGAATCTTCGTTGTGACGACTCCAAGCTTGATCCCGCGCTCATGGAGCTGAGTGATTACTTCTTTTACATATGGAAACTCCTGTACCAATTCATCATGACGCTCCCGGTTATACTTCCGATAGTCGACTACAAGCTCCGCTACATCCTTTTTTCCGGAAAACGTTTGAAGCTGATATTCCAGTGTCAGCCCCATGTACGGAATCATTTGCTCCCGGGTGTACTTGTTCAACGCATGCTTCTGAAGCACATGCTCAAACGTCGTTAGTATCAGTTCATTTGTGTCGATAATCGTACCATCCAGATCAAATAATACCGTGTCTATCATGTAATTGTTACTCCTTTTTTTCCTCCGACCTTTCCGGTGTTTCCTCAGTTACCTCTGGCTTTGCTGCTTCCTCATTAGTCTTAACCGATTCCTTCGCTACCGTACTAGACAGTTCAGCAGTAGGCAAGCTCTCCCCCACCGTCAATTTCGTGGAAACGATCGGATCCAGGTAATGAGGCAAATCGCGCACAGTGCTCCGACGCACAATTATAAACACAACCGCTATAACCACAATAAGAATAGCCAGCAGCTGCGAAATTCTCACATTACCGTATGACGGAGCCAGATAGCCTTGCTCAAACCCGAACCAGGTCATCGGTGTCCAAAGTCCATTCACGAATGATGCAAGCCATGAGGCACCTTGAAAAGCTAGGCTATCCGTTCGGAATGCTTCGATAAAGAAACGGCCAATTGAATACCAAATGAAGTAGGAAGCGAATAATTCACCAGCCCGTAAAAACTTCTGTCTCCGCAAAATAAGCAGCAGCACAAGACCAACCAGGTTCCACACCGATTCATATAAAAATGTAGGGTGAACAAACGTGCCCTGCACATTCATTTGGTTCACGATAAAGGAGGGCAGATGCAGGCTATCCCGCAAAAAGCTTTCTGTCGTTGGGCCCCCATACGCCTCTTGATTGACGAAGTTTCCCCAACGTCCAATCAATTGGCCTACAATCAGCCCAGGGGCACATATATCCGCGATTCGCCAAAAATTATAGCCACGTTTCCGGACGAAGATAACGGCGCAAATAATCGCACCGATCAGCGCACCGTAAATGGCGATACCACCGTTCCATATTTTAAAAACATCCAGGAGATTGTCCTTATAGTCCTCCCACTTGAATGCTACAAAATAAATTCTCGCTCCGATAATGGCGGAAGGCACGCCAAACAACAGCAAGTCCATAAAAAATTCCTGGGGAATGCGAAATCGCTTCCCCTCCCAAATCGCAAACAGCAGCCCCACAAGCGCCGCACTTCCCAAAATTATTCCATACCAGTGTACTTTCAAACTGCCGATAGAGAAAGCTATCGGGTCCAATAATAAGGTACCCATTGTTCACGCTCCTAATCTAAATCGTCGATATCCTCTGCGATGGTCTCCGTTAGTTTTGTCGTAAACTGAAGGGCTGCATTGTACCCCATCCGCTTCAGGCGGAAGTTCATAGCCGCTACCTCAATGATAACAGCAAGGTTCCGTCCAGGACGTACCGGAATGGTAGCTAACGGAATATCCGTATCAATGATACGGGTTGTCTCTTCATCCAGCCCCAGTCGGTCATATTGTTTTTCCTGCTGCCAAGCCTCAAGCCTAACCACCAGAGAAATCCGCTTGTTGTTCCGAATTGCACCTGCCCCAAACAGGGTCATCACGTTGATGATCCCGACGCCGCGTATCTCCAGCAAATGGCGGATTAATTCCGGAGCTGTACCATGCAGTTGGTTATCCGAGGTTTGTCTTATTTCTACAGCATCGTCGGCAATCAAGCGATGGCCGCGTTTTACGAGCTCAAGCGCAGTTTCACTTTTCCCGATACCGCTACTGCCCGTAATCAGCATGCCAACCCCGTATACATCAACAAGTACGCCATGAATAGTCGCTGTAGGCGCCAGCTTCCGTTCAAGGAAGCTTGTAATACGGCTCGAAAGAATCGTAGTCGCCATGCTGCTGCGCAGCACCGGGATCTGATTCTTTGAGCTAATATCGATCAGCTCTTGGGGGACCTCCCACGACCGGGTCACGATGATGCAAGGAGTCTCCTCGCTGCTACACAACCGCTCCATCCGATCTTTACGATCCTCTGCTGGAAGCATTTCATAGAAGGCCAGCTCCGTCTTTCCTAAAATTTGTACGCGTTCCGGCGGATGATATTCAAAATAACCGGCCATTTCCAGACCAGGTCGATACAGGTCATCCACTGTAATGGCTCGTTTTAAGCCCTGTTCTCCAGATACCACCTCAAGCCCGAACTGGTTGACCAATTCCGATACTTTGACTTTTTTAACCATGGTGTTCTTCCTTTCCGATACCTTGGTACAAGCGGGTAATATTGTACACTTCTGCGGTTCCGATATATGCTGTGGCGAATCCGGGTTTTGCCTCTTTATCAAAATCGTTTCAATGTATTCATCGTAATGGAAATTGCATCGTAAATCAATCATTCGAAAGATGCCGTGCCAACCTCGCTCCGAATCATTCCATAAAACCATCTGTTATTAAAAAAACCGCCCCGAAGGGCGGTTTCCTAATTGTGCCTACGAATTAGTTGAAAAATACGTTGCGTTGTGTTTCTTTGTCAAAGATATGAATTTTGTTCATGTCGATGGCCAGTTTAACATTGTCGCCTTCACGAGTATTCGAGCGGCCGTCAACGCGCGCGATCAAGTTGTCGCTGCCTGCGCCGTTCAAGTACAATTGCATTTCATGACCAAGGTTTTCAGTCAGATATACGTTTGCCGTAAATGCTGTATTTGGAGAAGCTTCCAAGAATACTGGCTCTTCATGGATGTCTTCAGGACGGATACCCATTATGACATCTTTACCGATATATCCTTTTTCTTTCAAGACAGCAGCTTTACCTTGAGGAACTAGAACGTTTATGTTGTTGGCTTTGAGGCGAACCTCGCCGCCTTCTTCCACCAAAGTACCGTTCACAAAGTTCATTGTTGGGGAACCGATGAATCCGGCTACGAAGATGTTGCCTGGTTGGTTGTACAGTTCTTCAGGAGAAGCGGCTTGTTGGATAATACCATCGTGCATAACTACGATCCGGTCGCCCATCGTCATTGCTTCGATTTGGTCATGTGTTACGTAGATGCAAGTGGTTTCCAAACGCTTAACCAGCTTCGTAATTTCGGCGCGCATTTGACCACGCAGTTTAGCATCCAAGTTAGAGAGCGGTTCGTCCATCAGGAACACTTGAGGGTCACGGACGATAGCACGGCCCAAGGCAACCCGTTGACGTTGACCACCGGAAAGAGCTTTCGGTTTACGGTCAAGCAAGTGCTCGATGTCGAGAATTTTCGCTGCTTCGCGAACACGTTGGTCGATTTCTTCTTTTTTCACTTTACGAAGTTTCAAACCGAACGCCATGTTTTGATAAACGTTCATGTGTGGATACAAAGCGTAAGATTGGAATACCATCGCGATATCGCGGTCTTTCGGAGCTACGTCGTTCACGACGCGGTCGCCGATGTACAGTTTACCTTCAGTAATTTCTTCAAGACCTGCGATCATACGAAGAGTCGTTGATTTACCGCAACCAGATGGTCCGACCAATACGAGGAATTCTTTATCCTTGATATCGAGGTTAATGTCGGCTACAGTGGCTTTATCAGCACCCGGATATTTTTTGAAAATGTGTTCTAAGCGTACGCCTGCCATTTGTTTTGCCTCCCATAATGTAATTATTTTGGTTGTTGTCGTCTTAATGTAATCGGATACAATTCATACTCTTATATTAACGATTTAGCCTAATGGGGGCCATCCACAAACTGCACAAAAAAACTACGTCCTTTTAGTCACTTTATACAATAACAGCTCCAACTTGACCAAAACCGCGTCCCGAAACGTTCTAACATCCAGTCCTGTCTCCTGCTTGAACTTATCAATCCGGTATAAAAGCGTGTTTCGATGGATGTACAACCGCTTAGCAGTTTCACTAACATTACAATCCAGCTGAAAAAAAGTCTCCAGTGTCGTCACAAGCTCCTCGTCCTGCAACAGGGTGGCATGATCCCCGGTTTCTTCGATAAAATGTTCCCGTTGCTCTTCCGGAATGCTGTATACTAAACGCTCCAGCTTCAGCTCCCAGGGGAAATGAATCTGCTTTGTTACGTCAAAAACTCTGCCAAGCTGCATCGTCTGGCGAAGGGACAGAGCAGCAATAACCAAGTCCGCATCACCAATCCAACTATCCCCCACCGTGAGATGGAATCCTCCGACCCATTCATTCGTAATCAGCTCATATAGCCCTTGGCATAACGCGCTTATTAAGTCCCGCTCTGTCTCCGCGCCTTCTTCACTTTCCTCCCGTAAGCTGGCGAACAAACCTTCACCGAGAAGAATCAGCCAGTCTTCCTTCAATGGAATCAGCACAATATCTCCGCCAAAATAACTCTTTAGTAGTTTATTCAGCTTCGAAAAAGCAATGGTCAGTCCCGCATTATCCCAGCTGAGCAAAAACGGTAGCATCTGTCCCTTCAATCGAGCCTTGATCTCTATGCTATCCGGAACGGGCATATGTAAATCCCCGCTACTAATACGATCCTGCAGCCATTCCCCTAACTGGGTACTACGATATTCGTCGTCATGTTTCACAGGCGCAAACGGCTGCTGATCACGAGCCGAGGACAGCAAAAGATGGATAAGTTTGGCTTCTGCTTCGGTCACACCCATAGCTTTTGTCTCCAGCACGTTTACCTCTTTAGCCTGTTGATTACACAGCCAGATAATCCGGTCTTTCAAGCGAATGGGGCCCGTTTCCGATGCTCCGGCCTCATTAACCAAGGAACTCCAGGTATGCTGATCCATTTTTGCTTCTACGATAGAAGCGCCAATGATATTCTCCACTTGCTGCTTGAGCTTTTTAATATTCATCATGAGTGCCATTCCTTACAATCGGATATTAGAGTTAAGTATAATTTATTTTATCATATCCCGGGTTTCAAACTGAAATCAGGTAAATTTCAACCATCATTTCTATTTCTTTTTACATGGTATATAAAATCGAGGATTAGGATATTTGGGCCGCTGCTTTTGGGGAAACTAAACCTCTGATCCGTATAAACCTCACACGAGAAGTAATGATCCCAATCTATTTCATACCCATTTTGATGAACCGCTTCAACCATCCCTTTCAATGCAAGATTAACAGAAAGTGATATTGTTCGTTTTACAGTTGGTGTAAAGAAAATACAAAGAAAATAGTGAAGCCTTATACTACCGATTACTTAAATTCAATAGCAAAAAGGCGTGTATTTCAAATTACTTGAAATACACGCCTTTTATTTAGATGAGCCATGAAGGACTCGAACCTTCGACACCCTGATTAAAAGTCAGGTGCTCTACCAACTGAGCTAATGGCTCATAACTGGTGGAGGCTGATGGATTCGAACCACCGAACCAGTGAAGGAACAGATTTACAGTCTGCTGCGTTTGGCCACTTCGCTAAGCCTCCAGATTTTTATGCTAGTTAAGCATAAAAGTGGCTCGGGACGGAATCGAACCGCCGACACGAGGATTTTCAGTCCTCTGCTCTACCGACTGAGCTACCGAGCCATATGAAATTAGTCAAAAAAAATAAAGTGGTTAAGTCGATAACTTTCCCACTTCTCTGTGGAAATACCTTTTTGTAAAATGGCGGAGCCGACGGGATTCGAACCCGCGGTCTCCTGCGTGACAGGCAGGCATGTTAGGCCTCTACACCACGGCTCCGCAGTTTTATGAAAATGGTGCCGGCGAGAGGACTTGAACCCCCAACCTACTGATTACAAGTCAGTTGCTCTACCAGTTGAGCTACACCGGCGTATCAAGTTGTACTGGCTTGCTTACTTACTATGGTGGAGGCTGAGGGGATCGAACCCCCGACCCTCTGCTTGTAAGGCAGATGCTCTCCCAGCTGAGCTAAGCCTCCGATTGATTATGGTAGCGGCGGAGGGGATCGAACCCCCGACCTCACGGGTATGAACCGTACGCTCTAGCCAGCTGAGCTACACCGCCATAATATATGCTTGTACGAATGGCGGAGAGAGAGGGATTCGAACCCTCGCACCGCTTACGCAGTCTAACCCCTTAGCAGAGGGTCCCCTTATAGCCACTTGGGTATCTCTCCAAGCCATAAATTCAAGGTGTTAATCCTTGAAAACTGGATACGAAACGTTGTTTGCGTCTTAAATTAGCATATGCTTCCGAAGTAGCTTTACTTCGTAAAGCTTTTAGGATAAGCCCTCGACCGATTAGTACCTGTCAGCTCCATACATTGCTGCACTTCCACCTCAGGCCTATCAACCTCGTCGTCTTCAAGGGGTCTTACTCATTGGGAAATCTCATCTTGAGGGGGGCTTCACGCTTAGATGCTTTCAGCGCTTATCCCGTCCGCACTTAGCTACCCAGCTATGCTCCTGGCGGAACAACTGGTGCACCAGCGGTGCGTCCATCCCGGTC